>CAJLJQ010000043.1:0-16634 GCA_905207015.1 uncultured Collinsella sp. | reverse complement strand
GATGCCAAAACGGTCACCCGTGAGGAAGTGTTGGGTTCGAGTGCTGTGGACAATGTTCCAGCATGCTGGGGTCAAATTCGCTTGCGGGGATCACACGGTACCCGTGACGCAGCAGCAGATCGACAAAAACGCCGTTGCCGGCGGTGAGCGTACCGCTAAAGGTGCCATCGTAGACGTGACCCGTACCGCACGAGGGGCTGCGGTCCTGCAAAATGCACGCAGCTATCTCGGACGGGCCGCCCGCCTGCTCGCACATATCGAGCGCGCGCTGAGCACCCTGGCGAAACTCGCGATCGACTGAGGTGCCCTCGCAGGTACGGACTTCGCCGTTCACAATCTCGGACGGCTTGCGCGGTGTGGGCAAGCCACCAAAAACCTCGGGGCACACCAAGAGAACCTCGGTCCCCGTTCGCTCGCAGGCCTCGACCAACGCGCGATGGTAATTGTCGAGCCCGTTATATTTGCAGCTCTCTCCCATCAAGCAGGCACTCACCACGATCTTCATACATATCCCTCCCAAACAAAACGCCCCATTTGAGATAGAAACTCAAATGGGGCGTTCGACGTTGTGCAACCAGCCTTACTGCTGCTTTGGCATCAGCGGATTCTCGCGCGTGAGGAGATTCATGAACTCCTCGCCCGTGATCGTCTCCTTCTTGTACAGATAACGAGCCAGCTCATGGAGCTTGAACTTGTTCTCCTTGAGGATCTGCAGGGCGCGATCGTGCGCATCCTCGATCAGCTTGGCGACAATTGCGTCCACGCGCTCGGCCGTACCGGGGGCGCAGGTGAGCGACGTGTCCTGGTTGAGGTAGGCATTCTGAACGGTACCGAGCGCCATCATGCCAAACTCTTCCGACATACCAAAGCGCGTCACCATGTTGCGGGCGAGCTTGGTGGCCTGCTCGATATCATTGGCCGCGCCAGTCGTCATCTCACCAAAGATGAGCTCCTCGGCAGCACGTCCGCCGCAGTAGACGGCGAGCTTGTCGAGCACCTCCTGGCGCGTGGTCAAGAAGCGCTCGTCCTCCTCGACCTGCATGGTGTAGCCCAGAGCACCGCTCGTACGCGGCACGATGGTGATCTTAGTGACCGGCGCAGAACCCTTCTGGCGGGCGGCAACGATGGCATGACCGATCTCGTGATAGGACACGACCTGCTTCTCGTGATCGGACAGCACCGTGGACTTGCGCTGCTGACCGGCGATGACGACCTCCACCGACTCCTCGAAGTCGTCCTGGGTTGCACGCTTGCGACCCTCGCGAACGGCGCGCAGGGCGCCCTCGTTGATGATATTGGCCAGGTCGGCACCCGAGGCGCCGGGCGTGGCACGGGCGATCGCAGTCAGGTCGATCGGGGGCTGCGTCTTCACGCTCTTGGCATGGAGCTCAAGGATGTTCTTGCGGCCGGTCAGGTCGGGCAGCTCAACGGGGATGCGACGATCAAAACGGCCGGGGCGCAACAGGGCCGGGTCAAGGCTGTCGGGTCGGTTGGTAGCAGCGAGAACGACAATACCCTTGTGGTTATCGAAGCCGTCCATCTCGGTCAGCAGCTGGTTGAGCGTCTGCTCGCGCTCGTCGTTGCCGCTAAAGCCGCCGCCGTCACGCTTTTTGCCGATGGTATCGATCTCATCGATAAAAACGATGCACGGGGCCTTTTCCTTGGCCTGCTTAAACAGGTCACGCACCTTAGCAGCGCCGCGACCGACAAACATCTCAACAAACTCCGAGCCCGAAATGCTAAAGAACGGAACACCGGCCTCGCCGGCCACAGCCTTGGCAAGCAGGGTCTTACCGGTACCCGGAGGGCCGACAAGAAGAGCACCGCGCGGCAGCTTGGCGCCGATCTCCTCGTAGCGCTGCGGCTTCTCCAGAAAGTCGACGACCTCCTTAAGGGATTCCTTGGCCTCTTCCTGGCCAGCAACGTCCTTAAAGGTCACGCCCACATCCTTGGAAGCGATAACGCGAGCACCGGACTTGCCCAGTCCGCCGCCGCCAAAACCACCGCCGCCAAAGTTCATCGACGGGCCGTCATCGCCCATGGCCTTCTTCATGCGACGATTGAGCCACCAACCGATGAGGAAGAAGATAGCCATGGGAAGAATGAGCGTAAGCAGGTAGTAGGTCATCAGGCCCGAGTTCTTATCGGGAACGACCGACTCAAGCGAAGCACCGGACTCAAGCACGCGATCGGTAAAGCCAGCGTCATTCGGCACACCGGTCGTCTTGTAGGCGATATTCTCGTCCTCGCCCTTCTTGGTGTAATAAATCGTGTAATCGTCCGTGTTGTACTCGACCTTGTCGACGCTCTTCTTATCGAGCGCTTTGACAAACGTCGAGTAATCGGTCTTCGTAATCTGCTGCGTGTGACCGATGTTGGGGAACAGAACGGTCGAGAGCACGAGGTAGACGACGAAGGCGATGAGCACGTAGAGGATCATATTCCGTCTACGTTTATTGTCATCCATCTCCATCTGCTTGAACTCCATCTACTGGGGTTGATAATGTTTTCTAGAATACCCAACCCGGACGGCGATAAACCGACGCCGGACACGAAAGGACAGAGATGGCATCACTGGAAGTCGGCAAGGTTCAGATCTATACGGGCGACGGCAAGGGCAAGACGACGGCTGCGCTGGGGCTCGCGCTGCGCGCCACGGGCTATGGGCTTAACGTACTCATGCTTCAGTTTGCCAAGAAGCTGCACTGCGCCGAACATGACGCAGCTCCTCGATTGGGGCTACGCATCGTACAAGCCGACCGCGATACGCCCGAAGCCTGTGCCGCACAGATCATGGAGCTGGCGCGCGAGCAGATTGGCCAGGTCGACGTGCTGATCTTGGATGAGCTGGAAGAAGCCATGCGACGGGGCTTTGTGACGCGCGAAGATGTCGAAGCGCTGATTGCGATGAAACCGACCACCACGGAGCTCGTGCTCACCGGCCGCGGCTTGCTGCCCCTCGCCGACCTTGCCGACCTAGTAACCGAAATGCGCCCCGTCAAACACTACTTCGACGAAGGCCTCCTAGCCCGCCAAGGCATCGAATACTAATTGATCCGAAGGGGACGAAGGAAAACGAATCATCGACATCGCGACGGAGAGCAATGAGCCGTTTTCCTCCGTCCCCCCTAGGGATCATTAGGCAGTGGCGCGGCCTAGCCAGTTGCCGCTGTGGTGGTAGATGGTGAACATCGTGGCGGTTATTACCCAGGTTACGGGGTAGACCAGCAGCAGATGCTCGAGCGAGGGGTCGAGCGGCATAATCGCGAACACCCACGCCACGCGGAGCACGACCGTGCCGAAGATCGTGAGCATCATAGGCTGGAAGCTCACGCCGGCGCCGCGGATGGAGCCGGACGCGTTTTCGATAATCGAGAAGATCGCGTAGAACGGCGCGATGAAATGAAGAATCGTCGTGGTGTAGGCCGAAATCGAAGCATCGTCGACAAACAGACGCGACAACGGACCCGAGAACACCAGTAGCACGGCAGACAGGCCACCAATGAGCATAAACGACAGCACAAGCGACGTATGGTAGCCCTTGCGCATGCGCTCGTAGTTGCGCGCGCCAAAGTTCTGCGCCGAGAACGTAGTAATCGACACACCAAGCGCCTCGGTAACCATCCAGACAATGCCATCCAAACGGCCCGAAAGACCCCACGCCGTGGTGACATCGGCACCAAACGAGTTGACCGACACCTGAATCAAAACGTTGGAAATCGAATACGCAGCAGACTGAAAGCCAAGCGGCAGACCACACGAGATCATGCTCTTACAAATGCCAGGATCAATGCAGAGTTTGGACAGTGAAAGCCGCCACGCACCCGGAGCGTGCATCATACGAATCACGATCATCGTGGCGTTGGAGCAAATGGTCAGCGCCACCGCGATGCCGCAGCCCAGAGCCTCCATATGAAGCACGGCAACGAAGATGACATCCAGCACCGCATTAACAAGGCAGCCGGAAGCAATGATCACAGCAGGACCGCGTGTGTCGCCCACGGCGCGCAGCAGCGCCGTTCCCATATTGAGCAGCAGCGCCGCAACCATGGCGGCAAAATAGCAACGAGCATAGGCCACGCCCTCGGCCAATAGTTCATGCGGCGTGTTCATAAGTACCAGCATGGGCTCAACGAACACTATGCCAAGAATCGAGAAAACGATACCGCCCACCAGCGCGAGCGTCATGGCCGTATGGACCGAACGACTCAATCGCTCATCATCGTGCTGACCAAAATACTGACCGGTAATGACCGCGCAGCCAGCGCCAACGCCAACGCAAAAGCCAATGCAGAGCTCGGTGAGCACCATCGTGGCTTGAATGCCACCCAGCGCGAGCTTGCCGCCAAACTGGCCGACGATATACGTACCAATAAGCGTGTAAGCCTGCTGAAAAAACGAGCTAAAGAAGATAGGGACGCACAGCGACAGCAGCTGTTGCCAAATGACACCCTGCGTTACATCGATAGCCGTAGATTTCTTAGCCACACGCCCTCCCCACCAGCGTACGTCAAACAACAAAACGGCAATTTAAGACCAAAGCCAATACCAGCTTAGCACCGACCGACGTCGGCCGAAACGCCCCGAACCAGAGCCCGGTGCTAACTATCTGCCTAGTGATACAGCCCCGGCTGGTAGTGGTACTCGTTGCTCACATGCGGGCACAGCTGCCAAAAGGCAACAGCGCTTGCCGCGGCCACGTTGAGTGAATCGACCCCATGCGCCATCGGAATACGCACGGCGCGGTCGCAGCCTGCAATGGTCTTGGCGCCCAAGCCAGCACCCTCGGTGCCCATAAAGATTGCCAGGCGGTCAATCTCCTGGAGCGCGGGATCGTCCAGCGACACCGAATCATCCGTCAGCGCCATGGCGGCACACGAAAAGCCGGCATCGTGCAGCGCCGCCAGCCCATCATGCGGCCATACGCGCGCCTCGCTGCCAATGCGCGTCCAGGGCACCTGAAACACCGTGCCCATGCTCACGCGGGCCGAGCGACGGTACAGCGGATCGCAGCACGTAGGGCTCACCAAAATGCCATCGACGTTCAGCGCAGCCGCCGAGCGGAAAATCGCGCCGACGTTGGTGTGGTCGACAATGCCCTCGAGCACGCACACGCGCACCGGGCGCTCCCCCGCCGCATCGACGACGCCACCCAAGAACTCGGCTACCGGAATCTGACGTGGACGACGGAATGCCGCGAGCGCACCGCGCGTCACATTGAAGCCCGTCAGCTGCTCCATAAGCTCCATGGAGGCAACGAACACAGGAACCGGACCCGCGCCCTCGCGCACAATCAGGCGCTCAAACAGCGGCATCATCTGGTCGAGCCAGCGCTCGCCCAAAAGAAAGCTCACCGGCTGGTATCCGGCGCGCACCGCGCGCTCGATAACCTTGGCACTCTCGGCGATAAAGATGCCCTTTTGCGGCTCCAGCACGCAGCGCAACTCGCGCTCGGTCAGTCGCACGTAGGCATCGAGCCGCTCGTCCTCGAGCGAATCAATTCGCAGCACCTCAACGGCATCAGTCATAGCAGCCAGCCCGCACCCTTCTTACAGCAGCATCTATATCAAACGAGGCGACGCCAAGCGCCGCCCCTCAATCATTCCAACCCGATAATACCGTGGGCAAATAGGAGATTTACGCCTCAACGCGACGATACGTCACGAACTCATAATCGAGGCCTTCGTCACCCTCGCCCGCGGCAATCGTGGCAACCCCTTCGCGCCGCGCAACTTCCCACGCGGGATCGGCGTCCAAGTCGGGAAAGTACGTGTCCACGGGATGGACGCAGTGGTTATGCGTGACCTCGGCCTCCACGCAGTACGGCAAAAACTGCCGATAGACATCGCCGCCGCCGATCACCCAGGCAACGGGCTCATCGGCAACCGCGGCGAGCGCCTCGCCGATACTATGCACCACGTCGACACCTTCGGGCGAAAAATCCTCGTCGCGCGTGAGCACGATATTGCGACGATTCTTGAGCGGCCGTGCGCCGGGAAAACTCAGCAGGGTCTTGCGCCCCATAATAACCGGGCAACCTTTGGTGCACGCCACAAAATGACGCATGTCGGCACGGTTGGACACCACCATGTCGCCCTCGCACCCAATACCCCAGTCATCGCACACGGCGACAATGGCAGAAAGCTTACACGTCATGCACGTCACCTACACCGCAATGGGGATGTTCTTGACCTGCGGGCCGTGCTCATAGCCCTCGACAATCAGGTCGTCGGTCGTAAACGCATAGAAGTCATGCACATCGGGGTTAAGCGTTACCTTAGGCGCGGCAAACTGCGGACGCTCGATAAGCTCGCGGACGATATCGACATGACGGTCGTAAATGTGGGCATCGGCAATCACATGCAGCAACTCTCCGGGAATCATATCGACCGACTGCGCGACCATCATCAGCAAAATGGCGTACTGGCACACATTCCAGTTGTTCGCAGCCAAAATGTCCTGGCTGCGCTGGTTGAGAATCATGTTGAGCGTCGGTTTATCATCCTGCGGGCGCTGCGTCACGTTATACGTCACGCTGTAGGCGCACGGATACAGGTGCATCTCGGACAGGTCGCTAAACACGTAGGTATTCGTCATAATGCGGCGGCTGTACGGCGTGTTCTTAAGGTCGTACAGCACGCGATCCATCTGATCAAAGTCACCCTCGGCATAATGGCTCTTCTGCCCAATCTGATACCCGTAGGCCTTGCCGATGGAGCCAGTCTCGTCGGCCCACTCATCCCAAATATGGCTGTTGAGGTCATGCACGTTATTGGACTTCTTTTGATAGATCCACAGGATCTCATCCATGGCAGATTTGAGGGCCGTACGACGCAGGGTAAGCGCCGGAAACTCCTCACGCAGGTCGTAGCGTGCCGTGACGCCAAAGTTTTTAATGGTATAGGCAGGGGTGCCGTCCTCCCACACCGGGCGGACCTTTTGGCCCTCGGTGGTGGTGCCATGGTCCAGAATATCGCGGCACATGGCTACAAACTGTTGATCAGCCTTGCTCATTGACCCTCCTGTCAGTCGCCTATAAGCGAGATTCATTGTAGCCCAGGCGCAAGCGGCCCCACAGCCCTAACATAAGCCCTCATTTTCTGACATATGCCAGAAATTCCTTGCGTAAATCCGCACGGTCGTTATTCTATTGTTGACATATGTCAGATATGGAGAGTGTATGGCAGGAAGACGTGAAAAATTGCGCCGCGTCGGGATCATCCCCGAATATCGCGGTTTTACCCCCGATGGCCTTGCCAGCGGAGAGGCCATCGACATGACGGTCGACGAACTCGAGGTCCTGCGGCTATGCGACCTGGAAGGCCTCAATCAGGAGGCCGTCGCAAAGCACATGGGCATCGCGCGCGCCACGGTGGCGGCAATTTGCAGCCGAGCGCATCGCAAGGTGGCAAATGCGCTGGTCAATGGTCGGGCGCTCATCATCGAGGGCGGCAATATCGCGTACTCCCCCATCACCACAACGACGGCCGTATGGCCAGCAAAGGAGATCGGCACCATGAGGGTGGCAACCACGTATGACAACGGCAACATCTTTATGCACTTTGGCCGCAGCGAGCAGTTCAAGATCTACGACATTCAGGACGGCAAGGTGCTCAGCGAGCAGGTCGTGGGCACCGGCGGCACCGGCCACGGTGCCCTTGCGGGCCTGCTCGCCAACGGCGGCGTGGACACGCTCATCTGCGGCGGCATCGGCGGTGGCGCTATCAACGCGCTTGCCCAAGCCGGCATCACGGTATACACGGGTGCCCAAGGCAGCTGCGACGCTTGCGTCGAGGCCCTTATCGCCGGCACGCTCGCACAGAACGGCGAGGCCACGTGCGGCTGCCACGGCCACGACCACGAGCACACTCACGAGCATGGCGATTCCTGCGGCTGCCACGGCCATCACGAGCACGAGGGCGACGAGGGCTGCGGCTGCCACTAACGGCACGGCACCGCGAGCTCGGGGCGCGACGCCAAACGCAACCCAACAAACAAAGCCAACAGCAAAGGCCACCCGGTAGCTTCCGAGCGGCCTTTGCCATATCAAGCTGGAATTACAGCTCTATTTCTTATTGCGCATCTGCGCTTCCATCTGGCGCAGCAGCTCCATATCGGACTTGGGACCGCCCATTCCCAAGCCGCCCATGCCGCCCAGACCCATAGCATCCAGGCCGGGGATATTGGGCATGCGCATCTTCTTGCCCTTCTTACCCTTTTTGCCCTTTTTGCCGCCGGCCTGTGCCTGATTGGCCATCGTGCGCATGCGGCCCATCATCTTATTCATCTCGCCCCACTGCTTCATAAGGCCGTTGACCTCGGTGGGGGTTACGCCGGCTCCCTTGGCAATGCGGGCGCGGCGCTGGCCGTTGATGATGGAGGGGCGCAGGCGTTCCTCCTTGGTCATCGACATAATGATGGCCTCGTTCTTGTCGAAGATGCCCTCGTCCAGGTTGCCGCCCATCTGGTTGAGCGCGCGCTGGCCACCGGGGAGCATGCCGAGAATGCCCTTCATGCCGCCCATCTTCTTAACGGCTTTCATCTGGTCGAGCATGTCGTTCATGGTAAAGCCCTCGCGCAGCATGCGCTCGGCGGCCTCGAGCTGCTCGGCATCGGCGGCCTCCTGGGCCTTCTCGATGATGCCGACGACGTCGCCCATGCCCAAGATTCGCTTGGCCATACGGTCGGGGTAGAACGGCTCCAGCGAATCGGGCTTCTCGCCCATGCTCACGAACTTGATGGGCTTGCCGGTCACCTGGCGCACGGAAAGCGCGCCGCCACCACGGGCATCGCCGTCGAGCTTGGAGATGATCACGCCGTCAAAGTCGGTGCGCTCGGCGAAGGTCGAGACGACGTTGACGATATCCTGGCCGGTCATGGCATCGACGACCATCAGCACCTGATCGGGCTTGACGGCCTTCTTGATGTCCACGGCTTCCTGCATCATCTGCTCGTCGATCTGCAAACGACCGGCGGTATCGACGATGACCACGTCACGCAGGTGGTCGACGGCCTCCTGAATAGCGCCCTTGGCGATGTCGACCGGGTGTGCACCGTCGCCACGGAAGACCGGCACGCCGATCTCTCCGCCAAGCGTGGCTAGCTGGTCGGCTGCAGCGGGACGGTAGACGTCGCACGCGGCGAGCAGCGGCGAGCGGCCCTGCTTCTTGAGCAGGTAGGCCAGCTTTACGGCCGCCGTGGTCTTACCGGAGCCCTGCAGGCCCACGAGCATGATGACGTTGGGGATACGGTTGCTAAAGACGAGCTTACTCTCGGTGGAGCCGAGCATCTCGGTGAGCTCGTCGAGCACGATCTTGACGACGTTTTGCGCCGGCGACAGCGACTCCATGACCTCTGCGGTCATGCAGCGCTCCTTGGTCTTGGCGACGAACTCCTTGACAACCTTAAAGTTGACGTCGGCTTCGAGCAGCGCCATGCGAATATCGCGCATGGCCGAGGTGATGTCGGCCTCGGTCAGCTTACCCTTGCCGCGCAGGCGGTCAAATGTGTCATTGAGGCGATCGCTCAGAGAATCAAACACTAGTCACTCCTTAATTGGACTCGCCCACCAGGGCGCGGCAGAAATCTTTGGCATTGAACTCCTGTAGGTCATCGACCTGCTCGCCCACGCCCACGCGCAGAATCGGGAGCTTGAGCTTCTCGGCCACGGCCATGGCGATGCCGCCCTTTGCCGTACCGTCGAGCTTCGTCATGATGATACCGTCCAGACCCAGCGCCTCGTTAAACTCGAGCGCCTGGTTCAGACCGTTCTGGCCGGTGGCGGCATCGATCACGAGCACGACCGAGACGGGCATGGGGCCGGCGGCCATATTGGCGGCGCGCTTACGCGTCACGTTAACCACCTTGGCAAGCTCGCGCATGAGCTCGGGGCTCGTGTGCAGGCGGCCGGCGGTGTCGATCAGCACCAGGTCGCTGCCGCGCTTATCGGCCTCATCGAGCACGTCGTAGCAAACACTTGCCGGGTCGGAGCCGCGATCGCGCTTGATGACGGGGACGCCGGCGCGCTGACCCCACACATCGAGCTGCTCGATGGCGGCGGCGCGGAAGGTATCGGCAGAACCGATCACGACATTCTTACCGCGGGCGGCCATGGCGCTCGCGATCTTGCCGACCGTCGTGGTCTTGCCGGCGCCGTTAATGCCTACAAACAGCACGCAGCTCGGCGTGTCGGAGAACGGATCGCGCTCGGCGGGCACAAAATGCTGCTCGAGCTGCTCAGCCAGGGCGCGACGGAGCTGCGAGGCGGTCTTGAGGTTCTTCTTGGCGGCCGTCTCGCGCAGATCATCGGAGACCTGAATGGCGACCTCGGCGCCCATGTCACCCATAACGAGGGTATCCTCAAGGTCCTCCCAAAAGTCCTCGTCGACCTCGCCGCCAAAGTAGAAGACCTCGTTGAGGGCCTCGCGGCTGCGCTCAAGTCCGCGCGAGAGAGCGTCAAAGAATCCCATTATGCATTCACGACCTTTCCGGTTTCGCGATCGAGTTTTTGCGAGACGACGCGGCTGACGCCGTCGGCTTGCATCGAGACGCCATAGAGAACGTCAGCGTCCTCCATAGTACGGCGCTGATGCGAAATGACCAAGAGCTGCGTATCGGAACGCAACACGTCGAGCGCGCCGATGAGCTTGGACAGGTTGGCGTCGTCAAGTGCCGCCTCGACCTCGTCCAGCACATAGAACGGCACCGTGCGCGTGCGGTACACGGCAAAGAGCAGGGCGAGTGCCGTCAGACTCTTCTCGCCGCCCGACATGAGCATCATCTTGGTGATGCGCTTGCCGCGCGGCTGCGCCACGACCTCGATACCCGTCTCGGCCGGATGCTCAGGATCGGTCATCTCCAGATGAGCCTGGCCACCCGGGAACAGCATAGCGAAGATCTCGCGGAAGTTCGCGTCGACCTTCTCAAACGTCACAAGGAACGCCTTGCGCATCTTGCGATCAATAGCCACCGTGATCTTGGTGAGCGCCTTACGCGCGCTCACCAGATCGGCCAGCTGCTCCTCGATGTAATCGGCGCGGCGCTTGAGCTGCTCGTACTCCTCCATGGCAACTTGGTTCACGGGACCAAGGTTGTTGATCTGGCGCACAAGCTGGTTGAGCTCGCGCTCGGCGGCATCGCGGTCCGTGGGCGCGGGAAGCATGAGCGCTTCCTCGAGTACCGTGTTGCCATCGGCGGTAATGGCCTTAATGGCGGCCTCTACCTGCACCTCGAGCTTGCCACGCGCGACTTTAAACTCGTTTTGCGTGGCGGTGGCGGTATCGACCTTCTCCTTAGCGCGGGCAACCTCTGCCTTGGCATCCTCGATGGTCTTCTTGAGCGAAGCGGAGTCCGCCTCCTCCAGAGAGGCCTGGTCACGCAGACGCGCTGCCCAATCCGACGCGCGCTCCAGCAGGGCCGAATAGCGCTCGTGCATGGGATCGACGCGCAGGCGCAGCAGCTCGAGTGAGCGCGAGGCCTGGCGTGTTCCGCGGATACGGCGGTCGATGCCCTCCAGGCGATGCTCCAGATCGGGCACGCGGCCCTTCAGAGAACGAAGGCGCTCGCTCGTCTGGGCCAGGCGGACCTTGGCATCGGCGAGCTTGCCGGCGGCCTCGGAATCGTCACGGCGAACGCGGTCGAGTTCGTCGTTGGCTTCGGCAATCTGAAGGCCAAGATCGCTTGCCTGCGCTCGGGCCTCGTCACGCGAGCGGGTGAGCTCGTCCACGCGCGGGCGCGCAGCGCGAACGGCCTCGGCGGCCTGCTCGCGGCGCTTGGAGATGCGCACGCGCTCGACCTCGGCGTTGTTGGCGCTTTGCTCCAGGCGGCCAATCTCGGAGAGCAGCGAGCGGCGCTCGCCCTCAAGACGGGCGATCTCGCCGGCGGCATCGCCCTCAGCGGCACGCGCCTCTTCGACGGCCGCATTGGCCTCGACGACCTGATCCGACACATGCTCAAACACAGCAGCCAGATCGGGCTCCAGGCCCTCCAGCTCGCGAATGCGACGCTTGCGCTCCAAGGCACCCGACGCCTCGCCGGCGTCGAGGCCCACACGCACCAGGCCGCCGCAGGCGACGCGGGCGCCATCGGGGGTCACGTAAGTCACGCCGTCAACGACAGGCGCGGCCAGCGCAGCCGCCAAGTCGTCGACAACGTAATAGCCGCCGAGCAGCGCCTCGACAACCGGGCCATAGCCGGCGCGTACGGACAGGCGATCGACCAGGCGGGAACCGGCAGCGCCCTTAGCGGCAGCAGAGGCGCTCGCACCGCGCGCCACCAGCAGCGCCTCGCCCGAGGCCTTCTTCTGGTCCAGAGCGGCACGACCGGCACGCTCAAGCGCGGACGTATCGTCGAACAGCAGCGCATCGATATCGCCGGCAAGCAGCTGCTCCACCAGGCCCTCGAGCTCACGAGGGGCCTCGAGCACGTCGCCCAGACGACCCGAGACATCGTCGCCCAGTACACCCACCAGACAGCTCACGAGCGGCGAGCTGTCGGCCATGCGGGCATCGAGTTTCTTTTGGCTAGCAAGCTCCGAGCGCACCTCGGACAGTTTGTTGCGCGCCTCGCTCTCGCGGGCACGCAAATCCTTAAGGGCTGCACGGGCGACCTCGGTAGCCTCGCGCGCATCAATCTGGGCTTGACGGGCCTGATCGAGTGCACCCTCAAGCTCCTCGGCGCGGTCGCGACGGCTCTCGAGTGAGGCCGTGACTTCCTCGAGCTGGTCATCGATCTGCTCCAGGCGCGAGGCATACATGTTGTCCTCGACCTCGGCGTTGCTCAGCGAGTCCTTCACCTTGGCGAGTTCGAGCGCCGCGTTATCGGCCACACGCTGCACATCGCGTTGCTCACGCGTAAGCTGCGAAATCTGATTGTCGAGCGTCACGCGCCGCTCGTGGAGCTCGGCGGCGGCAGGTCCGGCGGCGTCAACGTCCTCCTGGGCCTGCATGTGCGCGCCGGTCACTTCCTCAAGCTGCGCACGCGCGTCCTCGAGCTCCTCTACCACGCGACGACGCTGATGCTCGGAGCTCGAGATCTGGCCGCGCATGTCGGACAGGCGCGACACCATGTTGTGGCCCTTTTCCTCGAGCAGGCGCATATCGGAGTTAATGCGGCCGACCACGTCTTGCATATGGCGGCGCTGCTCGCCCAGATCGCCCACAAACAGGCCCTTTTCCTCGAGCATGACCTGGAGCTTCTCGAGCTCGCGTTCCTTTTCGCCCAAGCGGTACTGCGCAAGCTCCAGCTCGGCGGCACCTTCCTTGGAGCGGCTCTCCAAGTCGTTCCACTGCGACTGCAGCGAACGCAGCTCGTCGACGGCCAGCATCTGCGTAAGCTCGTTCGCGCGCGAGGACAGCTCTTTATACTTGCGCGCGCGATCGACCTGACGCTCCAGCGGTCGCAGCTGACGGGCAATTTCCTTATTGATGTCGCGGGCACGCGTCAGGTGCTCGTCCATCGATTTAATCTTTCTGAGCGCACGCTCCTTGCGGCGCTTGTGCTTGGAGATGCCGGCGGCCTCCTCGATGAGGGCACGGCGCTCCTCGGGGCGGCTCTGCAAAATGGCGTCGAGCTTGCCCTGGCTGATGATGGAATGCGTATCCTTGCCCAAGCCCGAATCGTGCAGGATGTCCTGAATGTCCATCAGGCGGCACGGACTCGAGTTGATGAGGTACTCGCTTTCGCCCGAGCGATACATACGACGGGTGATGGCGACCTCGTCAAAGTCGACGGGCAGCATATGGTCCGAGTTATCGAGCACCAGCGTGACCTCGGCGACACCCACCGGCTTGCGCGCTGACGAGCCCGAGAAGATGACATCCTCCATGGCCTGGCCGCGCAGCTGCTTGGCGCTCTGCTCGCCCAGGACCCACAGAATCGAGTCAGAGATGTTCGATTTTCCCGAGCCGTTGGGACCGACGATGACGGTCAGGCCCGGCTCAAACGTCATATGGGCGCGGTCGGCAAACGACTTGAACCCTTTGAGCGTGAGGGACTTGAGATACACGGTTCCTCGCTTAAACAGGCTTCTTGTTGAGAATCACGCCGTTGGTGGTGTAGCCCATGCGGTCAAGTGCCTCAAGTGCAGCGGCTCCCTCGGCTTCCTTCTTTGAGGAGCCGGAGCCGCGACCCTGGCGAATACCATCGATCAACACCACGGCGGTAAAGGTGGGCGCATGCGCCGGGCCCTCGGAGCCAACGAGCTTATACGCCGGGGGTTCGTGACCGTCGGCTTGCACGCACTCCTGCAAGAACGATTTGGGGTTCGCGGGGTGCTCGGCACGCTCGGAGGCCAGGTGCGGTTTGAGCGTACGATGGATAAAGTCCGCCGCAACATCCCAGCCGGCATCCAGGTACAGCGCACCCACGAGCGACTCGTAGACGTTCTCGAGCGCCGAGTGCAGGCCGCGCGCGCCGGTACCGGTCTCGGAGGCACCAAAGATGATGATGTCGTCGATGCCCAGCTCATGCGACACCTCGGATAGCGTAGCGCCCGAGACAAGCGACACCTTCAGGCGCGTGAGCTTGCCCTCGTCAAACTCGGGATAGGACTCAAAGAGCGAACGGGCGACGACGGCGCCCAAAATGGAATCGCCCAAGAACTCAAGGCGCTCATAGCTGGCAGAAACCGGCTGGCCCTCGACTGCCGAGGGATGCGTAAGCGCCGCGCGCAGAAGCACCTTATTATTGAACTCGTGGCCCAGAATTTCCTGGGCACGCGTAAGTCGTTCAGACAAAGCCAAGACCTAGGCCTCCCTGGCGTTTTCAATCGCGTCGACGGCGTCGGCGACAGAGTTGAGCGAGAGCAGAGTCTCGTCATCGATCTCGAGGTTGAACTCGTCCTCGATAGCCGTAACCAGCTGCAGGCGCTCGAGCGAGTTGGCATCGAGATCGTCAAAGGTGGTCTCATCGCTAATTTCGGCAACATCGACGCCCAGAACGTCAGCAGCGACCTCGGCGATCTTGTCGAAGATTTCGGAGCGGTCCATAGCGCTTCCTCTCATAGTGCATGAATACCAAAAGAATGGTACCGCCCGGGCGGTACCAAGACACGGTTCTGATTCTACCCCACGAAGCAGGCCGCGAGGCACATAACAGCGCTCTAACTCGCTCTTACAAAACGATGCCGTCCATGGAGTTGGCGACATTCTCGACCAGCCCGGCGCGCACGGCTTCGGCCGCCGCAAGCGTACCGTTTTTAACAGCTTCGACCGAGGTGGCGCCATGGCCGATCAGAACCACGCCGCGCAGGCCCAAAAGAATCGCGCCGCCCTTGGCGTCGCCAGAGAGCTTGGCCTTTATCTCACGCATCTGCTTTTTAATGAGCAGCGCGGCGATCTTGGTGCCAAGCGAAGACATAAAGACGCCCTTGAGCTCCTGCAACAAAAACTTGGCAGCGCCCTCGGTGGCCTTGAGCGCAATGTTGCCCGACATGCCGTCGGCGACCACGACGTCAAAATTGCCCGACGTAAGATCGGTGCCTTCGCAGTTACCCACAAAGCCGGGAACGGCGGCTTTCATGGCCGGGAAGCAGGCCTTGGTAAAGTTGGAGCCCTTCTCGTCCTCGGTGCCATTGGCAAGCAAGCCCACGCGAGGATGCTCGATGCCCAGGACAACGCGGGCATAAGCGCTACCCATCTGGGCAAAACGCACCATGTCGTCCACCTCGACATCGGGGTTGGCGCCCATGTCGCACAGCACCGTCAGGCCGCCGGCACGATTGGGCAGCGCATTGGTCAAACAGGGGCGCACCGGCTGCTTCTTGCCTTCGGCCATATATCTAAACGGTGTGACGTAGGCGGTCGCGGCAGCGGTCATGGCGCCGGTGGAGCCGGCGGAGAAAAACGCGTCCGCGTTGCCCTTTTTGATGGCGCGGCAGGCAAGCACGATCGAGGACTTGCGCTTGGTCATCACGGCGCGAATGGGATCGTCATCCATGGCGATAATGTCAGGGGCTTCCAGAGCCTCCACACGTGCATGGGCCGCGGCAAAGAGATTGACGATTTCGGCGGGACCGACTGCCAGGACCTCGATATCGGGATCGGCGGCAAGTGCAGCCTCGATACCATCGAGAACAACCTGAGGTTTCTCGTCTCCGCCCACAACGTCTACACAAACGCGAACGTTACTCATATACATACTCCTTATACAAAAATGGCCGACTCATTGAGCCGGCCATTGTGGTTCCATTTGGAACGGCATCGCATCCAGAGTATACCGTTACTCGGTAACGATAACCTCGCGGTCCTTGTAGAAACCGCAGCTGGGGCACACGTGGTGCGGAAGCTTGACAGCGCCGCAACGGGGGCACGTGGACTGAGCCGCAGCCGAGATCTTCATGTTGGCGGAACGACGGGTGTGAGTGCGGATACGACCCTGCTTTTGTTTAGGTACGGGCATAGTGACCTTCCTTATGAACTATCCAGTGTGGCGATTACGCGCAAGTAGCGATACTACCACAGTTTTACTCGTCGAGCTTGAGATTCTTCAATGCTGCAAATGGATTTTCCGTGGCAGCGGCCCATTCTGCCTCTGCCTGGGCGGCGCAATCGCATTGCTCGACGTTGAGATTGCAACCGCAAGTGGGGCACAGGCCGCGGCAATCGGGCTTGCACAGAACGACAAACGGCGTGTCC
>CAJLJQ010000042.1:0-16956 GCA_905207015.1 uncultured Collinsella sp. | reverse complement strand
GGAGGATCAGCGTCTCCTGCACGGTGTTTTTCTCAATTTTACATTTCATAGGTTTCTTCCTCAGTGAATAAAAACTGTCATAATTGCCGCCAGCATAGCCGCTATGACCGTCATGCCTATCGCCATGTGCAGGATGGATGCAAAAATACCCGTGCTTGATGCCCCTACTTCCGCGCCGTGACGCAGAGCCACTTTTTCTTTTTGTGTATCTGCACCTCGTGAAAACCCGCCTGCTCCAGACATGCCTTTAATTCAATGTCCTTGTAGATGGTCATGCCGCCGATGATCTCCGTCCACCTCTCGTCCTTGTCCGTATCGCCATTGCTCTCGTTGCAGATGAGAATTGTCCCGCCTGGCTTCAGCGTCCGCCAGACCTCACGGAAGCATCGGGGCAAATCAGGCCAAAAATAGACGGTTTCAAAGGCCGTGGCGGCATCGAAGTAGCTATCCTCAAACGCCATATCCGCCACACTGCCTTGCAAGACGGCGCAACGCCCCTCCTGAATTGCAATTCGGTTGAGCTTTTTGGTCTTCTCCACGCTGACGGGCGAATAGTCGACGCCCTTGACGACGCCATGCGGGCATTTTTTCAGCAGCCGTTTTATGTTCGCCCCGCCGCCGCAGCCGCAATCCAGCACCTTGGCATTTGGCGCAAGTCGTAGAAATCGAAGTCCCCACCGCGCCACAGGGCTGTGGCCCAGGTTCATCATGGCAACCATAAGTTTTCCGCCGAGGCCCACGGGCTTGCGGGTGTTTTCAAAGAACGACATCTGGCCTCTCCGATTTCGTGCATTCCGCATAGGTCAACGGGAACGAGGCCTTCAGCACCGCGCTTTTCCGCACCGCCCAGCCGTTTTGACACAGGAAACGCAGGTATTCCTCGCTTGTCCACCTGCTGTGGAGGGGGAATCCCGCCATGCTCATGAAAAAGGCTTTTGCCTTGCCGGAAACCGAGTTCCCCGCGTGGGTGAAGGTTGGCGCGATGAGCACGCCGTCGTCCTTCAGCACCCGCCTGATTTCTTGCAGGGCCTTTTCCGGATGCGGCACTATGTGAAGCACGTTGGACGCGATCACCACTTCGAAGGACTTCTGTGCATAGGGCAGGCGGAACATATCTTGTACGGAAAAGTGCAGCTTTGCGGATTGATTGTCCCGCTTTGCTTCAAGGATCATCTGTGCAGAGGCGTCCGTAGCCTCGATGCGCGCCGCCGCAGCCACGACGCTCTTTGCGATAAGCCCCGTGCCGGTGGCAACCTCCAGCACAGTCTTTGCTTTCACCACCGGCCGGATCAGCCCATACATCTTCTCATACGCCGCCCGGTCGTTTCGCATGAAACGGTCATACCGACCGGCGTTCTTGTCCCAGAAACCCTCGCGTTCGTGCATGGCTGTCGCCCCCAAACAGTTAGAGTCATCTAACTATAACACACGAATCATGCAGTAAGATGAGGCTAACCTTCTTTTCTTGGCTAAGACGCATCTCTTCGGTTTTCGCTTATAGCGGCGCGAGTCAGATACTAGGCTGGAGCTGAAGAAGGAGCTTGGCGGACAGGCAGGTCGATACCGGTTCCCGGAACGGTGATCAAGCCAATTACACCAGGGCCCTAGTCATTGAGTGGGAATAGAAAATTCCTTAGTTATGGGGGTATTAATTTGATTTCCTTTAGGATACACCCCCCATAACTATATGAATTGACCTGCTGACTCCAATGAAGATTGGAGGGTAACGGCCAGGGGTGACGGCCCAGCGAGTGTTATTTTGCGAGCTATGCGCGTTGAAAGCGACCTTTCGTGGTATAAACTACTTGCCGGAAGCCGCGGCTTTCAGAGTACGGCTTACGTGTACGTTTAACCTCCGTGGGCGACGGGGTGCCGCAAGGCGTAGAATATCGCCCACCTGTAGGGGCCTGCAGCGATGCGGGCCCCACTTCGTATGAAGAGGCACAACCGATGAAGATCGTATCCATCTCCCAGGACTTCTTCGACCTCGTCGAGGGCGACCGCGAGCTCATGCTTAAGCACAATCTCCCCTGCATCGTGGTGGTGAGGCTGCGTTTCCGCGGGAAGCGCAGGGACTTCGCCGTGCCGCTGCATTCCAACATCGCCCCCAACGTGCCCAAAGACCAGTACTTTGCGTTGCCACCCCGCCCCACGACGAGCCCCGGCTGTCGCCACGGCATCCACTACATCAAGATGTTCCCCATAACCAAGTCCTACCAGCGCCGCTTCAGGACCGAGGGCTCGGCCTACTACGAGACGCTCCAGCGCATCATCGACGGCAACACCAAGCGCATTGTCTCCGAGTGCCAGGCGTACCTCGACCGCTGCGAGCGCGAGGGAAGGCCCCGCTTCGCCGTCGACATCGACCGTATCGTGGGGCTGCTGGAGGGCGAGAAGTAGGGCACCTCGGCTCAGTCTCGAGCCATGTGGAGTCGCTCCGCATTTTTGAACGCCGCGTGTGCGTCCCAAATACTTGAGAAACAAGCTGTGAAGTGCAGTGGCTCGCCCGTGCCCGTGCATAGCCGTCACCATTAGCGTCTACGCGGCGTCGGCTTCAAGTGGAACTGGCCCCACTGCTGTATATGGTTTGCCTTGCTGCACATGGCGATCAATGCCCACGATGCTTCAGCTTTCGCTGCTCGAAGCGCGCCTCCGCCTCATCCGCGCGACGCTGGCTTCTTGCTTGAGCCGACTCCCGCTTCATCGCTTCCCGCTGTGCTGCGAGCGCCTGTTGTGCCTTGGTGCTCACCGCGGGCCGCTTAAGGGCTTTCGCTGCCTCGCGAGCGCGTCGCTTGGGATTCTTCGCGGGCTTGCTTGTTTCCGTGGCCTCGTCACCGAAGAACGAGAGCTTCGCCCATTTGCTTGTAACGAATTGCAGGATTTCCTCATCGGACGGTTCTGCACCGAAGACGATGCGGACGACGCCGTATCTGCCGTCCTCGACATGCTCCGCCAGCCCGACCCAGAATTGGCCGTCATGATATACGGTCAGGGTGGATGACACGCTGATCTGCATGGTTGGTTCCTCCTTTATGTAGATGACCATGCAGAGAAGGGACAACCAAGGAGGCAGGTTACTGATGCGGACTCCCGCACGCCCACGACTACCCGACGGGGACTGTGTTTTCATCTCTGATGCCCGCATTGTAGCACGCGTGAATGCGCCCGGCATCGCTGCTGACATGGCGCGACTGGGAATTGCTCCTCGATGCATCCCTGTGCATATTGCCTCCCCGGTTTCGAAACTTTAAAATAATTCGAGTTTCGAAACCGAGGAGGACCGAATGATGGCTTGGGTAGACCGCAATACGTAGGAAGTTTCGTCATCGCCTATGCTGAACACGAGGTCGTCTTCCTCCAATCCGATCAGGCTGACCGAGCAAGCGGCACCTGGATCGACATTCCCCTGCACATGAACCCGCTTATGCGCGCGAACGGGGGCTACAAGGGCGTGACCGCGCAGGAAGCGCTTGGGGTAGCGAACGGGGCCGAGCATCGCCCTGCGCCGGCCTTGGCATCAGGTCCTCGCGCTGGGCGGTAATCCGAGGATCGGGAGTAAGGGTTTGCCCAGCATCGATAATGCTCAGCTATACCCTTATTCCGTCTCCTTGCTCTTGCGGTATTCCGCGAGCCTGTCGTTCAATTCGCGGGTCTCGCGGCTCAGCTTGGCGTTGAAAGCAAGAGTGAGGACCGCCAGGATGGCGAGAAAGACAACCGTGAAGGTAACCCACGCCCCGGGGTTGTTCACGGGAACCCAAGCAAAGACAAACGCCAATGCACAGAGGGCTGCGTAGAGGCAAACGTCGAACAGCGCCAGGCGCGCGGGATACGCCATCTGTCTGATCACCGCGGGCGTGAAGAACACGAACTGCAGCGCGGGGACGGTGACGCACGCGGCGAGAATCGACCAGCAATAGTTAATGCCCTGCTTGGCGGTGTCATCAGCGAAACAAGTCCCTAATGCCAAGAAGGCTATCATGGCAACAGTGAAGCCGATACAGGTGCTTTTCACGAGTTGTCCGAGGTTTTCCGCGGGCGTCTTTTTATCGGTGTCGATAATGTCCCTGTTAATCATTTCGGTCTCCCTTCCTTCGTTTCGACTGCTTCAGACCGAGCTTCGATTTGACGTCGGGCGCATACTGGCGCGAGATAACGACCTGCTCACCGTTTTCCAAGGTGGCGATGATCCTGCCGTTGACGTCGGGCTTGAGGGCGGTGATCGCGCGGAAGTTGACGATGCAACCTTTCGCGATGCGCAGGAAGTCGCAGTCCGCCAGGCGCTCCTCCATCTCGTAAAGGCGCAGGCCCGTTTCGAGAACCGTGTCGGCCGTATAAATGAACGTGTGCTTGTCGACCGACTCGATGAACAGGACGTCTTCTGCGCTCAGCACGCGCGTGCAGCCGTCGGCCGTGCCCGTCACCTTCCTGTCAAGCATGCGCAGCCGAGCCGTTATATCAAGCACGCGGCGATCGACCCTTACGCAGACGATCGTGACTTCTATATCTTGAGCTGCTTCTCGCTCTTCGATTGTGATCTTCATGCGTCCTCCCTTCGGGTTGCTCTCATGCTAGCTGACGAAGATAGCTGAACCTTCGGCGTTTAACCAAGCTGCGCAGTCGAGGAACCAAGATGCAGACTGGATTTGAATGACACCCGAGGGCCTTCGTGTCTATTTCTGAACGCATCCAGCTATTGAAGCTCAAGACCGTGATCCGCCATTCCATCAAGCCGATTTAGCGAAACGGGCGCCGCCGTGCGGTCCGGCTTTTGGGGTTTATCAATTGGCAGTCCGCGATGATCGAGCAGGCTGCCTGCCTCCCGGCAGGTGCGTAATTCCTTTAGTCGATTCATCTCGAGGTGCGTTCTTTGCTCATCTTGTGGCGCAGAGTTATGAAACTCCCAAAAGTGTAATCAGATTCGAGTTTTAGGAGCAGCTCTTGAAAGGCGATAGACTGAAACGCCGTAATAGATACCTCGAGGAAGCGATGCTCTTTCGTGATGCCGACCTTATCAAGGTAAGCACGGGCGCGCGAAGGACAAAGCGCAGGGGACGACCTCTCTAGGCCACACGCTACGCCCTGCACGTTAAGGCGCTCCTCAAGACGAATTCAAATGAATGAGTGAGCATCATTGTCCCCGAGGACAAAGCGAGGCCGTTTTAGGGGCAGTGAAACTGGATTTATCGATCCTCTTGATCCAATCCAAGTTCTTTCAACTCTTTTTCGTTTTGGATATCTTCGGCGGTATTCTTGCCAGTGATAGCACCGTAGGCTTCTTTTATGCCGTTTTTCACTGCTCATTTGATAACGAAATACAGCGCAATCATCATTCCGAGCAGTTGCGGTGAGTGTCGACATTCGTCGATATAACATGGACACAACGTCCCGCTCGTGTTCATCAATCGCCTGCGCGTTCTTCCTATTCTTGGGTTGCCGAACAAGCCATAGAGAAAAGGAAGAAACCATGGACACCGACAATATCTACGCGGAATCGATCGCCAAGCAATACGCGCCCAAAAGCGCCTCCAAGCTCACCGCGCTCAAGAAGCTCGATGCCAAAGCAAAGCGCCCCGCGAACGTCTTCGCCTACAGCTTTGGCATCGCTTCCTCGCTGTTGTTGGGTGTGGGCATGTGCCTGACCATGGGTGTGCTGGGACCTGGCGAGGGCACGTTGTTTGTGCTCGGAATCGTCCTTGGTATCTTGGGTATCGCAGGCGCAAGCGTGAACCTTGTCCTGTATCGCTGGATTCTGGAAACCTCTAAGAAGAAATACGCCTTTGAGATAATGGAGCTTGCCAAGGGAATTGCCGGCGAATAGCTTTTGGCATCAGGGAGAGGCAGGCTTGGGTGAACAGGCAGCAGAGCAGATACTTTACGACGGCGCAGCTTATGGACGAGGCTTTGCTCGACTTGCTGCAGAACAAGGGCGCGGAGTTCATAACCGTTAAGGAGATTTGCAAGAAGGCCGGGGTGGGGCGCTCTACGTTCTACCTTCACTACCAGGGTGTCCCTGACCTCGTGAAGGAGTGTTCGGAGCATGTGAACACCAAGTTCTTCGAGCGCTTTGAACAAAGCGCCGCAGACACGATCGGGGCTATCCGTACGGCTTCCCTCGATGAGCTCGTTTTCGTAACCGACGAGTATCTGAGGCCCTACCTCGAGTTCGTCCAAGACAACTGCTCCATCTATCGCGCGATGCTCGCAAACGGGCATACGCTGCAAGCTCAGGAGCGATTCGAGGCCCTAGCGAAGCACATCATCGACCCAGTGTTGGAGCGCTTTGGCTATCCCAGCGAGCAGCGGGCCTTCGTCATCAGTTTTTATGTGCATGGGCTCTCTGCCGTGGTACAGGACTGGATTCGGAGCGGCTGCGAAACGCCTATCGATGAGATGGCGCGCATTATCAAAACCTGCGTGCACCCGAACGGCACGAACCGACGTCTTGCCAACGCTAAAGAGAGGCGCGAATGAAACGATGTGACGGCGACGCCCTCTAGGCGCCAAGAGCGCGGGCCGCGCATCCGCCTTGAGAATACTGCGGAAGGAACGGGAAGCGAAAGCAGCAATCTATCTTGGTAAAGGGCGTGTATCCCTTTCCGCTGCTCGCGCGGGGCGGCTCCAGCCGTGCCGGGATCTCCAGCGCGGCCTCGAAGCCGTTTGCGGCGAGAACCAAGGAGGAGGGTTTCCCGTGATGGCGATAGGACGGAGGGGTTTCTGTAGGCGTGTAACCAGTAGGAGCTACTTATCGAAGCCCGCCGCCGCGGAGCTGCTCCTTGTAGTTCTCGCCCCAAGCTCTCATTGCGTCAAGAACGGGTCTGAGTGTCTGTCCCAGGTCGGTGAGCGAGTACTCCACCCGTGGGGGCACCTCTGCGAACGCTTCACGATGAACGAGCCCCGTTTCCTCCATGGTTCGTAGGTTGCTGGTCAGAACTTTCTGCGAAATCTTGCCGATCGAGCGTTGCAGCTCCTTAAAGCGCATCGTGCCTTTGAGCGAGAGTTCGCGCAGGATGAGCACCTGCCACTTGTTGCCGATGAGCAAAAGCGTTGTCTCCACTGGGCAGGCAGGCAGGTTCTCCAAAGTCGGTGTTGTCATATTCGTGAAACCTCCGTCTGCAATCATGCACGTCATTTACATTAGTTTCCTTTTGGTGCTTACAGCACTTTTATGTGCCTACTTTCCATTATATACCTTTGACGCGTATCGTATGAGCCGCAAGGAAAGCGGCGGCGAGTGCCGCAGGTCGAAAGGAAAGTATGATGACCAAGAAAATCGCAGTTGTAGCAGCGAACGGCAGGGCCGGCAGCCTCATCGTTGAGGAAGCCGTGCGTCGCGGATTCGACGTGACCGCCATCGTGCGCGGCGAGAATAGGACCACTGCTCAGAACTCCGTCATCAAGGACGCACTCGAGCTCACGACGGAAGACCTCGAAGGATTCGACGCCGTGGTGGACGCCGTGGGTGGCTGGACGCCCGAAACCATCCCCGGTATCACCGACGCGGGCATCCACTTGGCTGATGTGCTGGTCGGCACCGATGTGCGCCTGCTCATCGTGGGTGGCGCGGGCTCGCTGTTCGTCAACCCCGAGCATACGGTCACCGTCGATATGGGCCTGGACTTTCCCGATGACTGGAAGCCGCTGTCCGCCGCGGCCGGCAAAGTCCTTGCTCACCTTCGCGAAACGGACGGCCTCAAGTGGACCTTCATTTCCCCTGCTGCTGACTTCCAGGCCGACGGCGAGCGCACCGGTGAGTATATCTTGGCGGGCGAGGAGTTCACGCTCAACAGCCGCGGCGAGTCAACGCTCTCGTACGCTGACTATGCGATTGCCATGGTCGATGAGATCGAGTCCGGTAACCACGTCGCCCAGCGCATCTCGGTTGTGAGCAAGTAGCTTTATGCCGTTTGGGAAATGGGAGGGTCGATGCCAGCCGCGTCGACCCTCCCGTTGCGTACCGGGGCAAGCAGTCTTGTTGTCCGAGTTGTGACATCTTAAACAATGGTTGAGTTTAAAAAGGGGCGTTTTTGGTACTACCGAGCGTGAGCGTTCTCGTAGGCCTCTTTGATATCTTCTGGCAAACCGTCGGGAATCATGGCCCTCAGCTCAGTCTCATTCTCGCCCTGATTCAGCTGCCCGTAGAACCAGCATTTGTACTTCAGCATGTCCAGCGCGCGGTTCATGTTCGCGATCTCTAGCTCCATGTGGGCCTTCCGCTCCTCGAACATGGCCTTGCGTTTGGGGTATGTCGATGGACCCTCCGCGCACCATTCCATGAATAGACGGATGTCCTTGATCTCCATCCCCGCTTTCTTGAGGCATTCGATGACCCGAAGCGCCTCGAGTTCCGTATCGCCGAATTGCCGAATGCCGGACGTCCGCTCCAATGCCGGGAACAATCCCTGCTTGTCGTAATAGCGCAGCGTTGAGGCGGGCAAGCCGAACATCTCCGACACCTGTCCGATTGTGTACATGGTTCCTCCGAATCAATCTCGAATTCATTCCTTGACCTAAAGTCAGGTTTAGGTATTACCTTCATTCTCGTCATTAGAACAGGGATTGCAAAGGGTGTTCCGTAATGCGGAAACAGATTTGCACCTAAACCATCGACAGGGGGAGATCGATCATGGCAATTAAACAGACGGCAGGCAGAGATGCCCTGGGGGACTTTGCCCCCAAATTTGCACAGCTCAATGACGATGTGCTGTTCGGCGAGGTGTGGAGCCGAGAAGACGGGCTTTCCCTTCGAGACCGCAGCGTGGTAACGGTTGTGGCCCTGATGGCGCAGGGACTAACGGACTCTTCGTTCCAATATCATCTGATGTCCGTGAAGAACAACGGCGTGACCAGGGCGGAGATAGCGGAAATCCTTACCCACGCCGCGTTTTACGCGGGGTGGCCCAAGGCATGGGCGGCCTTTCGCATGGCGAAGGAGGTCTGGGCGGATGACGATGCCGCTGATGCAAAAGCCAAGCACCAAAATGAGATGGCCTTTCCCATCGGTGCCCCCAACGACGCATTCGCGAAGTACTTTATCGGGCAAAGCTACCTCGCGCCTCTATCAACCGAGCAGGTTGGCGTCTACAACGTGACGTTCGAGCCCGGCTGTCGCAACAACTGGCACGTGCACCACGCCAAAAACGGCGGCGGACAGATTCTCATCTGCGTGGCTGGTCGAGGGTTCTACCAGGAATGGGGTAAACCGGCACAGGAGCTGCGCCCTGGCGATGTGGTCAACATCGCCCCGGGTGTGAAGCACTGGCACGGAGCCGCGCCCGAGAGCTGGTTCTCCCATCTCGCGCTGGAGGTTCCGGGCGAGGAGGCCTCCAACGAGTGGTTAGAGCCCGTGGGAGACGGGGAATATCTCAAAGAGACTAACAAGGAGGCTTAAATACCTTCGCCGTCCGCGCCGCCGAGAGCAGGGCGCCCAAATCGGCCTGGATCGCCCCTGCCTTGCTTCCAAGCTGCAGCGGAGCCGAGCCGCCCGAGATGTTTACGCTCAAAAGGTGCGCATCCGGTAGCTTCGCGGTCATGCTCCAGAACGGGAGCGTGATGATGCCGGGGGTCATCTCGCCCACGCCGAGCTCCAGCAACAGCACGCGGCGATCGCTGCGCTCGCGCACGAAGCGCTCGTATCGTCCGAGGCTCTCGCGCCAGGCCGCACCCTGCAGAAACGTGTCGTCGCGCACCCACGGCACAAGCTGCCAGCCGCAGTGCGGGCATCGGGGGACATCCTCGCTGCGGATCTCGAACCCCGCCATGCCCGCGAGCATGCGCTCGACGTAGGGGCTCGCATCGAAGAGCTCGTCGCAGCATGGCTGCTTGCATTGAAGGTGCGCGAAGCTTCCCTGATAGTTGCAGATCCTCTCGGTGGGAAACGTCTTCTCGACTTGGGTGTCCACATTGGTGCTCAGGATGAAGTAGTCCTTATGGCCGATGAGGGACCGTAGGTCGAGATAGGGCTGCGAGGTCGGCTCGCGCAGCATGAAGTCGATGTATCGCGCGTAGTAGGCCCATTGCTGCTCGAGGCTGGGGTAGAGGTGGTAGAAGCCGTCGAAAAGGCTCTTGAAGCCAAAGGCTTGCTGCCAGTCCGCCATTCCTGCGCGCGCCATGCCCGCGCGGTTGTAATGGTTGAACCCGGCGGCGCTCGACATGCCCGAGCCGATGCCGACGATGATGGCGTCGGCATCGTCGATAAGGCTTCGAAGCCTACGCGCTTCTCTTTCTAGGGGTGGCATCGGGCGATCTCCTCGAAAGCCGGGGCCATATCGCCGTCAACGAGAATCGTCTCGCACGAAGCGTCGGGCGCCATGGCCTGGCCGTAGTTGAACACGATGTAGGTGGCGTGCTCGCAGGCGTTCGCGATCTGGGCGAGCATGCGCTTTATGACGCCGTTGTGCAGTCCTACGCCAAGTTCGAGGATGGCAACCCTGCCGTTGCGATGGGCTTGCACAAGACGCGCGAGCTCGTCGAGCTGGGTCATGGCGAGGGTGTCTGGATGGGCGAGGCGCCGCTCGTCAACCGACGTGCGCGTGCTCCCCTCAGTCTCGAGCACGCGCTCCTCGTCGAACCCGGCGCGCGCGAAGTGCCCGTCGATGTTGCATGTGACCACGAAGGTGTCGGCGTGCTCCGTAAGACGCCGCAGCCCGTTCATGAGCGAGCCGGGCTCATATTCGAGATACTCCTTTTGATGGAACCGCTCGGCCCATCGGCGTCGCACGCTGGCATCCGGGGAAGCGAGCCCCTGCAGTATGCAGCCGATGCCGTCTGCCTGGGCGAGGTCCCCGTACGCCTCTTGGAAATGAGCATCGGCGCAGAAAAGGTTGAGCCCCTCTGCCATGTCCAGTCCGTTGCTAGCGCCGATGATGACAAGATCCGCTTCGGCTAGCGCCCTGCCTATGCGAACTGCTTTCGCCGTCTCCATGCGCTACCTCCTCAGCGTCTTGCGCACGTCGGCAAGCACGTCGGCGATGTCGGCGCGAACGGCGAGCCCCCGATCCTCGATCGCGCGGGGGAGAAACTGCGTCTTGTTGTTTACGGCGATGTAGCTGGCCTGCGGTAACTGCGCCGTGAGGGCCCAGAACGGCTCCTGGATAAACGCGGGCGTCATGCGGCCCACACCCAGCTCGAGGAAGAGGATCCTCTGCCGTGCGTGCGCGTCGAGCCATTCGGACACCTTGCGGTACTGCTCCTCGTAGAGTTCGCCCTGCAGGAAGTTGCCGTAGCCGCGAACCCAGGGGAACGCCTCTGCCCCGCAGTGCGGGCAGCGCGGCACGAGCTCTGTCGGAACCTCAAGGCCGTCTCCCATGGCCTCTACCATGTGGGAGACCGGCTCGACCGCGTTCCACACCTCGTCGGTGCAACAGTGGGAGCACTGAAAGAAGCGGTGGTCGCCTTGGATCTCTGCCACTTTCTCCCAGGGATAGAGCTTCACAAACTGCGTGTCCTGGTTGGTGGTGAGCACGAAGAAATCCTTCTCGGCGATAATGGTGTCGAGGTCCCTGTAGGGCTTGCGCAGCGGGGCGTTGAGCGTGGTGTCGAGGAAGGTGGCGAGGTATCCCCAGCGCGCCTCGGCGGTGGGCCAGCGGTAGAACGACCCCTCGAAAGCGCCCTTGAAACCGTAGCGCTCGGCGAATTTGCCGAAATGCCTGCGATAGGTTGCGTTGTCCTCGTAATAGAAGTCGCCGCCGCCCGCCGCGGAGAGCCCAGAGGCCCCGCCCACCAGCACGCAATCGGCTTCCTCAATCATGCGGGCGAAGTCCCTGATTTGCTGGTCGTAGGGCTCGGGCTCGCGGTCACTCAGCTCATAGGGCGTGCCGCCGCTGCGGTAGGCGGCCTGAAGGGAAAACGATTGGTTGGTGAGCTCGATAACGAGCTGCTCGTACAGGGTCACTGGATACCTTCTTTCAGCTATTATAAACAGGTGTCTATAAAAAGTATCCATGTCGATTTGCTTAAGAGCAATGAACAGCTTCGGCCTGCTGTCGATAAACGAGCGTTTGCCGGGCATTGTCGAGCGTTGCAATTGGAGGGGTAATGGAAGCGGGGAAGATCGATCGTCGCCGACGCTATACACTCTCGGTCATACGGGAGGCGTTCTTCGCGCTGCTGGCCGAGGTCGGCTTCGCGAAGATGACGGTAGCGGATATCTGCCGCCGCGCCGATATTAACCGTGGCACGTTCTATCTGCACTACGAGGACAAGTTCGCCCTGCTCGACGCGCTTATCGACGAGGCCTTGGCGGCGGTGCCGCCGCTCGAGGGAACGGAGGCGGGTGCCCTCTGCCAGCGTCCGCCGGCAAACGATGACTATTATCTGCTCTACTCGGATGACGACGCGTACGCCCGGGTGGCACAGCGCGTCGTCGAGCGCGGCGCCGAGCAGATGGTTCCCTCGATCATGGAGGAGACTGGGCTTTCGCGCGAGGACGCCTATCTGCTCTTCGTCCACAACGTCCAGGGAAATCTCGCGGTCAACCGCCTGCTCGGTTGGAGACGAGGGCCCGAGTTTGCCCACGCTCAGGAGCTGCTCAGCGCCTATTCCGAAGGGGGTATGCGAGCGGTATCGGCCCGTCACGATCCTCGTAGCTCGTCTTGACCGCATGTCATTTCAGGTAGGTGGCGTTGCTATGGGCCCTCTTTGATTTTCGACGTTGTATAAGGCAATCGCAATCGTCTTGAGCTTCTTTAGGGAACTTGAACAAGAGATATGGCCTGCTGGCGATTGATTAACACCATTCGTTTTGGTTACAAGAAAGCATGCTGCGCGCCTGCAGCATGAGGGAGAGGGAATCCTATGAATATCGTTGTATTGAGTGGTAGCCCGCGTAAGGGCGCCAATACCGATACCATGGTCGAGGCGTTTGCCGAGACCGCGCGTGAGGGCGGCAATACGGTCGAGGTCGTCCGCGTTGCCAGCAAGAAGATCGCCGGCTGCCTGGGATGCCAGTACTGCTTCGCCCATGAGGGCGTCTGCGTGCAGAAGGATGACATGGCCAACGTGATTGAGTCGCTGAAAGACGCCGACATGGTCGTCTTCGCTTCGCCTATCTACTGGTTTGATATCACCGCACAGGAGAAGGCTGTCATCGACCGCCTGTACGCCTTCGGTGCTACGGGCTTCCCGTTCACCAAGACGGCCCTTTTACTCGATAGCCACAGCGAGGGCGTCTATGATGCGGCGATCGCTATGTACAAGTCAACCTGCGCGTACTGCAAGTGGGAGGACCAGGGCATTGTCACCATCAGCGGTATGACCGAGCGCGACAGCATGGCATCCTCGCCCAAGTTGAAAGAGGTGCGAGAGCTCGCTCGCAAGCTCGCCTAAGGACAAGAGGAGCGCATGGCAATCAGCACAAGCGGAAATGCTTGCTGCCCTTACCAAGAGGATTGCTGATTGCCATGCAACGATGCTCCCGCGGACAATTCCGGTGTGCTAAAACGCCTTCTCGTTCAAGAATTCCCTGAACGCGGGGATGTCGAAGCCGACGAGGCCACGTCCACGTTCCCCGATAACGCCGTCCTCGAGGAGGCGGCGTTTGTATTGGCTTGCGTAGTTGCTGGCGACGCCCATGCGTTTGGCTATCTCCGAGACCCTGCTGGGGCCAGAATCGGGCAGCATCGCGAGCAAAAACTCAATGTCTTTATCGGAAAGCTCCTGATAGGTCGTTTCGAGAATACGATCGCGCAGCTCCATACGGGCAAGCAGAGAACCCTGCTGGACATCGGATGTACTGATTTGGGGCGAGTTTTCCGAAACATCCCAAGTGCGATATCCGACGAGCTGCATCATGTAGGGAAATCCGTCGACGGCCTTCACGGCATCCTCGAGCGCTTCTGGCGTGATTGAGCGTCCTCCTGCTTCAATGGTTTTACGAAATGCATTTGCAATCTCAACATCAGTGATTCGTCCCAGCTGATGATACTGGGAGCGTCTGAGGAACGAGACGGAATCGTTACGTAGCAACGCCGATACTTTGTAGGGCAGTCCTGCCATGAGTAGGGCAACTTTTTTACCTTCGCGTACAAAGTGCTGGTAAACAGAGGCAAATTGAAGCATTTCTTCGAGATCGACGGTGACTTCATCGATGGTGATGAGAAGTCCGATGTCATGTTTTTCGAGTTGCTTAAAGATGCCATTCATGCGCGTGCGCCAGTTGCCCTGAGCCTCTTGAGCGTATGTCCAATCGATGCCCACTGGGCCAATTTGAACACCGTTTATGCGCGCGTGAGGCTGTGAGAGGTAGCTATCTGCGGCTTCTTTGGTTCGCTCGATAATATCTTCGAGCATGCCTGGCATGGCGGAGACATTTGCTGCGATCCAGTCGTGTTCAAGCGCCGTTTCTGAAAGGAGCGAGAGAAGTGCCGTCTTGCCCGTTCCCCTTGCGCCAGTAAAAATGGTCGACAGGTTGGGATCTCCTGGGCCGTTGATAAAGCCACGGTTGATGTCGCGCAGGATATGCTCGCGACCCGCTAGAAAGGGAGGGACGCTTCCAAATGTTGGGGTAAAGGGGTTCTTGCTGTACTCCATGGTAGCTCCTTTGCAGGTTTTGCTAATTTTTGCAAGTTTTGCTAACTTTTGCAAGTTTTGCTAACGACTGACCAAAGGGCATCGAAGTAGTGACGCTGACATTTTTTACGCAGAAAAATAAGCAGAAATCAATTTATCTGCGTTAAAAAAATAGTTGAGAAGAAAAACGACGAGTCCCGGGCGCAATGCCGTTGCGTTCCGGGCCTCGTCGCTTTGCGAAGTATCTAACGATCTCGTTGCCGTGGTACCTAGTCAAACAAACTCGGCATGTCGTTTTCTTTCATGAGGGCGCCGGCGGAGGGCAGGCTCTGCGCGGTGAACTTTTCGGCCGAGACGCCGGCGCCAAGAATCTCCTCGGTCGTGCCGACGGTGGTGACCGAGCGGCCCTTCTTGGTCGTAAAGGCCTGGACGCCCTGCGTGTTGGTGGTCGTCTTGGTCTTGAGCAACGACGTGTTGAAGTTCATCAGGCGGTAGTCGCTCGAGACCAGCGCGAGGTCGCGGTCCTCCTTAAGCACCTGCGCATACAGCAGTTTGCTGCCGCCGTAGATGGCGTTCTTAAGGCGCTTGCGGTTGGTCTTGGTAACGTATCCAGAAAGCGCGACACGCACCACGCGGCCGTTCTCAAAGACGAACAGCACGTCGGCCTTGTAGTCCTCGGGGTCGATGACCCAGATGACGCTCTCGTCGGGTTCCATCTCGAGATCGGTCGGAAGGTACGAGCCCAGCTGGGCCGACTTGGTATCCTCAAACGCCGCGACCTTGCACTTGTACACCTGGCTCTTGTTGGTAAAGACCAGCAGCTCGTGCGTGTTGGAGGACGGGAACTCGATAAAGGGTTTGTCGCCGTCCTTGTACTTGAGCGTGGTCGCCTTCTTGAGCACGCGGTCCGTCATCTTCTTGAGGTAGCCATCGCGCGAAAGCATGATGGTAACCGGGTACTCCTCGACCTCGGGCTCCAAGCTTACCTCGATAACCTCATGGGGCTCGATCCTGCCCGTGCGGCGCGGCATCACGTACTTCTTGTTAACCGCGGCCAGCTCGTCGCTGATGACCTTCTTGATGTTGTCCTCGCTCGAGAGGATCTCCTCGAGTTCGGCGATCTCACCCTCGAGCTTGGCGATGTCCTTGGTGCGGTTGAGGATGTACTCCTCGTTGATGTTGCGGAGCTTGAGCTCGGCGACAAACTCGGCCTGGGTCTCGTCGATGTCGAAACCGCGCATAAGGTTGGGTACAACCTCTGCCTCGAGCTTAGTGCCGCGGATGATGGCGATGGCCTTGTCGATGTCGAGCAGAATTGCCTCAAGGCCGTGCAGCAGGTGCAGACGCTCGGACTTTTTGCCCAGGTCAAAGTTAATGCGGCGACGCGTGGACTCAATACGCCACTTGACCCACTCGTGCAGGATCTGGCGCACGCCCATAACACGGGGATAGCCGTCGACGAGCACGTTGAAGTTGCACGAGAACGAATCCTGCAGCGTGGTCGAGCGATAGAGCTTGGCCATGAGCTTGTCGGGGTCGACACCGCGCTTAAGGTCGATGGCGATACGCAGACCCGAAAGGTCGGTTTCATCGCGGATGTCTGCGATCTCCTTGACCTTGCCCTCCTTGGAGAGCTTGACGATGCGCTCGATGATGACATCGGTCTTGGTGGTGTAGGGGATCTCGTAGACCTCGATGATGCGCTCTTCGGGAATCCAGCGCCAGCGGGAGCGAATCTGGAAGCTGCCCAGGCCGGTCTCGACGATCTTCTCCATCTCCTCGCGGCGGTAGATAATCTCGCCGCCGGTCGAGAAGTCGGGCATGGGCATGTACTCGAGCAGGTCGCAGTCGGGATCCTGCAGGTAGTGCATCGTGGCGGTGCAGACCTCGTTGAGGTTGAAACCGCAGATGTCGGACGCCATGGCGACGCCGATGCCCTTATTGGCCGAGACAAGGATGTTGGGGAACGTGGTGGGCAGCAGGCGCGGCTCCTTCATGGCGCCGTCGTAGCTGTCGACGAAGTCGACCGGGTCCTTGTCGATGTCCTTGAAGATCTCGGCGCTGATGGGGGAGAGCTTGGCCTCGGTGTAACGCGAGGCGGCGTAGCTCAGGTCGCCCGAATAGTACTTGCCAAAGCTGCCCTTCGACTCCACGAAGGGGGCAAGCAGCGCTTCGTTGCCCGTCGCCAGGCGCACCATCGTTTCGTAGATCGCGGCATCGCCGTGCGGGTTGAGCTTCATGGTCTGACCCACGATGTTGGCGCTCTTTTGGCGCTCGCCCTTGAGCAGGCCCATCTTGTACATAGTGTAGAGCAGCTTGCGGTGCGAGGGCTTAAAGCCGTCGATCTCGGGGAATGCGCGCGAGACGTTGACGCTCATGGCGTAGGGCATGTAGTTGACCTCGAGCGTCTGCGTGATCGGCTGGTCGGTGACCTCGGAGTGCAGGCCGATG
>CAJLJQ010000041.1:0-17584 GCA_905207015.1 uncultured Collinsella sp. | reverse complement strand
AAATCCAAGGGTTATACCCTAAGAGCAAACCACCCCTTTTAGGGGTGGTTTTGATTTGGTAACGCGTTTTATCAAATATGGCATTTATCTGCGGTAAAGGTGTTTAGCACCGCTGAGGGCCGCGTTTTATACCGCCTGCCGAACCGCGTGGAGACCTAACAACTTTTTAGGTCAGTGTGTTGCATGTAGCAACTTCGCCCGGCCTCGCCTCCGGGCTGCCATGTGAGAGGGGATCTTATGGCTCGACTGCATGTAATGGAACGCAGCCACGCCCAGGCCGTCATGGACGACCTACACGATGCGCTCGGACGTCGCCTGGCGGTGAGCTCGCTCGCCCCGTGTCCCGTTGAGTTTACGGCAGCGCTCGTCAACCTGTGTTCCACTCAGAGCTGCGGCAAGTGCACACCCTGCCGCGTGGGCCTGAGCGCGCTGAGCGATCTGCTCGCCGATGTGCTCGAGGGCCGCGCCGACGAGTCCACGCTCAACTTGATTGAGCGCACCGCCCGCACCATCTACCTTTCGAGCGACTGCGCCATCGGCTACGAGGCCGGCGCCATGGCGCTTACCGCCATTCGCGGCTTTCGCGACGACTTTGAGCACCACATTCGCGAGCACTCCTGCGGCTTTGACCGCGAGGCACGCGTTCCGTGCGTATCGGGCTGCCCGGCGCACGTCGACATTCCCGGGTACATCTCGCTGGTCGAGGCCGGCCGTTATGCCGACGCCGTCAAAGTCATCCGCAAAAACAACCCGCTGCCGCTCGTCTGCGGCCTGGTATGCGAGCACCCCTGTGAGATGCACTGCCGTCGCGGCATGGTCGACGACCCCATGAACATCCTCGCTCTCAAGCGTTTTGCCGTTGAGCACAGCGACCTCAACGACCACAAGCCCCATGTAGTGGACAACACCGGCAAGCGCGTCGCCGTGATCGGCGGCGGCCCGGCCGGCCTTTCCTGTGCCTACTACCTGGCCGTGATGGGCCATAAGGTGACCATCTTTGAGCAGCGCCACCACCTGGGCGGCATGCTGCGCTACGGCATTCCCAGCTACCGTCTGCCGCGCGAGCGCCTGCAGGCCGAGATCGACTGGATCTTGAGCGCCGGCATCAACGTGGAACTCGACCACTCCGTCAACGGCGAGGAGCTTGCCCGCCTGCGCGACGAGTTCGATGCCGTCTACCTGGCCATTGGCGCCCACAGCGATAAGAAGCTCGGCCTTCCGGGCGAAGAGGCGCTCGGCGTGGAGTCGGCCGTCAAGATGCTGCGCGCCATTGGCGATGATGAGCTGCCCGATCTGAGTGGCCAGCGCGTATGCGTCATCGGTGGCGGCAACGTCGCCATGGACGTTGCCCGCTCTGCCGTGCGCTGCGGTGCCGAAAAGGTGAGCATCGTCTACCGCCGTCGCATCTGCGACATGACGGCCCAGGACGCCGAGATCGCCGGCGCCCAGGCCGAGGGCTGCGAGGTGCTGGAGCTGACGGCCCCGCTCGCCATCGAGACCGGCGAGGACGGTCGCGTGTGCGGCCTGCGCGTGCAGCCACAGATTATCGGCGAGCCCCGCCGCGGTCGCCCGGCCCCGCGTGCCGCCGCCACGCCCGAACGCATCATCCCCTGCGAGCGCGTGTTTGTGGCCATTGGCCAGGACATCGATTCCAAGCCGTTTGAGGAGATGGGCATTGCCTGCAAGTGGGGCTGCGTCGTCACCGATTCGGACGGCGCCGTGCCCAACTTCGATGGTCTCTTTAGCGGCGGCGACTGCCAGACCGGCCCCGCCACCGTTATCCGCGCTATCAACGCCGGCCGCGTGGCCTCGGCAAACATCGACCGCTACCTGGGCTTTGATCACAAGATCAAACTCGAGGTCGAACTGCCGACCGTCCAGTTTAAGGGTAAGCACGAGTGCGGCCGCTGCGAGCTGGGCGAGCGCGAGGCGGGCGAGCGTATTCACGATTGGAATCTGGTCGAGCAGGGTCTTACCGAACAGGAGGCATGCCAGGAGGCGAGCCGCTGCCTGCGCTGCGACCACTTTGGCTTTGGTGCGTTCCGCGGAGGGAGGAACTTGGAATGGTAGAGCCCAACAAAACCACTGTCAGCGACAACACCGAAAACGGAGCGCACAACATGGTCAAGCTCACTATCGATAACTGCGAGGTCGTGGTGCCCGAGCACACCACGATCCTGGACGCAGCCAAGTCCGTCGGCATCCAGATTCCCACCCTGTGCTATCTGCGCGATCTAAACGAGATCGGCGGCTGCCGCGTGTGCGTGGTCGAGGTTGAGGGCTGCGACCAGCTGGTTGCCGCCTGCAACAACTACGTGCTCGACGGCATGGTGGTCCACACCAACAGCCCCAAGGCGCGCGAGGCCCGTCGCACCAACGTGCAGCTGCTGCTGTCGCAGCACGATGCGCAGTGCGCGAGCTGCGTGCGCAGCGGTAACTGCAACCTGCAGGCCATCGCCAACGACCTGGGAATTTTCTATCTGCCCTACCAGAAGCATCTGGCGGGTGAGGGCTGGGACTTCGACTTTCCCATCATCCGCGACAACGACAAGTGCATTAAATGCATGCGCTGCATCAAGGTGTGCGAGAGCGTCCAGGGCTTGGGGATTTGGGACCTGACCAACCGCGCCACGCACACCGCCGTGGGCACCCGCGGGCGCGCGCCGATCGGCAAGACCGACTGCGTCGCATGCGGCCAGTGCATCACGCATTGCCCCACGGGCGCGCTGCGCGAGCGCGATGACACCGAGGCCGTGTTCGACGCTCTCGCTGATCCCGACAAGATCGTGCTGGTGCAGATCGCGCCAGCCGTGCGTAGCGCTTGGGGCGAGGAGCTCGGCATTTCACGCGAGGAGGCTACCGTCGAGCGTCTGGCCTGCGCGCTGCGCCGCGTGGGCTTTGAGTACGCGTTCGACACCGACTTCTCGGCTGATCTCACCATTATGGAGGAGGGCTCCGAGCTGCTCGAGCGCCTGGGTAAGGCCGCCAAGGGCGAGGGCGACAGCCGCGGCTGGCCCATGTTCACGAGCTGCTGCCCGGGCTGGGTACGCTTTGTAAAGGCACGCTATCCGGAGTTTGTCGATAGCCTGTCCACGTCCAAGTCGCCGCAGCAGATGTTCGGCGCCATCGCCAAGACCTACTACGCCAAGGTGCTGGGCGTGGAGCCCGAGCGCCTGTTTGTGGTGTCCGTGATGCCGTGCACGGCCAAGAAGGCCGAGTGCGCGCTGCCGAGCATGGTGGGCGAGGACGGCACGCCCGACGTTGACGTTGCGCTGACGGTGCGCGAGATGGTGCGCATGATCCGCGCGAACCACGTGAGCGTGGATACGCTGGTTGAGGAGCCGCTCGATACGCCGCTGGGCTTTGGCACGGGCGCGGGTGTGATCTTTGGCGCCACGGGCGGCGTGATGGAGGCCGCCGTGCGCTCGGCATATTACCTGGTGACGGGCAAGAATCCCGATGCCGACTTCTTTACCGAGATGCGTGGGCTCGACGGTTGGAAGGAAGCCATGGCCGATATCGATGGCACCAAGGTGCGCGTCGCCGTGGCGCACGGGCTGGGCAACGCCGCCCGCCTGCTCGATGCGATTCGCGACGGCCGTGCGAGCTATGACTTCGTCGAGGTCATGGCGTGTCCGGGCGGCTGCGTCGGTGGCGGTGGCCAGCCCATCCATGACGGCTGCGAGCTGGCGGCAGAGCGTGGCCAGGTTCTTTGGGGCCTCGATGCGGCAGCGGACATTCGCTTCTCGCACGAGAATCCCGATGTTCAGGCATGCTATCGCGAGTTCTTGGGCGCGCCACTCTCGCCGCTGGCCGAGGAGTTGCTGCACACTGACCACCACGCCTGGACGATGCCTAACGAAGGGATGTGCTAACGATGCGCGCGTTTGATTTTGAGATGTCGCGCCGGGGGTTTGCCTCGGCGCTCGCCGTGGGCGCCCTGTCGCTTGTGCTCGCGGGCTGTGGCGGCGGGGCTGCCGGTGCCGGGTCCGCCGCGGGCTCGGCTGCCGCGGACGGCGCCGGTGCTGCTGCAGAGTCGGTCGAGGTGCACGTCGCCTCGCTCAAGGGACCGACCTCGATTGGCCTGGTGCAGTTTATGGACCAGGCCGCAAACGGCGAGACGGACAACGAGTTCGACTTTGCGATCAACACTGCCGCCGACGAGATCGTGCCCAAGGTCATTCAGGGCGATGTCGATATTGCCCTGGTGCCCGCCAACGTGGCGAGCGTGCTCTACAACAAGACCGAGGGCGCGGTGCAGGTCATCGACATCAATACGCTCGGCGTGCTGAGCGTGGTGACGGGCGACGCGGGCGTGACCTCGTTTGCCGACCTGGCGGGTCGCACCGTCTATATGACGGGCAAGGGCACCACGCCGGAGTACGTCATGAACTATCTGCTGGAGCGCGCAGGTCTGACTGGCCAGGTGGCGCTTGAGTTTAAGAGCGAACCCACCGAGGTGCTGTCGGCCCTGCTTGCCGACCCGTCCGCCGTGGGCGTGCTACCGGAGCCATTCAAGACCGCTGCCATCGCCAAGAGCGAGGGCAAGCTGTCGGCACCGGTGAGCCTGACCGATGTGTGGGACGAGCTCGCGGGTGACACGGGCTCCCGTTTGCTGACGGGCGTGACCGTGGTGCGCCGTGCCTTTGCCGAGGAGCATCCCGAGGCTGTGGCGGAGTTCTTAAGCTGCCATGCGGCGAGCGTTGAGGCCGTAAACGCGGCACCGGCGGACTGGGCTCAGGCGGTGGTCGATGCGGGTATCGTCGATAACGCCTCGATTGCCGAAAAGGCGATTCCCGGGTGCATGCTCGTGTGCCAGACGGGGAAAGATATGAAGGCGGCGCTCGGTGGGTACCTGCAGGTGCTGGCCGATGCGGACGCGAGTGCCGTGGGCGGTAAGCTCCCGGCTGACGATTTTTACTACATGGAGTAGCCCGTGCGTGCGTTTGCTCGACACATGACTGAGCGTGCGAAGGCGGTGGCGGCAGTGGGTGCCGTCGCCGCCTTTTGGCTTGCCGTGTGGATCTTTGCGGCGTCGCTGGTGGCGCAGCCGCTGATCTTGCCGGGGCCGGGTGCTGTTGCCTTGGCGCTTCTGCGCCTGGTGTGCGATGGCGGTACCTGGGCGATTTTGGCGGGCTCGGGCGCGCGGATACTGGGCGGGCTGGCGCTTGCCGCGGTGTGTGTTGGTGTGCTTGCCGGGATTTCGTCACGTTCGCGGGCGTTTGCGCACCTGGTGGCTCCGGCGCTGTCGTTTGTAAAGGCGACACCGGTCGCCTGCGTGGTGGTCCTGTTGCTAATCTGGCTGGGGTCGGCGCGCGTGAGCATCGCGGCAGTCTTTTTGATGGCGCTGCCGGGCGTGTATTTTTCGCTGGCCGAGGGCTTGGCACAGGTGAATAAACCGCTGGAGCAGATGTTCCGTCTGCATGGCGTGCGCGGCTGGCGACTGTTTTGCGCCCATACCTGGCGCGAAGTCCTGCCGTTTGTGCTTTCGTGTGCGCGTGCCGTGATTGGCATGAGCTGGAAGGCCGGCGTGGCAGCCGAGCTCATCGGCATGGCGGTGGGCACCGTGGGTGAGCGCATCTATCAGGCGAAGCTTTTGATCGAGACGGCTGATCTGCTGGCGTGGACCGTGCTGGTCGTTGCCGCCTCGTGGGCGTGTGAGCGCGTGCTGGTGTGGCTGCTGCGGGTTTCGGGACCCGTGGCGTGGCGCGTGGCCGTGCGTGCGCATGGGCGCGGCGCTCGCGGGCGTGCGAGGGCTGCCGGGGGCGGCGCTGCGGCGGAGCTTGCGCTCGCCGTGGGCGAGCGGGCGCCCTGGGCTCCGGCGCTCGATGGACTGACACTCCGTGTGCCCGCCGGTGGGCGCGCCTGCGTGATGGGCGCCTCGGGTGTGGGCAAGTCGACGTTGCTTGCGCTGGCTGCGGGGGAGTGCGCGCCGTGCTCCATGGTGTTTCAGGACGTGCGCTTGGTTGAGGACGTTTCGGCTTTGGAAAACGTGCTGGTGTGCGCCGACGCGCGCGTGGACGCCTCGGGTGCCGCGGCCCTGCTGCGCCTGTTGGTGCCGGGGGTCGATTTGCATGCTCGCGTGGCCGAGCTCTCGGGTGGGCAACGTCGTCGCGTCGAGATCGCCCGAGCCCTGCTGTGCCCAGGCGACGCGGTGATTCTGGACGAGCCCTTTACCGGTCTAGATACCGCTGCGCGCGATGCGACGGCCGAGGTCGTGCTCGACCTCCTCGACGGTCGCACGCTCCTACTCGCCACGCACGACGCCACCGATGCTCAGGCCCTCAACATCGCTACCAGTAGATTATTGGGACATGCCTAGAAATCCACCTTTTAGATGCGCGGGGCAAACCCGGTCCTCCGACAATTCCAATCTCATAACGCCTTGCAGGTAGATTTTTGGGACATACCCGAAAATCTACCTCTTTGCTTTACGTGCCGTACCTCGTCCTTAGGTACTCCTATTTTGAAAGCCCCCGGTACGCCTTGGGTGTCATGCCAAACACGTCTTTGAATTTGGCGTAAAAATACGACATGTTGGAAATGCCCACCTTTTGGGCCACGCGCGTAATCGAGAGCCCGGTGTTGTTGAGCAGATAAGCGGCTTCGCTGAGCTGCTGGTCGAGCTTGATCTGCGAAAACGTGCGTCCTGTTTTCTCCTTGATGAGGTTGCTGAGGTAGGCGGGACTGTATCCTGCGATGGCCGCGACGCTCTCGAGCGTGCAGGTCTTGTACTCCTGCTCCACGTGTTTGAGCACCCGTACGATGCGGTCGTCGTCGGTTGATTTTTGGTCAAACGATTCCCGCCTGCGGTAGAGCCCTTGGATAATGGTTAAAAACAGGGCGCTTGCGAGATCGGTCATCAACTCGTTAGAGTAGAGATCCTTAAAGTGGTACTCAACATAGAGTAGTTCGATGGTTCCTCGGGCCTGGCGGGCATAGTCCTCCGGCAGCACCAAATAGCGCGTTGCCTGGCGGTTCTTGGATACAAAATCAAAGAGGAGATTGGTGAGCGAGCTTGCGCCCGGCAGGCGGCTCAGAAAGACCGAGTCGAAGAACTCCTTGCGAAAGACCATCGAAATGACGATATCGTTTTCCCCCTTGATGTTGGGCGAGCTGCGCACGACCCCGGTGTTGCAGATGAGGATATCGCCGGTCTTAAGGCTGAGAGCGCGCCCGTTGATAACAAACTCGCAGGTTCCGTCATAGATAAAGGTGAGTTCCATATCGTGGTTGATATGGGCGGGGACGTCGGTGAACCTCGTCTCCCTGATCAGGCCGATGGGGCTTTCCTGTAGGGTGCTCTCCCAATCAAAGAGGTAGACCTGGCGCTCGTTGATCTCGACCTGCGGGATGTTTCGGTATCGGGGACTTAGCTGCCCCGGGTGTTCCAGATGCCAGTCCTCCGATGGGGAGTGGGCATAGAGGAGGTGCTTAAGCCTGTGGTCTTTCATGCGATGCCTCCAAGGGGTTTGGTTGAACGGTATCCTTTGCCTTCCTAATGGCAGACTATCAAAAAATCTGACATAGATTAGCCTTTTCTATGCTATTTTTCTTGCTCAAAATCCTTCGTATATTGATGGCGTCGAAAGGGACGTCACATAGAGGGAGGAACTATGGGCAAGATCAAGACCGGCTTCGATTCCGATTTCCTGTGGGGCGGGGCGATTTCGTGCTCGCAGGCAGACGGAGCCTGGAATGAGGGCGGCAAAGGCAAGTCGACTCAAGATTGCCGCTGGCTCGACGGCACGTGGACGCGCGACCAGATCGAGGAGAAGCACCACAACAACCCCTTTAGCCATGATGAGCTGGTGGCCGCACTTGCAGACGATGGCACCGAGTTCTATCCGTTCCGCCGAGGAAACGATTTCTACCACCACTATAAAGAGGATATCGCGCTGTTTGGCGAGATGGGCCTCAAGCTCTTCCGCACCTCGGTGTGCTGGAGCCGCATCTTTCCCAACGGCGACGACGCCGAACCCAACCGCGAGGGCATCGAGTGGTACCGCAGCATGCTGGGGGAGTGCAAGCGCCACGGCATCAAGACGTTCGTCACCATGCTGCACTACGATATCCCCGTCAACCTGGTGGTTAAGTACGGCGGCTGGAAGAGCCGCAAGACGATCGACTTCTTTGTTCGCTATGTCGAGACCATCGTGAGGGAGTTTGGTGACCTCGTTGACTTCTGGCTCCCCTTTAACGAGTTTAATGCTGCACGCTTCTCCCCGTGGGACGGCGTCTGTCTGGTAAAGGATGAGGAAGGAGAGGACTTTGACCAGGCGATTTTCCAGTGCCTGCATCACGAGTTCATCGCCAACGCGCTTGCCGTCAAGACGGTGCACGAGCTCTCTCCCGGCACTCCTGTCGGCGGTATGATCGCCCGCTTCTGTACCTACCCAGCCACCTGCCGTCCCGAGGACAACCTGCAGGCGATCCATGATGACCAGTATTCCAACTGGTTCTACACCGATATCATGGCGCGCGGTAAATACCCCGCATACATGGACCGCTACTTTGACAAGCTGGGGATTGAAATCCAGATGGAACCGGGTGATCTGGATATCATCGCGGCCAATACGGTCGATTTCTTGTCCTTCTCGTACTACTTCTCCCAGGTTTCCACCTGTGACCAGGGTTGGGAGAAGACTGCGGGCAACCTGGTGATGGCCAACAAGAATCCCTATCTCGAGACGAGCGAATGGGGCTGGCAGCTCGATCCCCTGGGCCTGCGTATCACGCTCAATCAGATGTACGATCGCTATGGCCTGCCGCTGTATATCGCCGAGAACGGCCTGGGTACGAGTGACACGCTCGAGGCGGACGGGACGGTTCACGACGAGTACCGCATTGATTACATCCGGCAGCATGTTGCGGCTCTCAAGGAGGCCGTCATCGACGGCGTGGACGTGCGTGGTTATATGATCTGGGGCTTTTTGGACCTTGTTGCCTGCGGTCCGCTCACGATGGATAAACGCTACGGACTTATTTACGTTGACCTCGATAACTGCGGTAAGGGAACGGCCAAGCGTTACAAGAAGGATTCGTTCTACTGGTATCAGAAGTGCATCGAGTCCAATGGCAAGAATCTGGAATAGGGAGTGATACTGATGACCGACAAAAAGGAACTGGCCGCGACTGTGTTGGAGAAGGTCGGCGGGGCCGAGAACGTTTTGGTTGCAACGCACTGTATCACGCGCCTGCGTTTCAACCTCAAGGATGACAGTAAAGCGGATCTCGATGCACTTAAGAAACTCGACGGTGCGCTGGGCGCCCAGATAAAGGACGGTCAGTGGCAGGTCATTATCGGCGCCGGCGTCGAGGCGGTGTACAACGAGCTCGAGCCGCTGCTCGGCGACAAGATGGCGGGCGAGGTCGCGGCCGATCCCGGGCAGTCTGATTCCGCGGGTGGGCGCTCGGCACGCATCTTTGACATCATTACCGGTATCTTTTCCGCGATCATTCCGGCGTTGGTGGCCGGCGGTATCGTCAAGGGCATTCTAGCTGCGGTTGCGGCCTTTGGAATCGATACAGGTGCGGGCGATTTTGCGATCTTTAACATGATCTCCGATATCCCGTTCTACTTCCTGCCGTTTTTGCTGGCGATGTCGACGGCGGACAAGTTCCATGTCAACCGCTCTCTCGCCCTGTGCGTTGCCGGCTCGTTGATGTATCCCACGCTCGTTAACGCTGTGGGCACGGGTGAGACCCCGCTCACGCTCTTCGGCATGGCCGTTCCCGTATTTAGCTATGCGGACTCGGTGTTCCCGGTGATCTTTGGCGTGATCGGCCTGGCCTATGTGTACCGCGCAATTGATCGGTTTATCCCCGACCTGTTCAAGCTCGTCGTGGTACCAGCGCTTTCGCTGGCCATCGTTATCCCCGTCAATCTTTTTGTGCTGGCACCCATCGGTGCTTGGTGCGGCATCGGTCTTGCAAACGGTATTGTCTGGTTGTTCTCGACTCTGGGGCCTGTCGCCGGTTTCCTGCTCGGCTTCTTTATGCCACTGATCGTTCTCTTTGGCATGCATCAGTCCACGAGCCCGATCCAGATTTCGAACATCGCAACGCTTGGCTACGACTATCTGTTGCCCGTCTCGTTCTGCCATAACCTTGCCGAGAGCGGCGCGGCCTTTGGAGCGGCTTTGCGCATGAAGGATGAGAAGCTTAAGTCCGCAGCAATGACCTGCGCGTTCTCGGCCTTTATGGGCATCTCCGAGCCGGCGCTCTTTACCGTTCAGGTGCCCAACAAGACCCCGCTCGCCGCTGCCATGATCGCGGACGGAATCGGCGGCGCGCTTACGGTTATTCTGGGTGCCAAGTGCTTTGGTTTTGTAATGCCCGGTATTACCTCGCTGCCCGTCTATGCTGATCCTAGCGGCAATCCGATGAACCTCATCATGATTGTGGCATGCATCGCGGTCACATGGGTTGTCGCTGCTGTGCTCTCCTTTGGCCTCTGGGGTCGTTTTGGAACCCAGCAGGAGGGATAGCCGCTTGACCGCTTTGCTTATGCACTGACGTGAGGAGCGGTTGATAACGCCTTTATCCAGAAGCCCCCGACGGCAATGAACTGCCGCCGGGGACTACTGCGTGCCGAGCCGTGTCCTAATTTGCTCAGCCTATCAACTGGGAAAAGTAGGCTTTTCGCCCCATCCTAAAAAGCTCCAATCTCATAACGCCTTGCAGGTGGATTTTTGGGACATGCCCGAAAATCCACCTTTTTGCTTTACGGGCGTTCCGATCCGTCGCTCGAAGACTCAAAAGTAGATTCACGGGCATGTCCCAATAATCTACCTGTAAGGGTAGGGCGAATGTGGTATTCTATCTGCGGGGTAATACTTAGGATTACCAAGTAATACCAACGCAGTAGAAACAAACTCCAGATGCGGGCCAATCGGGTTGCCTTCACAGCCCGTCGCCCAGCCGCGTGGCCCGCATCTATCCGCACCACCGTCGTTTCAAAAAGGAAGCGCCATGGCAGAACACATGACCCCGGTTGTCGCGAAGGTCTTGCCCGAAGAAAAGGCAGCCTTCGCGGCGGCAACTCAGCTCGTGGGCACCACGCCGTCCAACGCCATTCGCATGTTTATCGCCGCGTTCAATCGTTGTGGCACCTTTCCGTTCGACATTTCGCCCAGCGGGGCCTTTGGCAAAGACTGTCCCCAACAGCTAGTCGTTGAAGAACGTCCCCAATGACTAGTCGTTGGGAGGAGGTCGGCATGCTCAATGCGCTGGTTTGGGCGCTTGCCTGTTTTGGCGTCGTCGCTGCCGATATCGCCCTGAGCATGGTTTTGTTCTCAGCTCTGGGCGTCGCATCGGTGTTCATGGGCTTTTCGATTGACGACCTCGATATTCAATTGCTTCAGGCTGCCGCGCAGATGGCGTCGTTTTTGATGGCGCTGCTGTGGTGGCGTTATCTGTGGCCGCGCTCGTTTATGACGCGCTGGCAGGGCGAGCGCCCGCTTGGCGGGGGAGCAGGCAAAGCATGGAGGCGCATCGCCTGCGTTATCGTGATTGGCCTTGCCCTGCAGGTGGTCGTTGGCTACGTGACCGACGCCGTGCTGTCGCTGTTGCCGGAGGCCGCGGCCGACTACAGCGAACTTGTCGAGGAGACGGGCATGGGTGACACGAGCTATCTGGCCGTCCTGACCACGGTGCTCGGCGCTCCGTTTTGCGAGGAGTTGCTGGTGCGCGGCATCATTTTTGAGTTTTCGCTCCGAGCGTTTAATCCACAGTGCCGTCCGCTCTGGAAGCGCCGGCGCCGCGCGAACGCGCAAGACAGCGCCATAGTGCCCTGGGCGGCCCCGAGTACCTGGGGCATCGCCGCGGCGATTGTGCTGCAGGCGGCAATCTTCGGCTTTATGCACATGAACTGGGTGCAGGGCTGCTATGCGGGCGCTGCCGGCCTCATTTTTGGCTGGGTGCTCGTGACGACCGGAAAGCTCCGCTACACGATCCTGCTGCACTTTGCCTTTAATGCCGGGTCGTATCTCATGACGTTGCTCTGGTTTGTGAACACGCCGCTCGATGTGGCAATTACGGTCGCTATCGCCGGCGTCATCCTGGTGGAGGCAATGCGCTCGCTGCGCCACGCATGCGAGATGGGCATAGTGACAGCACCGCTGCCCTAGTTGCGGCGTCCGCCTCCGTTGGCGCCTTGACGTCCCTGAGCCGCGCGATTGCGACCAGCAGTGTTCTGCGCACGCGACATGCCGCCGTGCCCCTTGCTGCCCTTGGGGCCCTTGCCGGCGCCACCGTGGGCCTTGCCGCCCTTCTTGCCGTTGCCATGCCCGCCGCCAGCAGACGTCTCGCCCGGGCGTGGCGGCACGGGGCGAATCAGGCAATGTTTGGTGTAGCCAATCAGATCGCGGCGGCCGGCTTTCTCCAGTGCCTCGCGCACGAGCTTGTAGTTCTCGGGCTTGCGATATTGGATGAGCGCGCGCTGCATGGCCTTCTCGTGCGGGTCGCGCGCCACATAGATCGGCTGCATGGTGCGCGGGTCAACGCCGGTGTAGTACATGCAGGTGCTCATCGTGGACGGGGTGGGGTAGAAGTCCTGCACCTGCTCGGGCATGTAGCCCATGTCGCGTACGGCCTCGGCAAGGTCCACGGCTTCCTTCATCGTTGAACCGGGGTGGCTCGAGATTAGGTATGGCACTACGTACTGCTTGAGTCCGTATTCACGGTTCAAGCGCTCAAATTTGCGACAGAACGCGTCATAGACGGCGCGGCTCGGCTTGCCCATCACGGACAGCACCGCGTCGCTCACGTGCTCGGGCGCTACGCGTAGCTGACCCGAGACATGGTGCTCCAGCAGCTCGCGCAAAAACTCGTCCGAGGCATCGGCCATGGTGTAGTCAAAGCGGATGCCGCTTCGTACAAAGACCTTCTTGACGCCCGGCAGCTGGCGCAAGTCGCGCAGCAGCTGCGTGTAGCCGCTCTCGTCGACCACCATGTTCTTGCACACGCTCGGCCATAGGCAGCGCTTGTTCTTGCACACGCCGTGTTTGAGCTGCTTGTCGCAGGCCGGGCGGCTAAAGTTGGCCGTCGGTCCGCCCACGTCGTTGATGTAGCCCTTAAACTCGGGGTCGTGTGTGAGCAGCTCGGCCTCGCGCATGATCGAGTCGTGGCTGCGCATCTGCAGCACGCGGCCCTGGTGGAAGGTGAGGGCGCAAAACGAGCACTCGCCAAAACAGCCGCGGTTGGAGCTAATGGAAAACTTGATCTCGGCAAAGGCCGGCACGCCGCCCGCCGCGTCGTAGTCGGGATGCCAATCGCGTGCGTAGGGGAGCTCGGCCATCTCGTCCATCTCATCGGTGGTGAGTGTTGCCGACGGCGGGTTCTGTACCACATAGACGCTGTTGGGGTAGGGCTCTACCAGGCGATGTCCGGTGATGGGGTCCATATTCTGCTGCTGCACGTTAAAGCTGCGCGCGTAGTTGAGCTTGTCGGCGGCAAGGTCGTCCCAGCTGGGAAGCAGGTCGTAGTCATAGACCTCGTCGAGCGAGCTGGTGCGGTAGACGGTGCCGTTGATATAGGTGATCTGATCGACGGGCAGTCCGGCGTCGAGCGCGTCGGCGATCTCGACGATCGCGTGCTCGCCCATGCCGTAGATGAGGATGTCGGCGCCCGAGTCGAGCAGTACCGAGCGCTTGAGCTTGTCCTGCCAGTAGTCGTAGTGGGCCAGGCGGCGCAGGCTTGCCTCGATGCCGCCGATGATGATGGGAGCGTCCTTGAACGTCTGGCGGATGAGGTTGCCGTAGACCGTGACGGCACGATTGGGGCGGTGCCCCTCCTCGCCACCGGGGGTATAGGCGTCGGTGTGGCGGCGGTGCTTGGTCACCGAATAGTGGTTGACCATGGAGTCCATGTTACCGGCACTGACGAGAAAGCCCAGGCGAGGCTCGCCGAGCACCGTGATGCTGGCGGGGTCGGTCCAGTCGGGCTGGCAGATAATGCCCACTTTGTAGCCGTGCGCGTCGAGTACGCGGCTGATGATGGCCATACCAAAGCTGGGGTGGTCCACGTAGGCGTCGCCGCAGATGTAGACGAAGTCACACTGGTCCCAACCGCGCGCGTCCATATCGGCGCGGCTGACGGGGAGGAACTTATCGCGGCCCGGGCGCCAGGGACGGGCGGGCGCTGCCGGGGTATGAGCGGCGTGGCCGCCCTGGGCCTTGCCGCCGCGCTTTTGCTGCTGGCCCTGTTTGCCCTGCTGACTGCGCTGGTTATTCTGAGCGTGCTGAGGCTTTTTTGCCACGATCCCTCCCGGTGTTTGTATGCTGCACGTAATTGTAACCAGTCTTTTTGGGACGGGGCTAAAAAGACTGGTGGAGTACATGGGCTGGCGGATCGGCGTGTCGATGCGGATGCCGTTTGTTTCCAGACTGTGTATCCCCGTGTCGAAGGGGCCGTCTCGCGCGCACGCCATGTTGTCAATGGGTTACAGTATGAACGGCGGCTATGTTTCCGCCAACGCACGAGAGAGTCGTCAACAAGGAGGATGCACGACGATGCAGCGTGCCAAACAGATATCGGAGTCCATCGAACTGGGCATTATCCTGGCGCTCGCCGGCGGCTTTATGGATGTGTATTCGTACATTGGGCGCGACCATGTTTTCGCAAACGCGCAGACGGGCAACATCCTGCTTGTGGGCGTGAGCATCTCGGAGGGCAATTGGGCACTTGCGGGGCGCTACTTCTTCCCCGTGGTGTCGTTTGCCGTGGGCATTATGCTTGCCGACCTGGTACACGAACGGTTTGGCAGCGTGATTCACTGGCGCCAAGTGACGGTGTTCTTTGAAGCCGTCATCTTGCTGGGCGTGAGCTTTATCCCGGGCGGCAATTTCAACCTGCTCGCCAACTGCCTCACCTCGTTTGCCTGCGGCATGCAGGTCGAGAGCTTCCGCAAGATCCACGGTCACGGCATCGCTACGACCATGTGCATCGGCAACTTGCGCAACGCCCTGCAAAACGTGGACGATTACATCATCACCCACAAGCGCGGCTTTTTGGAAAACGGCCTGCTGTACTTTGGCGTGATCTTCACCTTTGTGTTTGGCGCCGTGCTGGGCAACTGGTGCATCGAGCGCATGGGGCTGCACGCCATTGCGGTGGCGAGCATGCTGCTGTTTATCGCGTTTGCCATCATGTTTATCGATCGCGAACGCGACTTGCACAGGAAATGGGCCCGCATCGTAGCTGACTGGCAGACCACGAGTCTTAAGCGCTAAGGTGCATGTTCGTAACAACATTCAGGAGCCAGAAAAACTATCTAGCTCCTGAATGTTGTTACGAACTGCTTTTTGCGATTTATTCGAGATGCTCTTCAATCCGAGCCCTAAGAAGGGCAATGGCTGTAGGTATTCCAATTGCGGCGGCTAATTCGGCTTTATCCAAAACCTGTATGCTAAAGCACGATTGTTTATCACATTGAAGGACGATAACTGAAGATAGCTTCACTTCCTGTTGGCTGAATATATCGTAATCTCCAAATAGGAAGTTACCTTTTATTGCGTAATTCGGTATGTTCGTTACGCACTTCATCTCAAGTCTGTTTAGACCATAATCGAACACCGCAACTTCCTTGTGTTCGATGATGAGCGCAACCCTGGGCATGTTGCTAAAGCCACCGTCGACGACAGTGAAGAGTTTTTCATTCGCATCGTCATAAACGGTATATTTAAGACTCGATAGCTGTCCTAGTGGACCCGTGAACCCATGTCTTTTGATGTTGAGGTTGTCTCCCGCTGGGTTGATGAGAGCCAGAGTATGCGGATAAGGATTACCTTCAATTGAGATTCGATATTCGTTTGTAGCCGTCTTGCTCGATTTAGGACCAGTAGCCATCACGCGTCATCGCCTCGATCGAATTGGAACCGTCTTCTACTTCGTGCGGAGAATTGCGCTGTACGTTGCGGTACATGCAGCTGCAATAACCGCATGGGCAATTTCTAACAAAATGAATGACGCTATTTGCTGCATGCATTTTATTTACTATAAAGTATCCTTTTATAAACGTATTGTCAAACATATATTGCTAAAACAGAAACAATTTATAGACTGAGTTGGTCGTATTCTTTGGGCGATTGCTCCTATAATCTAGCCTTCGCTGCTGTCGGGAGGGAAGGACTGGGGCTCCGTTATTATGTTGAAACGCTTTAACACTTTTGACGTTCTCACGCGTTTTTTGTTTCAAAAGCGTTAGGATGGAACTTGCAGCGCGGGGCGTAATGGGTGCCCCGCACACGATGGGAGGCTATCAATGGCTAATCGTTTCGTTCTCAACACCATTTCTTATCATGGTTCCGGCGCCATCAAGGAGATCCCCGGCGAGCTCCAGCGTCGCGGCTACAAGAAGATCTTCGTCTGCTCCGACCCCGATCTGGTCAAGTTTGGCGTTACCGCTAAGGTGACCGACGAGCTCGACGCCGCCGGTATTGCTTGGAGCCTCTACTCCGAGATCAAGCCCAACCCCACTATCCAGAACGTCAAGGACGGCGTCGAGGCTTTCAAGGCCGCCGAGGCTGACGCTATCGTGACCATCGGTGGCGGCTCCTCCATGGATACCGCCAAGGCCATCGGCATCATCATCAACAACCCCGAGTTCGCCGATGTCCGCAGCCTCGAGGGTGTTGCTCCCACTAAGAACCACGCCGTGTTCACCATCGCTGTGCCGACGACCGCCGGTACCGCCGCCGAGGTGACCATCAACTACGTCATCACCGACCCCGAGAAGGTCCGCAAGTTCGTGTGCGTCGACACCAACGACGCCCCCGAGGTCGCCGTCGTCGACCCCGATATGATGGCTTCCATGCCCGCCGGCCTGACCGCCTCTACCGGCATGGACGCTCTGACCCACGCCATCGAGGGCTACACCACCAAGGGCGCTTGGGAGCTCTCCGACATGTTCCACTTTGAGGCTATTAAGCTGATCAGCGAGAACCTGCGTGACTCCGTCGCCGAGGCCAAGTCCGGCCAGCCCGGCTCCGGCCGCGAGGGCATGGCCCTTGGCCAGTATGTCGCCGGCATGGGCTTCTCCAACGTTGGCCTGGGCATCGACCATGCCATGGCTCACACCCTGTCCGCTCACTACGACACCCCGCACGGCGTCGCTTGCGCCATGCTGCTGCCGATTGCCATGGAGTTCAACAAGCCGGTTTGCGCTGAGCGCCTGGCCAAGGTTGCCGTTGCCATGGGTGTTGACACCACGGGCATGAGTACCGACGAGGCTGCCGACGCCGCTATCGCCGCCGTCAAGCAGCTCTCCGCCGACGTGAACATCCCGCATGTCTGCGAGGCCATGAAGGCCGACGAGATCGAGGTCCTGGCCAAGGACGCCATGGCTGACGCCTGCTTCCCGGGCAACCCGCGCGAGGCGACGCTCGACGACGTCATCGAGCTCTTCAAGAAGATCTGCCCGGCTGCCTAACCTGGTTCGGCGGGCCCCGCCCGTTAGCCCCAGAATCGTCCTCGGACATGTCGGAGGCCCCGCTGCGCACTACGTGCGGCGGGGCCTCCTTCTGTCCTGCGGAAAGATTCTGGGGCTAACGGGCGGGGCCCGCCGGCTCGTTGTCGTGGCGGG
>CAJLJQ010000040.1:0-17764 GCA_905207015.1 uncultured Collinsella sp. | reverse complement strand
ATGCTTGGGGGTAAAGACCGTGCAGCAGTCCTCATAGGGGAGGATTGAGGTCTCCATGGTGTCGATTTTCCGGGCGAGAGCCTGGGCATCGTCAAGGAGCGTGACCAGTATGACGGCGCCACGCTGGGCTCGATGAGCTTTGGACAGGCGCTGTCTGTCTCGCCGATTGAGATCGCACGTGCCGTGGGCGGCATCGCCAACGGCGGCGTGATGATGACCCCGCACTTCTATAAGTCCAGCAAAGGCGACGAGAAGGACTGGGGCGAAGGCGAGCGCGCGATTTCGGAGGACGCCGCATCCCAGGTGACATCGTGCATGCAGACGGTCGTGTCGGAGGGAACGGGCGTTGGCGGCGCGGTTGACGGCTATGACGTGGCGGGTAAGACCGGTACGGCCGAACGTGCCGACGAGAACGGCGGCTACCTCAAGGAGAACTACATGTCGTCCTTTATGGGCTTTGCACCGGCACAATCGCCCAAGGTGCTGTGCTATATCACGCTCGACGGAACGCCGAGCGGCTCAGATGCCGCTGCGGTGCCGTTCCAGTCCATTATGGCCAACGCGCTCGACGTGCTGGGTATCCCACACACGAAGTAGGGGGTTACAATCTTTGGGGCGTGGTTTGTTGTCCCATATGAGGGGTGTTCACATGCCCTGCACCACGCATGCGCGGCGCTGGGATACAATACGCCGATAGCATTATTTAGGTTTACAGGGGAGCTGCAATGATAGAGATCGCCGTCAACAACCTCGCGGCCGCAACAGGGGCCCGAACCGTGACGGGAGAAGTCGATCGGGTATGCCGCGGGTGCGTTATCGACTCGCGCCAGGTCGAGGAAGGGACGATTTTCGTCGCCTTTCCCGGTGAAAACGTCGACGGCAATGATTTTGCTTCCCGTGCCGTCCAGTCGGGTGCCGGCGCCGTCGTGATGACGCGTGAGCCCGAGGCCGAGCTGGTCTCGCTGGCGCAGGACAAGGGCTGTGCCATCTTGCTGACCGATGATCCCGAGGAGTTTCTGCTGCGTTTGGCGCACGCGTATCGCCTGGAGCTTGGCTGCCTGGTCGTTGGCATTACCGGTTCCATCGGCAAGACGACGACCAAGGACGTTCTCGCCGCTGTGCTCGCCAAGCGCTATCGTGTCTGGGCCACCAAGGGCAATTTCAATAACCTGATCGGCATGCCGCTCACGGTGCTTTCCGCTCCGGCCGATACCGAGGTCCTGGTGCTCGAGATGGGCATGAACCATTTCCACGAGATCGAGCGCCTGTCCCAGTCCGCCAATCCCAACCTTGCCATCGTGAGCAAGATCGGCACCTCTCATATCGGCATTTTGGGCAGCCGCGAGAACATCGCCCGCGCTAAGGCCGAGATTGTCCAGGGCATGTGCGCCGCCGGCGACTATTTGCCGCTGCTGGTTTTGGGCGGCGAGGACGATTTTACGCCGTTCATTCGCGATACGTTCGCCCGGCCTGCTGGTATCGACGTGATGCTGGCCGGTGTCTCTGACGATGATGAGGTCCGCGCCCGCGACGTTCGCGTTGATGACGAGGGCCGTCCGGTCTTTACGCTCGATTTTGGTCAGGGCGAGACAATCGATACCATGCTTGCCATCTCCGGCGTGCAGTCCGTTCCTAATGCCGTTAAGGCCGCCGCGGTTGCCTATCGCCTGGGCGTGACGCCCGAGCAGATCGATGCTGCCTTTAGGGGTCTTACGATCACCGGGCACCGCCAGGAGATCAAGCGCGCCAAGAGCGGTGCACGCATCATCGACGATTCCTATAACGCCAGCGCCGAATCGATGGCAGCCGGCCTCGATCTGCTGTGCTCGCTTTCATGCACGGGGTCTCGCATGGCGATCCTGGGCGAGATGGGCGAGATGGGCGATGAGGCTCCTCGCATGCATGAGCTCGTGGGCGCCTATGCCGCCGCCAAGAAGCTCGACATGCTGGCGTGCGTGGGTGGTGAGCTGGCCCAGCTTATGGCCGATGCCGCGCGCATGATGGGCATGGACGAGGACCGCATCCAGGTGTTCTCCGATTATCAGCAGGTGCTCGACCGCATGGGCGGCGCGCTTGAAAAACATGATGTTGTACTGGTCAAGGGTTCCCGCTTTGTTGAGCTCGACCGCTTTGTGGAAGGTGTGTGCTAGCCCATGTTCGGCAATCCCTCGTATCCAACGTATCAGGCTTTTTTGGGGCTTGGCATCGCCGCAGCCATTGCGCTGCTGCTCATGCCGTGGTGGATTAAGCTGCTCAAGGTCGAGGGTATCGGCCAGCAGGTTCGTGCCGACGGCCCCAAGCGTCATTTGGTTAAGCAGGGAACGCCCACCATGGGTGGTGTTGTCATCCTCGTCGCGATCTCGCTGACCTGCCTGCTGATGGGAAAGCTCACCACCGAGCTCGTGCTCGTGCTGCTCGCCACGCTGGCGACCGGTGTGCTGGGCCTGATCGACGACCTGACCTCCGTTACGCATGGGCGCTCGCTCGGTCTGACGCCTCATGCCAAGATGATCGGCCTAACCATTATCTGTGTCACCTTTACGGTGCTTGCCGTCAACTGGTGCGGCGTCGTCCCCGAGATTCGTTTTCCCGGTGGGTTGACGATTGACCTTGGCGTGCTTTCGACTACCATCTGCGGCTATTCGTTCCCGTGGCTCTATATTGTCTTTTGCTGGCTGATGATTGCCGGTCTTTCTAATGCCGTGAACTTGACCGATGGCCTTGACGGTCTTGCCGGCGGCACCTCCATGATCGCCATGCTCGCCATGGCTGCCATGGCGTTTTTGCACGGAGACGTGAACCTGTCCATCTTCTGCACCGCGTGTGCCGGTGCCTGCCTGGGCTTTCTGTGGTTCAACTGCTATCCGGCGAGCATCTTTATGGGTGATACCGGCTCGCTTGCTCTGGGCGCCGCGTTTGCCTGTACGTCCATCATGACTAACACCGAGGTCGTCTCCCTCATCATCGGTGGCCTGTTTATCGTTGAGACCCTGTCGGTCATGATTCAGGTTGTCTACTTCCACTTTACGCACAAGCGCGTCTTCCTTATGGCGCCCATCCATCATCATTTCGAAAAGAAGGGTTGGGCCGAGACCAAGGTCGTCATCCGTTTTTGGATTATCGCTGCGGCATTTGGTGCCGTTGGCCTTGCCCTGTTCTTCCAGTTGGGATAGTGGTCTTTCATGCCTCTTGCTGATGTCTTTAGCCTGCTCGTTTTGGGTCAGGGCAAATCCGGTCTCGATGTCGCCCGCTGGGCGCTGGCACATCCAGAGCGCGTAAGCGCCGTTACCGTGTATGGCGGCGGCACCTCTGAGCCCAATGACGCCACGCGTGCGCTCGAGGCTGCCGGTGCGTCGTTTGTCTATGGGACCGAACAGGTCGAGGGCGCCTATGACGTATGCGTGACGTGCCCGGGCATCTCGGAGTTCTCGGGCTTCTTTAAGGCCGGGCGCGAGCATGCCGCCCAGATTATGGGTGAGCCCGAGTTTGCCTATCGCCTGTCGCCCGATAACTGGATTGCCATCACGGGCACCAACGGCAAGACGACCACCACGTCGCTGACCGATTATCTGCTCAAGGCTTCCGGTGAGGCCAGTGTAGCTGTCGGCAACATCGGCGAGCCGCCTATCAACGAAATTGACGGCCGAGCCCACAACGAGTGGTTTGTGGCTGAGCTCTCGAGCTATCAGATTGCTACGACCACCGAGCTCCACCCTCGCGTGGCGGTGCTGCTCAACATCACTCCCGACCACTTGGGCTGGCATAAGAGCCATAAGAACTATGCGCTTGCCAAGATCAAACTGTTTGACAATATGGTCGATGACGATCTGGTGGTCGTCGACGTCGAAGACGCCGGCATTCACGAGTTCGATGAGTACATCTACACGCCGGGTCGTCGCATCTGCAAGGTTGCCTTTGACGAGCCAGAGGGTGAGGATGTCGCCTTTGTGCGCGATGGCAAGATGATCGTGCGCCTGAAGGGCGTCGAGACCCCGCTCATCGCTACATCCGAGCTCAAGATCTCGGGCCATCACAATGTTATCAATGCCCTGTGCGCTGCCACGGCTGTCCTGGCCGTCGGTGCCAATCCCGAGGGCATTTGCCGCGGTCTGGCCTCGTTCCAGCCGCTCGAGCACCGCGTGGAGCCGTGCGGCGAGATTGACGGAGTGCGCTACGTCAACGATTCCAAGGCGACCAACACCGACGCGGTCGAGAAGGCACTGACGGCATTTCCCGATGACAACGTGATCTTGCTGCTCGGCGGCCACGATAAGGGCACGCCGCTCACGGACTTCGCGCGCGTCGTTATGGATAACGTGCGCTCGGTCGTCTGCTTTGGCGATGCGCGCGAGCGCTTTACCGCCGCTATGGCCGATGTCGATGGCGATGTGGATATCGCCCAAGCGGATGACCTACGCGATGCCGTGGACGTTGCCCGTTCGCTGTCGAGCCGTGGCGACGTGATCTTACTTTCTCCTGCCTGCTCTTCGTTCGATGAGTTCTCGGGCTATGAGGAGCGCGGCCGCGTGTTTAAGGACTACGTGGCTCAGCTTGCCGCTGCAGCGAAATCGCAAATGGAATAGGGGCTGCCGGTGAGAGAGGAGAGCCCCCGACAAGGTATGAGGAGGCCCGACTCGGACCGCGCTTCCTCGCGGCGTAGCACACCGCGTTCCGGTCGCGGCGGGCAGTCGTTTAGCGAACGCTATATTGCCGGCGTTCCCGCCCGCATCATGCGCCCCCGTCTGATATTTATGGCCTGCCTGTTTACTTTGGTGTGCTTTGGTCTGCTGATGGTGTACTCGGCGTCTTCGGTCGAGGCGCTGCACGAGAATGGCTCGGCGACGTTTTTCCTGGGTCGACAGGCCGCGTTTGCCGTGGTTGGTGTTCTGGCGCTGATTGCCATCGTGCGCGTTTTGCCGGACAGCTGGTTTGGGGAGGATGTGCTTAGGATCTTCCTTATCGGCATGATAGGGCTACTGTTTCTGGTGTTCTTGGTGGGCAGCGGCAGCCGTGGCGCCACGCGCTGGCTCAACATCGCCGGTATTCAGTTCCAGCCTTCCGAGTTTTTAAAGCCATTTGCCATTGCGTATTCGGCCATCATGCTTGATCGCTTCTTTTCGCCCGGTGGCAACATCAACGAATTCCTTCGCAAGATGGGCATCTACCTGGGTATTTCGCTCTTTCTGATCTTTATCCAGCCCGATTTCGGTACTGTCCTGATCATCCTGTTGACCCTCATGTGCATGGCGTTGTTTGCGGGTCTCGACCCGAGATTTATCATCGGCGTGCTAATCTTCGGCATTCTCGTGATCGTGATTGCACTTGTCGCAGAGCCGTACCGTATGGTGCGTATTCAGGTTGCCTTGAACCCTTGGGCTGACGAGTATGGTGACGGCTATCAGGCCACGCTTGCCATCATGGCCTTTGCTTCGGGCGGTCTGTTCGGCCGTGGCATCGGCAACTCAACCATGAAGTACTCGTATCTGCCCGAGGCGCACAATGACTACATCCTGGCCATCATTGGCGAGGAAGTCGGCTTTGTCGGAACCGTGCTGTTCTTCTTGGTGTTTGCGATGCTGATCTACTCGGCGTTTCGCATTGCCGAGCAGGCGACCGATCGTCGGGGCGCGCTTATGGCGTCTGGCTCCGCGGTCATTCTCGCGGTGCAGTTTTTGATTAACGCGCTGGGCATCCTCAACGTGTTTCCCATGACGGGCAAACCGTTGCCGTTTATTAGCTACGGCGGTTCGTCGATTATTGTGTCGCTTATGCTTGCCGGGTTGATCCTGCGCGTTTCGTACGAGAGCGCCCGCCGCGATGAGTATGACCGCCGCCGTGAGAGCTTTGCCGTTATGGACGAGAGCACCGCCGGCGTGGCCCATGTGCGCGGTGAACGACCTTCGCGTAGCGGCTTTACCGTTCTGGATGGTTCTGCATCCGAGCCGGCAGCTCGTCCACGCTCGCGAACGGCTCCGCAAGGTCGTCCGCAGCGCCCCAGCCCTCGCAACGCGGGCGGCGGATATAATCGAATCGATTTGAACTCGGACCCGTCGGCGCGTCTGCGCACCGACGACCAGGGACCGCGTGTACGAAGGGACTACCATGACCGATAAAATGACCGTTGCTATTGCAGCCGGCGGCACGGCAGGACACATCAACCCCGCGCTCGCCTTGGCCGAAGAACTGCGTGACCGTGGCCACCACGTTGTGTTCGTGGGCCAGTCGCGCAAGCTCGAGGGTCGTTTGGTCCCCGAGGCTGGGTTTGATTTTGTGCCCATTACGGTCACGGGCTTCGACCGCTCCCGTCCTTGGACGGCGCTGACCTCGCTGTGGCGTGTCAATAAGGCCAAGCGTGCGCTCGCCAATCATTTCTCAAAGGTCGGCAAGCCCGATGCCGCCATCGGTTTTGGTGCCTATGTCGAGGTTCCGCTGTTGGGGTGGTGCAAGGGCGCAGGCGTTCCGTATCTGCTGCATGAGCAGAACTCTGTTCCGGGCCTGGCCAACAAGATGATGAACTCCCACGCCGCCCGCGTGTGCATCTCGGTGCCGGCAGCGCGTTCGGTCTTTGAGCGCGAAGGTGACCCTGACCACGTGCTCATGACCGGCAACCCCGTACGTCGCTCGGTAATCGAGGGCGATCGCGCTCGTGGCCGCAAGGCACTTGGCGTTCCCGAGGACGCTACGCTGCTGCTCGTCTTTGGCGGTTCACTTGGCGCCCAGCACCTCAACGAGCGCGTGACTTCGCTCAAAAACGAGCTGCTTTCGCGCAAGAACCTCTATGTGTTGCATTCGACGGGTGCCGACGGCTTTGAGGAGACCGAGCGCGCTTTGGCGCTGACGCCCGAGGAGGCGAAGCGTTACCGCGTCCAGCCTTATATCGACAACATGGGCGATATGCTGGCTGCTGCCGATTTGGTGCTCTCGCGTTCGGGTGCATCGAGCGTGGCCGAGATCGCTGCGCTCGCCGTGCCCTCGGTGCTCGTGCCGTATCCGCATGCGACGGCCGACCACCAAACCACCAATGCTCGTTATCTGGTCGACGCCGGGGCCGGCGTGCTCTGCGCCGATGCCGATATCGACGGTTCTGCCTTTGCCGATGAGCTGCTGCACCTGGTCGATGACGCGGCGGCGCGCGACGCCATGCGTCAGGCGGCGCGTGGTCTGGCTCAGGATAGAGCCGCCGCTCTTCTGGCGGATGCGGTAGAGGGTTTGCGTTAGTTAGACGGGATATCTTCGGTCGCCCTCGCGCTGATGCGGTAGGTGCGGTACAGTTAACGGGTTACAGGCAGTGTTTACGCAAGGAGTACACGAGCACATGGCTGATTCCCAGACTGCAACCTCCGCGCCCGAGTTTAAGAGCGCCCACTTTATCGGTATCGGCGGCGCCGGCATGAGTGGCATCGCCCTCGTTCTGCACGAGCGCGGTTATGCCGTTACCGGCTCCGACCTTAAGACGTCACGTTATATCCGCCAGCTTACCCGCGCTGGTGTGAAGGTGCATGTGGGCCATGAGGCCGCCACGATTGACGAGGTCAAGCCCGACGTGGTTGTTGTCTCCACCGCTATTCCGGAGTCCAACCCTGAACTCGTGCGCGCTCGCGAGCTTGGTATTCCCGTGTGGCCCCGTGCCAAGATGCTCTCTGCTTTGGGCCACGGCTACACCACCGTCGCTGTTGCCGGCACGCATGGCAAGACCACCACGTCTTCGATGTGTGCCACCATGCTCGACCGCATGGGTCTGGATCCGAGCTTCCTGATCGGTGGCATCGTCGAGGGCTATGACACGAACGGCAAGAACGGCTCGGGCGACTACTTTGTCGCCGAGGCCGACGAGTCCGACAGCTCCTTCCTGTTCCTGAACCCCAACGTAGTCATTGTGACCAACGTCGAGGCCGACCACCTCGATCACTACTCGGGTATCGAGGAGATCGAGGCAACTTTCGCCAAATTCATGAGCCTGGTGGGCGAGGACGGCACCGTCATCGTCTGCGGTGAGGACCCGCATCTGGTCGAGCTCGCCAAGTCGACGGGCCGTCACGTGCTTTCCTACGGCTTTGCCGAGAGCAACGACATCGTCTGCATGCACCCGGATGTCAAGGGCATCCAGAGTGACTTTATCGTTCGCTTTGAGGACGGCACTGAGCGCGCTGTGGAGATCAAGAGCAATCCCGGTCGCCACAACATGCTCAACGCCACGGCGGTGCTCACCGTCGCCCATGTCCTGGGCCTTGACATCGACGCCGCCGCCAAGGCGCTCTCGAGCTTTGAGGGCGTCCGCCGTCGCTTTACCCACGTGGGCGATATCGATGGCATCACCGTGGTCGATGATTACGGCCATCACCCCACCGAGATCAAGGCGACGCTTGCTGCCGCTTCGTCGCTGGGTTACAAGCACGTCGACGTCGTGTTCCAGCCGCACCGCTATTCGCGCCTGCAGGCCCTGTGCGACGACTTTGCCGATGCATTTGCCAATGCCGATAAGCTGCTGCTGATCGATGTGTTCTCGGCTGGCGAGATGCCCATTCCGGGTGTCACCTCTAAGATGCTCGCCGACACCGTGCGCGCCAAGCATCCTGGCAAGGAGGTCGTGTACTGCTCCAGCCGTCTTGAGCTCAATCAGGAGCTCGAGCAGATGGTGGGCGAGGGCGACCTACTGCTCACCATGGGTGCCGGTGACGTTACGACCGTCGGTCCCGAGTTCATTGAGTATCTGACTGCCAAGAAAGACGCTTAAGTCTAATGGGTCTGTTTAACGCCGTCATGGCGCTCTCAGGCATGATCGACACGGATGTGATCGAGGACGAGCGCCTTGCGCGTCATACGAGCTATCGTATCGGCGGCAAGGCCGACCTCTTTGTGACGTGCCATAGCTATCATGCCCTCCGCCGCGCCGTGGCGGTGCTCGATCGCGAGCAGGTGCCGTGGGTCATCATCGGCAAGGGCTCCAATCTACTGGTTGCCGATGGCGGTTATCGCGGTGCCGTCATTTCGCTCGGACGTGAGTTTCAGCGCACGGTTGTTGCCGATGACGGTTGTACGCTGACGGTCGGTGCGGGCGTGATGTTTGCGCGCCTAGTCAACGATGCCCTGTCGCGCAGCCTCTCGGGCCTTGAGTTTGCCGTTGGCATTCCTGGTTCGGTCGGCGGTGCGATATCTATGAATGCCGGCACACGGACCGAGTGGATTGGCTCGCTGGTTGAGGATGTCGTAACGTTTGACCCGGCATCCGGTATCAAGCATTATGCGGGGTCCGAGATCACTTGGGGCTACCGCGAATGTAGCCTTCCCCGCAATGAGATCATCCTCGAGTGCGTGCTCAAGCTTAAACCGGCGCCCAAGGCCGACATTCGCGAGCGCATGGAGCGGTACCTTACAAGGCGCAAGCGTACGCAGCCCATGGGTCGCGCATCCTGCGGGTCTGTCTTTCGCAACCCGCCCGATGCGAGTGTGGGCAAGCTTATCGAGGATTGTGGATTAAAGGGTTTTTCGATTGGCGGCGCGGAAGTTTCGCCCGTTCACGCTAATTTTATCGTTAATAACGGAACTGCCTCGGCCGATGACGTTGCCGCGGTTATTAGACATGTGCACGGAAAGGTGAGGGAGGCGTATGGCATCGAGCTCAGACCGGAAGTTAAATTCCTCGGCTTCTAGAGCATCGAAACCCACCTTCCGCCGCGCCGGAGGGCGTTCCGGCGCGCCTGCCAAACCTCAACGCAATACCGTCGCGCACTCTAAGTCTGTCGGGCATGCTCGACAGACCAGTCGTCCGGTCGTCGGCTCGCAGCTCGGTAATCGTCCGGCCGCAAAAAAGTCCTCGCGTCCCTCGGTGACGTCAAAGCCTGTTATGGGCGCCAAGCCTGCCCGTCCCATGGCAGCTCCCAAGCCCTCGACGGGAACTAAAGCGGCGCGTCCAGGTCGCACGCTGGGCGCATCGAAACCGCGCTCGCTGACATCGGTGCCGGCTACCGCCAAGAAGCCTTCGAGTAAAAAAGGTTTCAACCCGTTATCTTCACTTGGAGCGATGGCAAATAAAACATCAGACGCCGCTTCTGTCGTTACAGGCAAAGGCAAAATCGTGGGCGGAGTTCTGGCCGTCTTGGCCGTGCTCGTCGTCGTTGCCATCGTGGTGATCAACTCTGGATTGTTTACTGCCACTGATATTCAGATTCAAGGCAGCGAGCATGTGACGAAGCACGATGCTATCCAGCTGATCGACTTGCCCGAGGGAACGTCGCTTTTTAACGTCGATCCCGACCAGATTACCGAGGATCTCAAGCAGAACCCGTGGGTTTCGGGCGTGGATGTCCAGCGCCAGTTTCCCCATACGCTTATCATCACGCCGACGGAGCGTAAAGTTATCGCCATTGCGTATATCAGCTCCGATGACCTTGCCTGGGCTATCGGAGACGATGACACCTGGATCGCCCCGCTGTCGACGTCGGTCGAAGTGGACGACCAGGGCAACGTCATCACGACAGGGCAGGGCTCAAATACCTTGACCGGAATCGATGCCGCGCTGGCGCTCGCTAAGCACTATGGCGCGGTGTTGTTGACTGATGTCTCGGCGGATGTCGCTCCGGTTTCCGGCCAGGCGGTGAACTCCAAAGCCGTTAAGGCCGGCCTGGATTATGTGCGTGGTTTTTCGAGCGAGTTCTTGGGACAAGTCAAGGATATTTCCACGCCTTCGGTCGAAGCCATCTCGGCAAACCTCAATAACGGCATTGAGGTGTCGCTGGGCGATTCGGACGATATCGCCAAGAAGGAACGCGTAGTCACCAAGTTGCTTTCGCAGGTAGAGGGCGTAACGTATATCAATGTGCGCTCTCCGGGCAACTACACATTTAGGAATGCTCCGACCTCGTAGCGCTGGTTGATGCTTTGTTGAGGGGCCATACCACGCCGTTTATCTGGTTTGTTTGGTTTTCACGGTCAATTATTTGACTGATACGTTCATAATGTGCAAACATAATACGGTTTACCTTTGCATTTACTTTCAACCTGAAGGTTAATGTGCGCAGGGGTCGACCCATGCTATGGCTATAACCTTTGTTCGGAGGACCGACATGCACGAGACAGAGATCAACAACTACCTTGCCGTCATTAAGGTGGTCGGCGTCGGCGGCGGCGGTACCAACGCGGTCAATCGAATGATCGAAGAGGGCATCCGCGGCGTCGAGTTTGTTGCCATCAACACCGATGCTCAGGCACTCGCGATCTCTGATGCCGATATCAAGGTGCACATCGGCACCGACCTTACCCGCGGCCTGGGCGCCGGCGCCAACCCCGAGGTTGGCCGCAAGGCTGCCGATGAGTCCCGCGACGACATTGCCGAGGCGCTCGCTGGCGCCGACATGGTGTTTATCACCTGCGGTGAGGGCGGTGGCACCGGTACCGGCGCTGCTCCCATCGTTGCCGATATCGCGATGAACGAGGTCGGCGCACTGACCGTCGCCGTCGTGACCAAGCCCTTCACCTTCGAGGGCCGCAAGCGCAAGAAGAGCGCCGAGGAGGGCATCAAGACCCTCTCCGATTGCGTCGACACCATGATCGTCATCCCTAACGATAAGCTGCTCGACATCGCCGAGAAGAAGACCACCATGCTCGAGGCCTTCGCGATTGCCGATGGCGTCCTTTCCCAGGGCACCCAGGGCATCACCGACCTCATCACCGTCCCCGGTATCATCAACCTGGACTTCGCCGATGTTAAGACCATCATGAAGCAGGCCGGTACCGCCATGATGGGTATCGGTACCTCTTCTGGGGATACACGTGCCGTCGACGCTGCCCAGCAGGCCATCTCCAGCCCGCTGCTCGAGAGCTCCATCGATGGTGCCACGCGCGTGCTGCTCTCCATCGCCGGTTCCAAGGACCTGGGCATCCAGGAGATCAGCGACGCCGCCGACGTTGTCGCCAACGCCGTCGACCCCGAGGCCAACATCATCTTCGGTACCGTTGTCGACGAGTCCTTGGGCGATCAGGTGCGTATCACCGTCATCGCTACGGGCTTCTCCGACTCCAACGTCAACCGTCAGGATGAGCTCTTTGCTGCTCAGCAGTCTCAGAGCAAGGCCGCTGCCTCCGCTGAGCCGCAGCGCACCGCTCCGGCTGCCAGCCCGGCTCAGGCCGCTCCGACCCGCAACGTCGGTGGTACCGAGCTGCCCAACTTTGGCAACGACCAGTTCGAGCTTCCCGACTTCCTGAAGCGCGGTAGCTTCTAGTTCGTTTTTCTCAACGACCTGCACGGGGTGTGTCCATTTGGATGCACCCCGTTTTGTTTCTCGTTTGTAAACGAAAGCCTCCAATCTCCTTACGTTCCCTTTACGTTTGGTCCCTACCGCTGCGGGTATCCTTTTAAGGAAGTATGACAGCCGTATAAACGCGGACTGCGCGGCGACGCCGCGGTACTTGTGTTATTAGGAGGCTTTAGTATGGCAGCACGTGCGGACAACGTTTCGCGTGTCGACCATGATGGAGTTACGTTGGTGGAGGGCGCGACATCCGATGTCCGCTTTGCCTTTACCGAGCGCACCGGTGGCGTTTCTGAAGATGCGTACTCCTCGCTCAACCTGGGCTCGCATGTAGGCGATGACCCCTTTGCTGTTCAAGAAAATCGTCGTCGAGCGCTCGAAGCTATGGGCGCCACTGAGTGCGAGCATAATCTGCTCGTGCCCAATCAGGTACATGGTGACCATATCGTTACGGTGACTTCGAACGGCGCCGACGATCTTGAGGCTGTTCGCGAGCAGATTGCCGAGGGCTGCGATGCCATCGTCTGTACGGCCCATGACGTGCCCGTGCTGCTCTGCTTTGCCGACTGCGCTCCCGTGGTGCTGGTGGCCCCTGGCGGATTTGCCGTGGTGCACTCCGGTTGGAAGGGCACGATTGCACGTATTTCTGCCAAGGCGTGCCAGGCGCTTTGCGATGCTGCCGGCTGCGATGCGAGCGACGTTTCCGCCTATATCGGCCCCCATATCTTGGCTGACGAATATGAGGTATCCCAGGAACTCATGGATCGCTTTGCCGTCGAGTTCTCTTGCATCGATGCGAGTGCCTCTCGCATGCTCGATCTTTCCGCTGCCATTTGTGAGGCGCTGGTAGATGCCGGTGTGGACGCGGATAATATCGTGGATACCCAGCTTTCGACTGTGCGCCAGAACGACCGCTTTTATTCCTACCGTAACGAGGACGGCACCTGTGGGCGCCATGCTGCGATCGGCGTGATGCTATGAGAAAGATCGTATCGGTCCTGAGCGCCGCTGTGCTTACGCTTACGCTGTGCGCCTGTTCTTCGGGATCTTCTACCTCTTCCATTACCGTGGCCGGCTCCACGACCTGCCTTCCTATCGCCGAAATTGCGGCAGAGGGCTTTAAGGAGGAGACCGGCATCGACGTGCTCGTTTCCGGTTTGGGCTCTTCCGCTGGCATCGAAGCCGTCAGCGCTGGCACGGCCGATATCGCCAGCTCCTCCCGTGGACTCAATGCCGACGAACAGGATCTGGGCCTGACTCCCATCGTCATTGCCCACGACGGTATCGCGGTCATCGTGAACGACGATAACCCGGTCGATAACCTCTCGACCGAGCAGCTCCGCGATATCTATGCCGGCAAGATTACTAATTGGAAAGAGGTCGGTGGCGAGGACCTGAAGATTCAGGTCATCAACCGAGACGAGGCATCCGGCACGCGTGAAGCATTCCGCACCATCGTGATGGACGGCACCCCGTTCGATCGCCGCTCGGCCGTTCTTTCGGGCACGGGCCAGGTGCGCGACGTGGTATCTCGTTCGCACGGTGCCATTGGCTACATTTCGCTGGGCTTCGTCGATAGCCTCAACGCCAAGACCTCGGTCAAGGCCGTCTCGGTCAATCATGTTGAGGCGTCCGAGAAGACGGTCGCGAGCGGCGGCTATCCCATCTCACGCGACCTTTACTTCTTTGTGAAGGGTGCGCCTTCGCAGCAGGCGCAGGATTACATCGACTATGTGACGTCCGAAAAGATGGACAAGCAGATTCGCGAGGCGGGCTTTATCCCCGTCACCAACGACGAGAAGAGGAGTGAGTAGCATGGAAGCACAGGAAAACTCCCAGACTGAGCAGAATGCTCAGGCGCCCAAGAAGCGCGAGCTGGCGCTCGTATCGCGCAGCACCTATATCAAGGAGAAGGCGCTGCAGTGGATTTTCTTTGCCTGCGCGTTCTTGGCGGTTGTTACCGTCATCCTGATTTTTGTCTTTACCACGTACTCGGCGCTGCCCGTCTTTACCGACATCGGTCTGGCGGACTTCTTTAGCTTTACGTGGGCGCCCTCTGAGGGTCACTACGGCATCGTGTCGCTGCTTGCCGGCTCGGGTCTGGTGACCGTCGGCGCGCTCGCCATGGGTGTGCCCCTAGGCGTGGGCACGGCCGTGTATCTGGTCGAGATCGCCAGCAAGCGCGTGCGCAAGCTCATCAGCCCTGCCGTTGACCTGTTGGCCGGCATCCCTTCTATCATCTATGGCTTCTTTGGCATGATCATCATCCGCCCGTTTATCGCACAACTGACCGGCGGTCTTGGTTTTGGCGCGCTGACGGCGTGGTTCGTGCTCGCCATTATGATCGTGCCCACCATCACGACGCTTACCATCGATGCTCTCAATTCCATTCCCATGGGCATTCGCGAGGCATCGTATGCCATGGGCGCCACCAAGTGGCAGACTATCTATAAGGTCGTGTTACCTGCCGCCAAGCTGGGTATCGTGGATGCCATCGTGCTGGGTATGGGCCGTGCCATCGGCGAGACCATGGCCGTGCTCATGGTCGTGGGTAACGCCCCGGTTATTCCCGACAGCATTGCGAGCCCCATCTCGACGCTCACGAGCCAGATCGCGCTCGACATGAGCTATTCCTCGGGTCTGCATCGCTCGGCGCTGTTCGGCATGGGCGTGGTCCTGTTTATCATTTCCGCCACGCTGGTGGGCATCGTCCGCCTGGTTTCCAAGAAGAAGAGGGGGTAGGCTATGTCCGATTCCGTTGACACGACGGTCGATACGACCTCGTCGCGCGAGCGCATCAAGCGTGCCCTTTCCCACGGCAAGAAGGGCCGCATCAACAAGGACCTGTCCAACAAGATCATGCTTGGCGTGTTCCGTGCCGCGGCATACATCACCACGCTGGTGCTGGTCGCTATCATCGCCTACGTGGTCATCAACGGCCTGCCACACATCTCGCTCGACTTTATCTTCGGTTGGCCCCAGGGCGTCAACGCCGAGGGCGGTATTTGGCCCACGATCGTCTCGACCGTCTATGTGACGGCGCTCGCCATGCTTATCTGCACGCCGATCGCTGTGCTGGCAGCCGTCTATCTGGCCGAGTACGCCAAGCAGGGCAAGGTCGTCGAGCTCATTCGCTACGCTGCTGACGCTTTGGCCTCGGTGCCCTCCATCGTTATGGGCCTGTTTGGCTACGCCTTGTTTGTCGAGGCCATGGGCCTGGGCCTTTCGATGGTCTCGGCCGCTCTGGCGCTCGCGCTCTTGATGCTTCCCATCGTCATGCGCACCACCGAAGAGGCCATTCGCGCCGTCCCGCGCTATATCCGTTGGGGCGCGTACGGCCTGGGCGCCACCAAGTGGCAGGTTGTCTCCAAGATTGTGCTTCCTTCTGCCTTTGGCCGTATTGCCACGGGCATCGTCCTCGCCATCGGCCGCGCCATTGGCGAGACCGCGGTGGTGCTCTACACCATGGGCCAGGCCATCAATCTACCTATTTCGCCGCTCGATTCCGGCCGCCCCATGACGGTTCACCTGTACCTGCTTGCCAACGACGGCATCAACATGAACGCAGCCTACGGCACCGCGCTCTTGCTGATGGTGATCATTCTGGCCTTCAACCTGTTTGCGCGCTTCCTGTCGCGCAAGCGTCGCTAGTTAAGGAGTCCCATGTCCGTTTATCAGTCCGCTCCCACGCTGGAGCAAGCGGCCATTACGGCCAAGGATTTCAACTTTTGGTACGGTGACTTTCATGCGCTGACGGGGCTCGACCTCAACATCGCTAAAAACGCCATCACCTCCTTCATTGGCCCTTCGGGCTGCGGTAAGTCGACGTTTTTGCGCTGCATCAACCGCATGAATGATCTTATCGAGGGTACGCGCGTCGAGGGCACCATGACGCTCGACGGCAACGATATCTATGCCGAGGGCGTCGACCCGGTCGACCTCCGTCGCCGCGTGGGCATGATTTTTCAGCAGCCCAACCCGTTTCCCAAATCCATCTACGAGAATGTCGCCTTTGGCCCTCGTCTGCAGGGCGTGACTAGCAAAAGCGACCTCGATGACATCGTGGAAGAATCGCTCAAGCGCGCCAACCTCTGGAAAGAGGTATCCAATCAGCTCAACAAGGATGGTTTGGCGCTCTCGGGCGGTCAGCAGCAGCGTCTGTGCATCGCGCGCGTGCTTGCGGTGCAACCCGATGTCCTTCTGATGGACGAGCCCTGCTCCGCCATCGACCCCACGTCCGTCTCTAAGGTCGAGGATCTGATGGCCGAGCTGGCGCCCGAGATGACGATCATCATCGTCACGCATTCAATGCAGCAGGCAGCTCGTATCAGCGACTACACCGCATTCTTCTTGCAGGAAGTTGCCGGCGAGCCCGCCACGCTCATCGAGTATGGTCAAACCGACGCGATCTTCACCAGCCCGGTGGACTCGCGGACGGAAGACTATATCACCGGCCGCTTTGGCTGATCGGTGCGACTAGTCCCAAGCCGATCGGACCTGGTCCGGTGCGTATTCACTGTGCGGGCTGCATGACCGCACCCAACTGATTGGAGTGAACCATGCGCAAACTGTTTTCCCGTCAGCTCGTCGAGGCCCGTCACGAGATGCTGAGCATCTATGAGGCCGTCGATCTGGCTCTCCACGATGCCGTGAAGGCCTATGTGACCGACGACCGCAAGCTCGCCACCAAGACCAAGAAACGTACGCTTTCGATTGACGCGCGCTGCGCCAACCTGGAGGCCGTCTGCTACAACCTGATCGCCACGCAGTCACCGGTCGCCTCCGACTTCCGCCTGCTTCAGACGATCATCTACGTCGACTTTAACCTGCAGCGCATGACCGATAAGGTCCGTCAGATCTGCCGTGCCACGCGTCATATGATCAAGGCCGACATCTCGCTGCCCCAGGAGCTCGTCGGTACGGTTGAGGCCGAGGCCGAAGCTGTTTACCAGGTGCTGGGCTCTTCGCTTTCTGCGCTCGTCACCAATGACATGTCCATCATCTGCAACCTGGCCGTCGAGGACGAGCCAGTGCACGCCGCCTACGAGAAGTTCTTCCGCACCTTTAACCGTATGGATACGGGCGACTTTATGGACGACGACAGCAACTATGACGACCTGCGCCGCGCCATCATGGTTTCGCGCTACCTCGATCGCATCGCTTCCATTTCCATCGATGCCGCTTGCCGTCTGACCTTCCTGTTGACTGGTCAGCGTATGAACGCCGGCGATATCGCCCGCACTGATGAGGACGAGCTCGAGAGCATGCGCGTGCCTTCGGGCGAGGGTGTTATCATGAGGCCCGCCGTCGACGCGCGCTACGTTGCCAAGGTGCCCGCCAACGAGGTCAGCGAGGGTCTTCGCTACCTGCTCGATCATCTTGAGGACGAGGACGATGGCGAGGACGACGAGGAGTAAGTAGCCCCGTTCGTCGAAAGATTGTAAATACCTAAGTGAGCGCGGCCTTGCACATGCGGGGCCGCGCTCTTGCGTTAGCATGGGACTACTTGTTTGGCT
>CAJLJQ010000039.1:0-18272 GCA_905207015.1 uncultured Collinsella sp. | reverse complement strand
GTCATAAACCACTTCCACTTTTCCCCGGCATTCCCGCTTTCTGCTTAAAAACACCAGACGCTCAAAAGTTTTTTCCTCTAAAAGTTCCCGAAAACCGGCTCTTTCTTTTAACTCTTCCAGGGAACTTCCATGAGCCGTTGCTGCCAGGGCGCAGCCGCAGTTTCTTACATATTCTACTGCTTTGATATCTTCTTTTCCGCCGATCTCATCTACTGCCACAACAGCCGGCGCCATGGACCGGATCAGCATCAGCATTCCCTCGCTTTTCGGGCATCCGTCCAGCACATCGGTACGCATACCCACATCGTTCTGCGGAACTCCCTGATAGCATCCTGCCAGTTCTCCTCTCTCATCGACCAGTCCGACCGTCATTCCCGGAAACTTCTCATTCCCGTTACTGATCTGACGCACGATATCCCGAAGAAGCGTCGTCTTGCCACAGCCCGTAGGACCGACCAGGGCAAAGCGCATGCCGGGCTTAGCCTCGATGCAGATATCCTGCAGCAGCCTGCGGTCGGGCACATAGCTAAAGTCCACGTGTTCAAAGGTCACCTCGCCCTGCGGGGCGGCAAGCTCCACGGCATCCGCCGCGTCGGGCTCCTGCTCGCGCGCATCGAGCAACGCGAACATGCGGCGCGCCGAGGCGTACGCGGTCTGGATTTGCGTGATGACGTTCGTGACCTCGTTGAACGGCTTAGTGTACTGGTTAGCGTAGGACAGGAAGATCTGCACGCCGCCCACCGTGAGCGCCGCAGGCACGCCCGTGATCACGCCCGTGCAGCCGATCACGGCGACCACGGCGTAGATGATGTTATTGATAAAGCGCGTGCCGGGGTTAGAAAGCGAACCCATAAACTGCGCGCGCTCGCCCGCCGTATAGAGCTCGGCGTTGAGGACATCGAAGCGCTGTTGAGCGTGCGGGCCGTAGGCGAAGGCGTCCACGAGCTTTTGCTCGCCCACGTACTCCTCAATATGACCGCCAAGCTGGCCTTGGATGCGCTGCTGTGCCGTAAAGCTCTTGTTGGAAAGCTTGGCGATGGCGCCGGCTGCAAAGATGGAAAGCGGCGTGACGAGCACCACCACGAGCGTCATGGCCAGGTTAATGGAGAGCATAAACGCGAGCGTGCCCACGATGGTAATAACACCGGTGAAGAGCTGCGTGAAGCCCTGCAGCAGACCGTCGCCCACCTGATCGACGTCGTTGACCACGCGGCTCATAAGGTCGCCGTGGGCGTGACTGTCGATAAAGCTGAGCGGCATGCGGCTGAGTTTGTCGCTCGCCTCCACGCGCATGTCGCGCACCGTCTCGTAGGACAGACGGTTGACGCAGTAGCCCTGCAGCCACTGGAAGGCCGCCGCGCCCACCACGACAATCGCGAGCTTGGTAACGAGCGGCAACAGTGCGTCAAAGTCCACCTGCCCGGCGGCAACGATGAGGTCGATGCCCTCGCCGATGAGGATGGGCGTATAGAGTTGCAAGATCACCGAGATGGCGGCGCTCACAAACGACGCCGTAAACGAAATGCGATGCGGACGGACGTAGCCCAGCAGGCGGCGAGTTACCGCACCGGCGGGATAGCGCTCGGGATCGCCGGGCTGGCGCGGACCGTCACCCAAGTCGTTGAGGTTATCGTTGCCGGACACGTTGGCCGTCATCGTGGCGACCGAACCGGAAGAAGTATACGGGTTCATTTAGCAGCCCTCCTTTGCGCAAGTGAATGCCGGAGCGCACGCGGCGCCTGAGGCGGGCACGGGGCTTGGGGCGAGCGCGGACGCCGCGCTCCCCTGCTGACCCTCGAGCTCCTCGCGGCGAAGCTGCGACTGGCAAATCTCGCGATAGAGCTGGCAGCTTGCGTACAGCTCGTCGTGCGTGCCCAGGCCCGCGACCGAGCCGTGGTCGAGCACGCAGATCATGTCGGCATCGCGCACGGTCGAGACGCGCTGGCTCACGATCACCGTGGTCAGCGGGAGCCCGCCCTCGGCGGCACCGCGTACGCTGCGCTCGCGGATGGCGTGGCGAAGCGCTGCGTCGGTCTTAAAGTCGAGCGCCGAGGCGGAGTCGTCCATGATCAGGATCTGCGGCGAGCCCACCAAGGCACGCGCAATGGTCAGGCGCTGGCGCTGGCCACCGCTAAAGTTCTTGCCGCCCGCCTCGACCGGGGCGTCGAGCCCCTGCGGCTTGTTGCGCACGAACTCGCTGGCCTGCGCCATATCGAGCGCCGCCCAAAGCCCCTCGTCGGTCGCCGCCTCGTCGCGCCAGGTCAGGTTGCTGCGGATCGTGCCACTCACCAGCGACGCGCGTTGCGGGACGGTCGCGACCACGTGGCGCAGTTGGTCGAGCGGCCAAGCGCGCACGTCGGCGCCCATCACGCTCACACTGCCGGTGCCCGCATCGTACAGGCGCTGGATAAGCGAGACGAGTGTAGACTTACCGCTGCCCGTACCGCCGATAATGCCGAGCGTTTTGCCCAGCGGCAGCTCCAGGGTCACGTCATTGACGGCGTTGGCGGCGCCCGCGCCAAAGGAGAAGCTCGCATGGCTGAAGCTCAGCGCGGGAACCGAAACAGCGCTGCCCATCGCGCTCGGCTCGGGCAGCGCAACCGGCTGGTTGCCCTCGTCGGTAATGCTCGGCTCGCAATTGAGCACCTCGTTGAGACGCGACGCGCTGGCGCTCGCCTTGGTAAAGACCACGACCAGGTTGGCGACATACACGATGGAGGTCAGGGTCTGCGTCATGTAGTTGACGAACGCCATGACCTGGCCCTGCGTGAGCTCGCCCACGTTGACCTGGACGCCGCCCACCCACAGGATGGCGCACACGCCCAGGTTCATCACCAAAAACGTGACGGGATTAAGAATCGACGAGAGCTTGCCCACCGCGATGGCGGTATGCGCCTGGTCATCGGCTGCCTGGGCAAAACGCTCGTGCTCGTGATCCTCGCGCACAAAGGCTCGGACCACGCGGGCGCCCGAAAGCCCCTCGCGACAGATGAGTGCGATGCGATCGAGCTTTGCCTGCAGCTGCTTGTAGTACGGGATGCAGCGCGCCATGACAAACCAAAACACCAGGCCGATGGCGGGCGTGCAAATCAAAAAGATGATGCCGAGCTTAAGGTCGATGGCAAGGGCCGCGACCATGGAGCCCACCGCCAGGAAAGGCCAGCGGATGAGCATACGCACGCCCAGCGCCACGGCGAGCTGTACCTGGTTGACGTCGTTGGTAATGCGCGTGATGAGCGACGGCGTGCCAAAGCGATCGAGCTCAGCATAGCTCAGCTTGTTGATGTGCTTGTAGAGAGCGCCGCGAATGTCAGTACCCATGCCCTGCGAGGTGAGCGCCGCCATCTTTTGGCAGACGAGCGTAAACGAGATGCCAATCACGGCCATGGCGGCGAGCACCATGCCGTAGTGGACGACGGCACTCACGTCGTGCGCGCCGATGCCTTTATCGATCATCTGGGCAATCACCAGCGGCGTAAGCAGGTCAAAGATCACTTCGATCAACTTACACGCAGGGCCGATCACCATATATCGGCGAAACTTACCACCAAAACGCCTGAGCAGCTCAATCATAAAAAGGCGCTCCCTATCATCATCTCTCTTCAATCTGATTCATGATAGTACGGCGAACCCTGAAGATGCGTAAGCAACTCGTTACAGATGTAAGGGCAACGGCCGCTAGCGCCCAAGGCACGTAGCAGCCGATGTTTTGGCAACGCCAGCGAGCGACATAACGCCAGGGATTCAATTATCAGATAAATGTGACCCTTCAGACGGTTTTGGTCGGCTACCTGCGAGTGCCGGCAGGGCGCTTGGTAGTCGAGCGATCCCGCAGGCGAAGCCGAGGACCAGCGAGACACCAAACACTTCATCGCCTCTTGAAGCACGTAGCCATCGATGTTTTGGCAAAGCCAGCGAGCGCCACCCAGAGCGAACAAGTTGGCATGAAAAAGGCAAGGCATAGACCTTCTGGTCATGCCTTGCCTTTTGAATGACAAATTGTCGCTCTGGGTGGCGCGCAGCGTCGAGCATTGCGCGGTTTGGTAAAACCGCGCAAAAAGAAAGCCCGTGCGCTCGATGGATTCGGATGCCCGACAGAGGCTCCTTATGGCTGCTTCCTTCCGGACCTGACCAGATTCGGAACATGTCGTCATCCGAACCCATCGAACGCGCTAGGCGCTCGATATATCTTACCTGCTCCCGCCCGATGGGGCAAGACAGCTAATTTGGGACGGGGCCTTTTTGACTACTCGGGCAATCGAATCGGCAAGTAGTCAAAATAGCCCCGTCCCAAAAAGACTGGTCTGACGCTGCGCCACGAAAAGGGCCTATCTACTACGTTTAGGCCGCAGGGGTCAACCATAGCCGGCTTTTTCGAAAACCGGCAAGCTTTCTACCTGCGGTTTTAATTTCGCAAAATTCGGGATGATCGAGGATACTCGGTTAAACGTAGTAGATGGCCGCATTTCGTGGCGGACGGTCCGACCCAAGGCCCAAGGCAGCCAGCCTCGCATGACCATTCACGAAGTTGCAGTGGAATACGGACTGAATTGGCACCTTAAAGGCAAAAACACTCCGTATTTCACCGCAACTTATCGAGGGGATGGGTTTTAGGGGCGAGCGAGGTCATAGGCTTGGGCAGCTGCCTCGCCGGCGCAGATGAGGTTGGTTGTGGCCTCTTGCACACCGAGCGCCTGGTCGAGGGGCATGGGCTTGCGGCAGATCGGAAGCACCAAGTCGATGCCCTGCCCATACACCGCGTCCAGATAGTCGGCGCGACCGCCCACGACAGCGGCCACCGGCTTGCCATATCGCTTGGCGCGGCGGGCCACACCCACCGGCGCCTTGCCGGCGGCAGACTGCTCATCCATGTTGCCCTCGCCCGTTATGACCAGGTCGACATCGCGCACGCGCTCGTCAAACCCCACGAGGTCGAGCACCGTCTCCACGCCCGAGCGTAGCTCTGCACCGAGTGCTAGCAGCGCGGCGCCCAGACCGCCAGCAGCACCGGCGCCGGGCACGCCGAGCACCGAGCCAAACGTCCGCGCGCCCTCGGGCACGCGCAGCAATCCCCGAGCCCGAGCCTCGGCAATCGCCGTATCGAGCAGGCGACCGTAGCCGACCATCCAGCCGTCGTACCCGCCCAGTGTTTCGACATCGTCTGTCGGCAGGCCCTTTTGCCCGCCAAACACCGCAAGTGCCCCGCGACGTCCCACGAGCGGATTCTCGACATCGGAAAGCACCACGACACGCGCGCCATTCAGTGCCCGAAGCGCCGGTGCCAAATCGATACTCGCCACGTGTTCAAGGCCCGCGAGCCCCGGCGCGATATTGCAGCCACACTTATCGACCAGGCGGGCGCCAAGCGCCTGCAGCATACCGGCGCCACCATCGTTGGTGGCACTGCCGCCCAGACCAATATAGAGTGTCTTTGCGCCCGCGCGAACCGCGCGAAGCATGAGCTCGCCCACGCCATAGGTTGTGGCCGCCAACGCCGCCGACTCCGTGCAAGGCGAGTACCCGATGCCCGCGGCTTCGGCCATCTCAATGACAGCCGACTCGTGCTCGCCGTCCACCAGCATCCGGGCAGCCACGCGCTTGCCCAAGGGACCTGCCGCCTCGCAGGTCACAATCTCACCGCCGCACGCGGCAACGGCATCGAGCGTTCCCTCGCCGCCATCTGCCAGCGGCAACGTGGCCACTTGGGCATCGGGCCAAACGCGGCGTACACCTTCGGCAACCACCACCTCCGCCTGCGCACTCGAAACGCTGCCCTTAAAGGAGTCGATCGCCAACAGCACACGGCGGGGCCGGCGACACGCGGCACCAAAATCGACCGCCTCAACGACGATATCTTCGGCACACGCGAGCGCCTCAGCATGAGCGGCATGCGCCTCAAGATCGGCCCCACAACCGCAGCCAGCACCATCGGTGCCACGCAGCCCACTAAAATAGCTGCTCAACACCTCACGACACTCGTCTGCCAGCACGCCGGCGGTCACATTAAACCGATGATTCAGGCGCGAGTCGGCATTCAAATCGTATAGGGATCCCAACGCGCCCGCCTTGGCGTCGCTCGCGCCGTACACGCAGCGCCCCACGCGCGCGTTAACCATAAGCCCCGCGCACATGCAACAGGGCTCGAGCGTCACGTAGACCGTACAATCGGAAAGGCGCCAACGACCGAGCGACTGCGCGGCGGCGCATAGGGCCGCAAACTCGGCATGCGCCGAAGGGTCCTGGTCGAGCTCGCGACGATTATGCGCCCTCGCGACGATCTCGCCGTCGCGCACCACTACGGCTCCGATGGGAACCTCGCCCACCGCCGCGGCGGCTCGCGCCTCCGCCAACGCCTCGCGCATGAACTTCTCGTCGATTTCGGTGATCGTCATCGTTCGCCTTCCCTGTTGCAAATTCAAAACGATGCTATCATTACGACTCACGGAGAGATGGCAGAGCGGTTGAATGCGGCGGTCTTGAAAACCGTTGAGCGCGAGAGCGTTCCGGGGGTTCGAATCCCCCTCTCTCCGCCACTCTTAGTGACTCACCGGCGTCATGGTCCGCTCGAACAGCGCATCGACCACGTCGGCGATTTCGGATCGGCGCTCCAGTACGTGGCCCGATTCCCACCATATCGTGAAAAGTCGAATAATACCGCCGGCGACAAACTCAGACGTCGTCTCGAGTGACACGGGGGCCAGGGCATCCTCGGCAAGCACGTTCATCACACGCTCGCGGATGGAGCGGGCAATGCGGTCGCAAATAACGTTGGTCAGCATTCCCGACATGCTGCTCGCCAAAATGTTGTCCATGAGCTGCTCATGGGCCAGAATCAGGTCCATGGCATCGTCCAAAATCGCGTGCCGAAGCGCGCGCACGTCCTCGGCAGACACTGTGCCGGCCTCATCGGGCTGTTTTTGCGGCAAGCCGGACATGAGCTCATCGATATAAAAGGCAAAGTAGTCGTTCTTGTCGCGAAAGTGCTTGTAGAACGTCGTGCGGCGAATCATGGCGCGGTCGCACAGCATGGCAACCGTCAGGTCCTCAAAACGATGCTCCTCGAGAAGCTCGGTGAAAGCATCGAACAGGGCACGGTAGGTTTTCTTAATGCGAAGGTCCACTGGTATCGCCATCCTCAGGGCAAAGACAACACTCGTCAATCTGTCGCATATCTTACACCTGTACCTCGCGCGTTTTACCCCGGTGCCGACCCCGCCGAAAACATAACGCTTACCGGAAAGTTCGGCACGGCAAAACGTTGCGGGTATACTAGTAGCGTTATACCAACGGCAGCTGGCGCATGCCGCCGCGGCCATTCGAAACGGAGACATCATGATTACCGTCATCATCGGCATCGTTGTTGTCATTGTGATTGTCTGCGCCATCGCCGGCATCTACAACAACATGGTCACCAAGCGTAACCGCATCGATAACGCCTGGCAGAACATCGATACGCAGCTGCAGCGCCGCAACGACCTGATCCCCAACCTGGTCGAGACCGTCAAGGGCTACGCCAAGCACGAGCAAGAGACGCTCTCCGCCGTGATCAGCGCGCGTAACACCGCCGTCAAGGCCACCACGCCCGAGGCCAAGATGGAGGCCGACAACGTGCTGACCGGTGCGCTACGCCAGCTCTTCGCCGTGGCCGAGGCCTACCCCGATCTGAAGGCAAACACCAACTTTACGCAGCTGCAGGCATCGCTCGAGGATACCGAGAACAAGATTAGCTATGCACGCCAGAGCTACAACGACTGCGTGCTCAGCTACAACAACGCCATCCAGACGTTCCCGGCTGTCATCTTTGCCGGCATCTTCCAGTTTAAGGAGCGCCAGGGCTTCGAGGCCGCCGAAGCAGCCCGCCAGGCCCCGACCGTCAAGTTCTAGTAGTTTGACAGCGCATCTTTAATCGGCCAAATGCATAAACCGCCCCGTCGAATGCATACTTCGACGGGGCGGTTTCCTTTTTCGCGAAGGTCCCCCTCTAAGCGCCGTGCATTTTTAGGAGTATTCAACATAACCAAGGGCTTCGGGCGCCGCGATAAATGCCAAAGAGCGCAAATATCCCTGCAAATCAAACGCTGTCAGCCCATAACCCCGCCCATCATTCGTAGAAAACATCAAGAAATCCCGATTTTTGCCCGAGGTCGGTATGCAGGGGCCTTCGATTGCAGAATACTCGCAAAAATGCACGTCGCCACCACCCCCACATGGCGCGAACCAAAACAAATGCGCAGCCTAAAAGGCCGCGCACCATCTTTGTTCAGATTGATCATTGCCCGTACGGCAGCGCCAGGGTGACACAGGCCCGAGGGCGACCTTCCTTTCCGGCGCACTCCACAGGACGAAAGAACCCCCGCCGCACGTTGTGCGCAGCGGGGGTTCTTTCATGTCCGAGGACGCGCCGAAAGGGAAGGTCGCCCTCGGGCCGGGCAGCTAAGACAGCTTACGCGACGGTGTAAACCCAGTTGTGCTTATCCTCGACAGCACCGGACTGGATACCAGTCAGGGTCTCGCGGAGCTTCTTCATCACGGGGCCGATCTCGGTGTAGCCAGCCGGGAAGGTCACGGTCTCGTCGGCACCGTAAACCTTGTTGTCGATCTCGCCGACCGGGGAGATGACGGCAGCGGTGCCGCACAGGCCGCACTCGACAAAGGTACCGGCCTTGACCTCGGCCCACTCGACGGGACGCTGGTCAACGGTCATGCCCAGGTCCTGAGCAACCTGAACGAGCGAACGGCGGGTGATAGAGGGCAGGATGGAGTCGGTGTGCGACTGCGGAACGACGAGGGTGCCGTCCTCCTTCACGAACAGAACGTTCGCGCCGCCGGTCTCCTCGACATAGGTGCGGGACTCGGAGTCGAGATACAGGTTCTCGGCATAGCCCTCACGGTGAGCCTCCATCGTGGGCTTGAGGGACATGGCATAGTTCAGGCCGGCCTTGATGTTGCCGGTGCCGTGCGGTGCGGCGCGGTCGTACTCGGAAACGCGCAGCTTGACGGGCTTAAGGCCGCCCTTAAAGTACGGACCGACCGGGGTCACGAGAATGCGGAACGTGTACTCAGGAGCGGGAGCCACGCCGATTACGTCACCGGAGCCGATCATAAACGGACGCACATACAGGGTTGCGCCAGAGCCGAAGGGCGGAACCCATGCGGCATTGGCAGAGACGACCTGCTTGACGGCCTCGACAAACTTGTCCTTGGGGAACGGGGGCATCTCGAGGCGCTGCGCAGAGTTGTACATACGCTCAGCGTTCATGTCGGGACGGAAACAGACGATGCTGCCGTCCTCGGCGGTGTAGGCCTTCAGGCCCTCAAAGACCTCCTGGCAGTAATGGAAGATGCCACCGCACTCGGAGACATGCAGGGTGTGGTCGGTGGTCAGGCCGCCCTCGTCCCACTCGCCATCCTTCCAATGAGCCTCGTAGCTGTAATCGGTCTTCATGTAGCCAAAGCCGAGGCTACCCCAATCGATATCCTTCTTCTCGACAGTCATATGTCGCTCCTTACATACACAGTTGCATACTCGCGAACCCGCACGCAAGGACCGGGGCCGACCGCGTCGCAACGTCACACGCCCGGAGCGTAGAGCCGGACGGGACACGCGAACAGCATCAAAGCCGATGGCACGTCGATTCGCATGCACGAGATTGTACTCCCCGCACGCCTTGGATAAAACGCTTTTCTTTAACTAAGTAAAGTATTTTCATTTGCCCGAAGCTAGAGAGGCCCGCCACCGTAATCGGTGACGGGCCTCAACGGCACGGTTTGCGCGCTAGCTCGAACTACGCGTTCTGTTTGCCCAGCTTTGCCTTAACCAGGCCGATCACGGTCGGGATAATCGACACGGCGACGATGCCGATAATCAGCAGCTCAAAGTGCTCCTGCACAAAGGGGATGCCGCCAAAGAAGTAGCCCAGCAGCGTAAAGACCGTCGACCAGGTAATGCCACCCAGCACGTTAAAGATGACAAAGTTGCGCCAGTGCATGCCGCCCATGCCGGCGATAAAAGGCACAAAGGTGCGAATAAACGGGAAGAAGCGACCGAGGAAGATGGCCAGATGGCCCCACTTATCCAGAAAATCCTCGGACTTTTTGATGCGCTCGGGCGTCATGGCCTTTACCTTGCCCGAGGCGATGATTTTGCGGCCAAAGAAGTGGCCGATCATGAAGTTGCACTGATCGCCCAGGATGGCTGCGGCCCATGCGACGGCCAGCAGGGCCACGATGTTAAAGCCGCCGTTGTGGGCAAAGAAGCCCGAGGCAAACAGCAGCGAATCGCCGGGAAGGAACGGGAAGAACACCACGCCCGTCTCGATAAAGATGATCAGGAACACGCAGCCGTAGGCCATGAGCGGGCCAGCGGCGATCCAGCTGGCGATCGCAGTGCGCGGGTCCTTGAGCAGCTCGGCGATAAAATTAATGAAACCCATGAAGTAAAACCTCTCAGTTGTGGGCGCGGACACGTCCAAGTTGACCAGTATACGGTTGCGGCGCCCCCTCGTGCGCAACCCCACAAAAGCATGACTCCATTACCAGCAAGTATGCATAACTGATACCTGTCACGCTAAGCCGTGAAAGATCGCTCTTCCTAATCCCTAGCGAATCGCTATACTTTATTGAATTGCATTGCCATGGCGCTAAGGGAGGGCGGCCAGTGAGCTTTATCAATACCATTCGCGAGGACATCAAGACCGTCCAGGCGCAAGACCCCGCTGCGCAAAACGGTCTGGTCATCTTCCTTTCCTATCCTGGCCTGCACGCCAAGTGGAACCACGTGCCCGAGCACTGGCTCTGGGAGCACGGCCATCGCTCACTCGCCCGCGTGCTCTCGCAAATCACCCGCCACATCACCGGCGTCGAGATTCATCCCGCCGCGCAGATCGGCAAGCACTTCTTTATCGACCACGCCATGGGCGTTGTCATCGGCGAGACCACCATTGTGGGCGACAACTGCGTGCTCTATCAGGGCGTCACGCTCGGCGGCACCGGCAACGAGACCGGCAAGCGCCACCCCACCCTGGGCAACAACGTCACCGTGGGCACCGGTGCCAAAGTGCTCGGCAACATTCGCATTGGCAACAACGTCAAAATCGGCGGCAACTCGGTCGTCGTCAAGGACGTGCCCGACAACTGCACCGTCGTGGGCGTGCCCGGGCGCATCATCAAGCGCAACGGCTGCCGCGTGTTCGAGGAGAGTTTCGACGCCAAGCAGCATCGCGAGTACATGCCCGACGATGCCGCCGAGCAGAGTGCCCTCAACCGCCAGGGCATCACCGAGAATGCCCGCCGCGTCAAAGAACTCGAGCGAGAGGTGGCCGAGCTCAAGGCCCTCGTCGCCAAGCTCATGGACGAACGCTAGGGCTGCGGACGGTACAGACCAGCATCAACGCAAGAAGGCGCGCCAGGGAATCAATCCCCCGGCGCGCCTTCTTTTCGATGTGACATGTGGGACTGTCCCTTTGCCACATTAGGCGAACTGGCTCAAGTAGAGGTCGGCGTAGGCCCCTTCGGCAGCCAACAGTTCTTGGTGCGTGCCTTGCTCGATGATATTGCCGTGGTCCATGACCAAGATCAGGTCGGCGTCCACGATCGTCGACAGGCGATGCGCGATCACAAAACTGGTGCGCCCGCGCATGAGCGCGTCCATGGCGCGGCCGATGGCAAGCTCGGTGCGCGTGTCTACACTCGGCGTCGCCTCGTCCAGGATGAGAATCGCCGGGTTGTTGAGCAGCACGCGTGCGATGGTCAGCAGCTGACGCTGGCCCTGGCTGATGCTTTCGGCATCGTTGGCCACCCGCGTGTCGTAGCCCTGCGGCATGGTGCGCACAAAGAAATCGACCTGCGCGGCGCGTGCGGCCGCCACGATCTCATCGTGCGTCGCTTCGGGGCAGCCATAGGCAATATTCTCGGCAATCGTTCCGTCGAACAGCCAGGCGTCCTGCAACACCATGCCAAACTGCCGCCGCAGCTCGCCACGATCCATACGACTCGTATCCACGCCATCGAGCGTAATGCGCCCGCCGTCAATCTCGTAGAAGCGCATGAGCAGGTTGATGAGCGTCGTCTTGCCTGCGCCCGTGGTTCCCACCACGGCAATCTTCTGGCCCGGCTCGGCGGTAAACGACACGTCGCGCATGAGCGGCTTGTCGGGCGCATAGCCAAAGCGCACGTGCTCAAAAGCGACGCGGCCCTCAATGCGACCCGGCAGCTTGGCGGCCTCGTCCGGCAGCGGATCGGCCTCCATCTCGGGCTCATCAAGCAGGTCGAACACGCGCTCCGCACTCGCCAGCGCGCTCTGCAGCGAGTTAAAAGTGAACGACAGCTGCGTCATGGGTTCGGACGCCTCGTAGATAAACTGGAAGAACGCCTGGAACACGCCGACGGTCATGTGGCCGGCGACCAGCATGCTGCAGCCCACGAGCGCAATCACAATCTGCGCCAGGCGACCGATAAAGCGAACCGCGGGTCCGACGGCGTTAATCATAAAGTCGGCCTTGGTGCTCACGCGCGCCAGCTCGCCCGAGGCCTCGTGCACCTCGGCAGAGCTCTGGTGCTCGCGGTTGAATGCGCGAATCACCAAACGGCCCGAATAGCCTTCCTCGACCGCGCTCGTGATTTTGGACACCCACTCCTGACGCTCGCCCGTCACATCATGCGTACGGCGCGAAACCACCTTGGTCACCAGCAGCGACAACGCCGTAAAGAACAAAAAGACTAGCGTAAGCGGCACGCTAAACACGAACATCACGCCCACGGCGCCCACCACGGTGCCGATCGACACAAGCAGCTGCAGCAATCCGCGCTGCATGCTCTCGGACATCTTGTCCAAGTCGTTGGTCGCACGGCTGACGACCTCACCGGGACGATGCGCATCAAAGAAGGCAAGCGGCAGACGGTTGAGCTTTTGTGCGATGCGGTTGCGTAGACGCAGGTTGAGGCGTTCGGCCACGCTCGACATCAAAAAGCTCTGGAGCGCATAGAACGAGGCAGCGGCAGTCCAGATCATAAAGTAGACGAAGATGGTCTTGCCGCAGTTCTCCCAGGTGATGTTGAAGGTGGTTCCGTTGGCAAACGCCACCTGCATATGCCCCCACAGCTCATCGATGACGTGAGCACTGTACGCCGGCGCGGCGGTGTTAAAGATGACGTAGAACACGATGCTCGCAAACACGATGTAAAAGCGCCAATGGTCGCCGGCGGCCTCGCCCCACAAGCGGCGCACCGTCGCCCAGGTATCCCGGGGCGTCTCGTCCTCGTCTTCGTCGTCCACGTCGCGCATACGTTCTGCCTCGGCACGGGCACGTTCGTCCTCGGCACGCTCGTTTTCCTCGTACAGCGCCTGGCGACGAGCCTCGCGCTCGGCCGCAGCCCTGGCGGCGTCATCCAGCTCGGTCGACGCGGCAGCCCGCTCGACCGTTTTCTCGCCAGCGTCCACAGCGTTCGAATCGATTGCGTCACCGCACTTCTTGAGCTCCTCGGTCATGCTACTCACCTCCCTTCATCTGCGATTCCGCGATAGCGCGGTACACCTCGCAGGTTTCCATGAGCTCGTCGTGCGTGCCCAGGCCCACGACCTCGCCGTCCTTGAGCACCACGATCTGGTCGGCATGCAAGATCGTCGAGATGCGCTGCGCGATGATGAGCACCGCAGCGTCGCGCGTCTCCTCCTGCAGCGCATGGCGCAGCGCTGCATCGGTCTTAAAGTCCAAGGCCGAAAAACTGTCATCGAAGATATACAGATCGGCATGCTTCATGAGCGCGCGGGCAATGGCCAGGCGCTGGCGCTGACCGCCCGAAAAGTTCGTGCCACCCTGCGCCACCGGGGTATCGAGCCCCTGCGGCTGATCGAGCACAAAGGTGCTCTGGGCAACCTGGAGCGCGTGGAGCATATCGGCCTCGGTCGCGTCTTCGTTGCCAAAGCGCAAATTGCTTGCCACGGTGCCCGAGAACAGCCATGCCTTCTGCGGGACGTAGGCAATGCGCCCGCGAATCTCGTCTTGCGAAAGCTCGCGCAGGTCGACGCCGTCCAGGCGAATGGCACCCTTGGTGGCATCGTGAAAACGCAGCAGAAGCTTTGCCACCGTCGACTTGCCCGAGCCCGTCGAGCCCACAATCGCGGTCGTCTGACCGCGACGACAGGCAAAGCTCAGGTCGCACAGGGTGTCCTCGTCGGCATCGTCAAAGCGAAACGACATGTGATCGAACTCAGCGACCGCATCCGCATCGCCCCCGGAGGAAGGCGCCCCGTCACCCAGCGTACGCTCGCCGTCCACGATGCTCGGCTCAATCTCCAACACCTGCTGCGCACGGCTCAGGCACGCCGCGGCGCGCGGCAGCGTCAGCACTACCATCTGCGCCATCATCACGAAGAACAGGATCAGGAGCGCATATTCCAGCACCGCCGAGATGCTCGCGATCTGCATGGCGTGGGCGCCCACGCGGTTGCCGCCCACCCACAGCACCGCTACCTCGGCGATGTTCATCAAAAAGAAGCTTGAGCTGTCGAGGCCCACAAACAGGTGGTTGACTTTGATGGCGTTGGCGGCGTAGTCGCTGAACACCTCGTCCAGGCGCCGCTCCTCGTGACGCTCCTTGTTAAACGCACGGATGACGCGCACGCCCACGATGTTTTCGCGCAGCACCACGTTCATGCGGTCGATAAAGCTCTGCAAGCGCATAAAGATCGGAGCCGCGTTGGCAACCGTAAAGACCGCCGCCACCAGCACAATCGCAACCACGACGCCCAGAAGCGTGCCCATGGCAGGATCGATAAACCAGGCGAAGATGATGCCCGCCACAGCCAAAAACGGCACGGGCAGCACCAGCTGAATGGTCTGCAGAATCGCCTGCTGAATCACGTTGATGTCATTGAGCGAGCGCGTGATCATCGATCCGGTGCCAAAGCGCTCAAAGTCGCTGGCCGCGAGCTCGAGCGACTTGTCGTACACGGCATTGCGGATATCGCAGGCCACGTTGGCGGCCAAGCGCGCCGAAAGATAGCAGCCCAGCACCGCACCGCCGCTGGCCATGCCGGTCGCGATAAGCATGTAGAGGCCATTGCGCAAAATGTAGTCGACATCACCCGTGGTGATACCGGTGTTGACCATGTTCGCCAGCATCGTGGGAACCAACAGCGTGCCGACGTTATCAACCAGCAGCACCAGCAGCGTCACTGCGACAAGCCCTCGATAGGGCTTCAGAAACCTCATTAACAGTCGCACGACTCCCCCTCACATTGATCCTGCGTCTGGCTTGCAGCTGCCACCTGCTGCTTAAATGTCTCGCACTCCTCATCGAGCACCTGGGAGAATTTGCCGATCAAGCGCATAATCTCGCGTTGCTCACACGGCTCAAGCGCGCAAAATGCTCGCTGTTCGGCCTTAAGTGCCGGCAACGCATAGCGCTCAGCAAATTGCCTACCCTCTTTGGTCAGGCACACAACCTTGTTCTTGCGACTGCCTTCGGCAAACTCCAGCGTGGCGAAACCCCGCGCCTTCAAGGTTTTAATTGCCGAGTTGATGGTCTGTTTGCTGTAGAACCATTCGCTTGTCAGACGGCTTACGGCGACGCTGCCGCCCGCCGTGCTGGTATCGACGAGCATCCAGTAAGCGCAGTCCGAAAGACCGCAGGCGCGCGAGAACTCCGAATAAATATGGTCGAGTCCATTGAGCAACCGGTCGAAATCGACCAGCGTAACCGCACTATTCATCTATCCCACCATTCGATTGTCCGATTTTTGACCAATTTATATCTCTAGATTAGTCCGAGTTTTGACTATCGTCAACAGGCTCTCCGCAAATGCTTGCACTTTCATGGCCTATCGGCAGAAAAAGACCGCCGGCGCGGGGGCAGCGCCAGCGGTCACGTGAAAATCGGGTTTTATTGCCCGTTAAGCGGCGACGGCCTCATAGACCGTAGCGCCCGAGAAGCTGTCATGCAGGCTCTTGCCGGCAATCCACGGCAGCTCGACGACCTCGCAGACCGTGTTGACCAGCTCGGAGCAGTCAGTAAAGTGGCCCTTGTCGTTGAGGGCCTCGCAATCCTGAACACGCCAATAGCCATCGGTGTGCGTGATGTAGTACTCGTGATCGTCAATCGTCACAAAAGCGCGCGTCTTGGAACGCAGCAGCTTCAGAAATCCTTCGAAGTCGGTCTCGACGACATCTCCAGCCTGGAACATGATGTTACCTCCTGGCCCGGCGCCACCACGGCGCATTGATAAACGTTGGTACTCCTTTAGTAAAACCTTTATCAGAGGTTATGCGTTCGTCATTTAGGCAAGTGGTAAAAAACCGCAGGGTAGACGGGATAAAACGTTTAACCATCCCATTTGTTTGTCACATTCTGAAGGTCCTTTTATGCAAACCTACTTTCCCAATTGGAATCTACCCTTTTGGCCGGGCAATTGACCGTCTATCGTTTGAGCCCGACGGGTATGAACGTGGCATCTGCAACGCCACCGCAAGGAGACACCATGGAGACTATCGAAGCACTCATCCACCGCCGCAGCTGCCGCAAATACAGTGATCGTCCCGTCGAGGCCGAAAAGCTCGCACGCATTATCGAGGCCGGCCAGTATGCACCCAGTGGCATGGGGCGCCAGCCGGTGACGTTTGTCGCCGTCACCGACCCCACGACCGTTGAGCGCCTCTCGCAGCTCAACGCACAGGTCATGGGCAGCAACAGCGACCCCTTCTATGGCGCCAAGACCGTTGTGGTGGTACTGGTCGACCGCAGCGTACCCACGCACCTGGAAGACGGATCGCTCGCCATGGGCAACCTGCTCAACGCCGCCTATGCACTGGGTGTCGACTCATGCTGGATTCACCGCGCGCATGAGGTCTTTGACTCGCCCGAGGGCCTGGAGCTGCTGGCCAGCTGGGGCCTGCCCGCCGACGGCAGCCTGCGCGGCGTCGGTCACTGCATTCTGGGCTATGCCGAAGACACGCTACCCGAGCCCAAACCCCGCCGCGACAACGTGGTGTATGTTCCGCCGTTCTAACGAACGGCGGACCCGTTGACGCTGCGCGGGCCGCATTCACGCCAATCTGACGTTCAATTTCGAGGGCGCGACCAGAAGGTCAGCGCCCTCTCATTTCACGTCACCTTGGCGCAAATGCGGCTCGCTCGCTGTTGGCGACTGACATCAGGTGCGCCACTGTTGACATTCGACACTTGGGCAGCTAAAAGGCCCCGTCCCAAATTTGCTGCTCCGCTCGCAACTTATCTTGCCGATGGAGTTGTCGTCGTTTCGTTCGTGTGGGTCGTTTCGGCGCCGTCGCCCTGTTCGCCCTCGTCCTTTTGAGCGTCGGCGATGGTGGAGGCCGCCGCAACGATACCGCGCTGGGGCGCGACGCCCGTCTGGGTCTGAGCGCCCTCGACATTTTCTGTGCCTGCATGCGCGAGCTCGGGCGATTTAAACATCGCGTCCAAGTTGGCACCGTCGCCGGCGTAGCCAAGCGCAGCGAGTGCGATGACGATCACTGCAACGACGACCGCGATCGGAACATAACGATGCCAACCAGCCGGATTGAGTCCGCTGCGACGAGCCGCCCCGCGGCTGATGTAGCCGAGCGTGCCGTCGTGCTTGAGCTTTGAGCCCACCACGCGTTTGCGGTCCCACAGCGAGGACTCTGCCTGCATTGCCAAGCGGGCACCTGTCGAAGGATAGCCGTATTTAGTGCGCTTGAACGAGCCGTCAAACCCCGAGGCGTGTTTGCCCCACGTCACCGATGTTGTGCGTCGGTTAACCGGCGCGGCGCTCCGCCTTCTGCGGCTCGGTTTTGTAGTCTCAGCCATACGCCCCCGCACGCCGTAACCAAATCGAAACAATAACGCTTTGGACTGTAGCACACGCGTCGCGCGCGGTCACGGGCGCCTCGCTCAACGGTCATCGTCCTTCAGCAAGCGCCACAGCGTTGTACGGCTTATGCCCAGCACCTCCGCCGCACGGGTTCGGTTGCCGTGTAGATGATCTACAACCAGATGCGCGATATCTCGCTCGGTATCGGCCAGCGGTCGCAGGATATACAGGTCACTTTCGAGTGTCGGGGCGCCAAAGGTTGCGGTCTTAATCACGTCCTCTTGGGCGAGCACTTCCTCCGCCACAGCGCGGTCCACCGCGCCCGCCCCCACCAATATATACAGTCGTTCCGAGACCTCGCGGAGCTGCAGATAATTGCGCGGCCAGCGGTAAGCATCGAGCGTCTTCGTCGCCGCGGCGGACAGCGTGGGCGCTGCCGTCCCAAATGCATCAGCGAGATATTCCA
>CAJLJQ010000038.1:0-18526 GCA_905207015.1 uncultured Collinsella sp. | reverse complement strand
ATCTCGGTCGCCGAGGAGTTCGCTCAGGCCATCTCCGCCGTTTACCACGAGGAGCCCGTCTCCACGCTCGTCGGCGGCGACTTCGCGCTGTAATCGCATCGTCCTTGCAACCCGGCGCATCGCCGTCGGAACAGAAGAAACCCCCGCGCTCCCCCTTGCTTCGCAAAGGTCGCGCGGGGGTTTCTTCTGTTCCGACGGCTCGCTCTGCCGCGGCCGCGCTTTTGTCTGGTGGGATTTCGCTGAAACGAAGTCTCGCCTTCGGCGGGCGTGGTAGCCTTTGTCGTTGATTAAACTTTTTATGTAACGGAGGACAAATATGGCCGCTGCACAGCCGCTTAAGATTCGCATGGTTGCCGGGCTTGGCAACCCGGGCGAGGAATATGCCGAGACCCGCCACAACGCCGGCTTTAAGGCGATTGACGAGCTGGCCCGTCAGGCCGGCGTCACGTACTGGAAAAACCAGGCCGGCGCCGAGGTCGCACTCATCAACATCAACGATCCCGAGGAAGAGGGTGGCAAGCGCCAGATCGTGCTGGTCAAGCCGCAGTCGTATATGAATACCTCGGGTGGCCCCATCTCCAAGCTCTGCCGCGAGTACAAGATCAAGGCCGAGGAGCTGCTCGTCATCCACGACGAGCTCGACATCCCCGCCGGTGACGTGCGCGTCAAGGTGGGCGGTGGCCACGCCGGCCACAACGGCCTGCGCTCCATCATCGACAAGATGGGCAGCCGCGACTTTAGCCGTATCCGCACCGGCATCGGCAACCCTCCCGGCAAGATGGCCGTGGCAGACTATGTGCTCAAGCAGCTGCGCGCCCGCGAGGCCGAGGCCTTCCAGGACACCTGCGCCCGCGCCGCCGACGCCGCCGGTCTGGCCATCGTGCACGGCGTAATCTACGCCCGCGACCACGTCAACGGCGCCGCCTCCGCCAACGGCAAGCACTAAAACCTACCGTTTGGGGATGTTTATTTTGGCAGGTTTTATCTGCGGAAACGCCCCGGTGGCCGCATCGCAATAAACCCCGCGCCGCCATACACGCATAACACCCCAAAGGGGGCCGGCCTCATCACAACCCGAGGCCGGCCCCCTTTGCCGTTTTGCCTGATAAAACCGACCAAAATAAACCTATCCCTATTTGGTAGGTCGAAGTGGATAAACCCTTTTCCCAACCGCCGAAGACACACGTAAACAGCATGTCCATGAGGGTATAATTTGCACCGTATGTCTGCACAACGCCTGTGCGCGTACGGTTTTACTCGGGCTACCGTCCATTTCCGTGGAGGCACGGTTCGGCGGCCCTAACAAGAGAGGGGTTCTATGTATAAGATCCTGGAGAAGACGCAGTTCTCGGAGAAGGTGTTCAAGTTCCGCATCGAGGCGCCCGCAATCGCCAAACATGCGCACGCTGGACAGTTCCTCATGGTTCGCGCCAACGAGACGGGCGAGCGCGTCCCGTTTACCCTGGCCGGCTGGAACGGTGACGAGGGCTGGGTCGAGTTCATCTTCATGGTGATCGGCAAGACCACCGAGATGCTGTCCACCTACGAGGCCGGCGAGTCGCTGCGTGACGTCGTGGGCCCGCTGGGCGTTCCCACCGAGATGGCCGAGGGCCCCTGCGCCGTCATTGGCGGCGGCGTCGGCCTGGCAATTGCCTTCCCGGTCGCCAAGCACCTGGTCGAGACCGGTCACGAGGTGCATGCCATCATGGGCGCCCGCACCAAGGACCTCCTGCTCATGGAGGACCAGTTCCGCGAGCTCCTCGACGAGGACCACATCCACATCACCACCGACGACGGCTCCTACGGCGAGCAGGGCGTTGTCACCGCTCCGCTGGAGCGCCTGCTGCAGGACAAGGCCGTGAGCCAGGTCTTCTGCGTCGGCCCCGTTCCGATGATGAAGTTCTCGACCCTCACCGCCCAGAAGTACGACACCCCCATCACCGCGTCGCTCAACCCCATCATGGTTGACGGCACCGGCATGTGCGGCTGCTGCCGCGTCGAGGTGGGCGGCGTGACCAAGTTCGCTTGCGTCGACGGCCCCGACTTCGATGCCACCCTGGTCGACTGGGATGACCTTCGTGCCCGCCAGGCCGCTTACCGTTCCGAAGAGGGCGAGTCCCTCAAGGCCTATGAGGAAAAGAGCTGCGCATGCCACTAGTTAACGGTCGTTTCGTTGCCGATATGAAGTCGCCCCGCACCCCCGATAACGAGGAGCCGGCTGCCGAGCGCGCCTGCGACTTCCGCCCCGTCGACAAGGGCTTCACCGAAGAGATGGCGCTGGCCGAGGCCGAGCGCTGCCTCAACTGCAAGAAGCCGTTCTGTGTTGAGGGCTGCCCCGTCAACATCAACATTCCCCGCTTTATCGAGCAGATCCGCGCGAAGGACTTCGGCGGCGCTCTCGATACCATTCGCGAGGACTCCATGCTTCCCGCCATCTGCGGCCGTGTCTGCCCGCAGGAGAACCAGTGCGAGGGCAAGTGCATCCGTGGCAAGAAGTCCGAGCCCGTGGCCATCGGCCAGCTCGAGCGCTTCCTGGGTGACCGCCCCGAGCTCGCCTCCACGCCCAAGATGGCCCCCAAGAACGGCAAGAAGGTCGCTGTCGTCGGCTCCGGCCCGTCCGGCATCACCTGCGCCGGCGAGCTCGCCCGTAACGGCTTTGACGTTACCGTCTTTGAGGCCTTCTTCACCGGCGGCGGCGTGCTGGTCTACGGCATCCCCGAGTTCCGTCTGCCCAAGGCGGTCGTCAAACGCGAGATTGACGGCCTGGAGGACATGGGCGTCAAGTTTGAGTACAACTCCGTCGTGGGCAACATGGCCACGGCCGAGGAGCTGTTCGAGCAGGGCTTCGACGCCATCTACGTGGCGACCGGCGCTGGCCTGCCCAAGTTCCTCAACGTCCCCGGCGAGAACCTGCCCAACGTCTTCTTCGCGAACGAGTACCTCACCCGCGTGAACCTGATGAAGGCCAACAAGTTCCCCGAGTACGACACCCCCACCAAGCACGGCAAGAACGTCGTTGTCTTTGGCGGCGGCAACGTGGCCATGGACGCCGTCCGTACCGCCAAGCGCCTGGGCGCCGAGCACGCCATCATCGCCTACCGTCGTACCGAGGACGAGATGCCCTGCCGTCGCGCCGAGCTGCACCATGCTAAGGCCGAGGGCGTCGAGGTTCTGCCGCTCGTCTCCCCGCTCGAGTTTGTCGCTGGCGAGGACGGCTCCGTGTGCGCCGTCAAGGTCCAGAAGATGGAGCTCGGCGAGCCTGACGAGTCCGGCCGTCGTCGCCCGGTGCCCATCGAGGGCGCCATCGAGGAGATTCCCTGCGACGTCGCGATCTCGGCTATCGGCACCAACGCCAACCCCTTCGCTGCCAAAATCGGCGGCAAGATGGAGCTCAACAAGTGGGGCTACATCGTCGCCGACGAGGAGACCGGCCAGACCACCGATCCCCGCATCTGGGCCGGCGGCGACATCGTCACCGGTGCCGCTACGGTCATTCTGGCGATGGGCGCCGGCAAGAAGGCCGCCGCTTCCATCACCAAGAGCCTGCTGGGCGAGTAATCACCCACAGCGCTAGCCATCAAACGGCAAAGTCCCCGTCGAGCACACGCCCGGCGGGGACTTTTTCTATGCCGGCCGCCCGACCACCACAAAGGGGACAGGCACCTTAGTGGTGGTTTTGGACTTGCCTGATCGTTTTGTCTCAATCTGTAACAGTTGGAGTCCGTTGAGCCCTGCAGTTGTTACAGATCGAGATATTGTGCCGGCCGCCCACGCCGCATCTCAATCTGTAACAGTTAGAGACCAAATTCCTCGCTACGTGTTACAGATTGAGACATTAGGTTGGCGGCCGAACAGTTCATCTCAATCTGTAACACCTGGAGCCCAAATATCTGGCTTGGTGTTACAGATTGAGATCTTGCAAAAGCCGAGGATAGGTGCTGCCACCAAAACCTAGCGCTTGCGACGCTTGGTTGCAGCAATGCCGGCCACGGCTACGGTTGCGCCGGCGATGCCCAGAGCGGCGACCGTCATCGCGGCGGAGTCACCCGTGCTGGCGAGCTCCGTGCCGCCGGACTTCTTACCGTTCTTGCCCTTACCCTTGGACTTGTCCGTCGTCACTGTGGTCGTCGTCGAAGTCGAACCACCCGCAGGAGCCCCGGTACCGCCAGAGCCATCCGCACCGCCACCCTGCTCACCGCCGCCAGGCGTCGGCTTGGGTTCCGGCTTGGGTTCGGGCTCCGGCTCGGGATCGGGCGTCGCCTCATCGGTCACCGTAATCGTAATGTTCAAGCGCTCCGAATACTCGCTATACGACATGCCGGGACGCTGCGCCGCAATGCGCACATACATATTGCTATCGAGCGCAATAGGCTCGGTGTACTTTACGCGGCCTTCGTCACGGCAGGGGCAGGTGTCGTTGGTGGTGTACCAAATCGTCGTGCCGCCCTCGGCTGAAAGCTCCAGCTTCGTGCCCTTGGGCACCGTAATGTAGTTCTCCTTGGGCGACCATGCACCAAACGTCGTCGCACCAATCGTCGCCACCGGTCGCGCCGGTCGCACTGCCTCGGCAGACACGCGAACGTCGACCTGCTTGGACAGCGCCGTGCCGTCCACCGTCGCCGTCAACGTCGTCAAACCAGGCAGAGCACCATGCAGCACAAACGTCGCCGCGCCGTCCTCGCCCGTCACGGCCTGGGTGGCATCGATAGAGCAGATAGCCGAGGACTCCAGCCCAACACTAACCTTGGCGCCCGCAAACGGCTTGCCCGCCTTATCGGTCACGTGCGCCACCAGCTCAAAATCACCGCTCTCAAGCATGGTCACGGCCTGCTCCACGTTGAGCTTGAGCTTGTCGGCACGAACGCCCACGACAAGCTCGCCACTTGTCCAGCGCGCCATGGCCGTGCCGGCGTAGTTGCGAGCACCGTCGAGCTCAAACGCCACCGTCGAGCCCGCCTCACGCGCATCGGCATAGCGAATACGCAGCACACGCGACAGCGGCTTGCCATTGGGATCCTCCTGCTTGTCGAGCCACGTATACGTCACGTCGCCCAAGCCCTGCGCGCACAATGCGGCCAGGGCATCGTCGCTCGCGTCCATATACTGCGTAAACTCAACCTCGATGCAATCGGTATAGGCATGGGCCGAAGCCACCTCGGGCACCGCCGTCGACACCAAACCAATGTTCACCTCAGTCTGAATCGGCGGCACGCGCAGCCAAGCCGAACGCGCCTCCTCATACCCGTCCTTGGTCACGCGCACCTGATACCAGCCGGTCGGCGTATTCCAGTTGTACGCACCGTCCGCACCCGTTGCAAGCGGATTGTCCTGCTCATACTCCTCGGCATCCCAACGCACTGCATTGGTACCGGCCGCATCGTCGGCGCTCCACAGCTCAACCGTCGCGCCTTCAACCGTATTGGACAGCAGGCCCTCGTACACCACGCCCGCAGGGTCGGGTGCAGCCTTGGCAGCCACATGGCGATAACGCGCCTCGAAGATCGACTGCATCTTCTCGTCCGAGATCAAGCCGTCCTTGTTGGCGTTATAGACCTCGGCATCGGTCAGCTCGCCCCAGTTGACCGTAATACGATTCTGGCATGCGCGCTCCACCTGCTCGCAGGCAACATCGTAGGCGCATTCGGCATTGGTCAGCTTAATCGCGCGCTCCGAGCCCACACTCGTCGAAGCCGCATCATAGGCAGCGCCCACCACGGTACCCGCCGAACCGGCCGTCAGCACGCCGGCGATTGTCATAATGGAGCCAACCGCCACATCGGTGCTATCGTGGCAGAGCTGGCGATACAGCAGATCCTCAAACGCACGTGCCTTCTCCATGGCATCACGCAGCGCGTAAATGCACTTCCAGTCGTCCTCGGTTTTCTCGGGCTTGGCAAGCAAGCGCGTATGCTGAAGCTCATAGCCCTCGCGCTCGCCCTTCACCTTCTGCATACGGACGTTCACGTTCTCCCAGTTCTTGCTGGCATCGTTCACGCCGTAAATGCCGGTAAAGATGCCGATGCCCTGGGTCGCCGCGGGAAACGCCTGGCCGGCCGCCTTCCACGCATCGGTCTTAAAGACCTGGCCGAACATCTCACACTCGATCTTGTAGCTTTTGAGCGAACGAATCGTGCGGATGAGCTTCATGTGGGCGCTGACGTCACCGTTGCGCTTCCAAGCCATAAGCCAACCGCGAATCGTAGAGTTATTGAGGCTGTGGACTACGTTCCAGTTATCGTACAGATTGTCCAAAATGTCGCATTGCATGGCGATCGAGTTAAACAGCAGCGCCTGGTTTTTGTTGTTATTGGAGTTCTCGATAAACTCAGACTCAATGTAAGCGGTCTCGTCGCCATCGGGCGCGGCGACCTTAAAGCCCTTGACGGTATCGTCGTCAGCCGCCTTGTAGCTCAGCGAGCTGCCGAGCGCCTGGCCCAAATCGTTAAACCCGCTCGTCGACTGGCCGTTGTACTCGCTGGCCTTAATGCCCGCACACTTGTTGAGCGCCGCAGCGGTTGCGTCATTCCAGCTTCCGTATTGGTTGAGCTGGCCGATACCCATCGACTGGCCCACCAGATCCTCGGCCTGCTGGGCAATAAACTCCGCTCGCGATGCATGGTCAACAAGCTCCTTGATGGCGGCCGCATCCGCAGCGTTCGCGCCCTGGGCCGCTGCGAGTTCCTGATACCAATCTTCGCTGGTGCCGTAAGCATCCTCAAAGATCATCTTGTCCACATTGACGCCATAGCTGTCGCCCTGCTGGGTCAGCAGCGCCGATGACCCGCCGACCGCGGCCTTGAGCTCGGCCGCAAACTGCGCGGCCTCGTCGTTGCCGGCATCATCACCCTCGCCGTCGCTGGCGGCGGGGGCGCGACGAGCCTTACGGGCAGCTCCACCTTGGGCTTCACCCTCTTTACCGTCCTCGTCCTCCTCGGCAAACGCATCGGCGACCATCTGGTCAATCGCGTCGTTAAAGGCCTCGTCGACATCATTAAACGAGTTATCCATCATATACTCGTGCCACTGCTGCACGGCATTCGAGAACTCCTGCTGGCGCTCCTCGGCCGCGGCGGAATGCTTTTTGGCCGAAGTGTTGGCGTCAAAACTCAGCATGGTCATAAGCTGGGCATTGGAGATGCGGTAGGTCTGCGGCATAAAGATCTGCTCAAAGTTCCCGCAGTTCACATAGGTTGAATCATTCGCCTTGTTAAACTCGTCGAGCATCTTAAGGTAACCCTCGTCCACATACTCCGCCACATAGCGCACATGGGTGCCCTCGCGCGATTTTTGAGTCAGAGGAATCGTCACGGTCTTGCCGTCTACGCAGTCCACATACAGGTCGAGCGTGTCGGCGGCCTCTTCGTTTCCCACCTCGAGCGTGATATCGAACGTCCAGTAGGCGTTCTTCTTTTGTGGCAGATGATGGAAGGTCCACAGGCTCTTGCCGGTGTCCTTGCCGTCCTTGACCAAGTTTTGCGTACCGCCACGATACGTCACATCAAAGTTCCAGACCGAAGCACCCGGAACATAGCGCACATAATTGCGAGCCGTTACCTCGGCAGCAGCGGCGGCAACATCGGTCGAGCCCACGCGCGCTTCGAGCGTCACACGCTCGGCGGCAAGCGTATCCTGCGGCAGGTCGTATTCAATCTTGGCACGGCCGAGTTTATTGGTCTTGCCGGTGTACTTTGCAGCCGACGAGCCCGTCCCCACGGTGAGCTGCACGCTCTTGCCCGGCGCCGCATAAACGTAGGCCACATTGCCCAGCAGGCTGTGAACGTCGGTGCTGTCGACCTCGATGCGCAATCCGCTAATCTCGAGTGTGGTGCTTCCCAGCGGCAATGTCACCTCGCCCAGCGTAATAAGCGGCGAGATGGCATAGATGCCCGCGGCCTTAGGCTTAAAGCGCACAAACACATCGGCGCCCATGCCCTTCTTCATATCGAGAACGAGGTTGTCGCCCTCCCACGTCGCGTCAGCCCACCATGTACGGGAGCTATCACCGGGATCGCGAGAGCCTACGGACACATCCTCGACGGCATCCTTGGCCAGCGGAATCTCAATCTTGGCAGCCTGGCTGTCCTTGAGCTCGTAATGAATGCGCAGCTCGGTCTCCACGCCAACGACCGCGGACGAATCAGCGATAACCGAGCCCGCCGTCAGCCCACGCTCGGCACGATACGTCTCCACGTCAAACGTGGGGACGTCGAGCGTCACGTCGAGCTGTTTACCGTCCTCAATCTTCACCTGCTTTTGCGCGATATGCTTACCCACGGTCAGCCCTAGGCGGCTAAACGTGGAATAGCTCGTCGCTTGGATGTCGTAGCTCGTCTTGTTAAAGGCGACGATGGTGTACGAACCGGCCTTAAGGCGCGGCGTCTCGGCCTTCATGATAGGCGTGGTGCCATCGTCTTCATAACCCATCAAATAGGTGACGCCGTCGGCGACGAGCTTGCCGTCGGACGTACGGAACACCAACACGCGGTTGGCTCCCTGGTAGTCGCCCTTGGTCGTGACCGTCGCCGTGCCCCAAGGCTTCAAGTCGATATCGGCCTTGCCGGCCGAAGGCTTCACCGTCGCCGTCGCCCCACCCAGCTTGAGGCTGTCTTTGGGCTTGAGCGTTATCTCCAGATCCTGGTCCGCGTCGGCAATGGCCTGCGACACCACGAGTGCTGTGCCCTGGATACGGAAGTCGTTTTCCTTGTCGCCCTTGGCAGGTTTGAGCGTCTTGCCGCCGCTCTTCACCGTCAGATCGATGTTATCGAGACTATCGAGCTCAATGCGTTCGGTCTTATCCTGGCCTGCGACCGGTTCGAGATAGGCCACGTTGAGCTCAATCGCGCGCGAGGCCGGAATCTTGGTAAAGTCCTCCGCCTTAATCTCTCCGATATTCCATGTGCCCGTCATCTGGTCGCCCGGGCGCGCCAGCACCATGTCATAGTAACCGCTGAGCGAAATGCGCAGGGTGGCTGCTGTCTTGGAGAGAGCGTCCGCTGTAAAGCTGCCGTCATCGCCAACCGCCAGCGGCGTGGACTGCCCCGCCTGCACGAGTGTAGCCGTCGCGCTCTGGGGAAGTTTGCCCGTCACCTGGGCTGCCTCGCCCATCCACTCAAACGTGTAGGCAGGCTTCGAGGAATCGACGGAGTCCTTGCGATCGGCCACGGCATCGGCAAGCTTTTTGACCATCGAGGGGTTGCCAGCCGAATCGGTCGCATAGGCATAGATGGTCTGGCCTTCACTAAAGGGAATCGCATACGTTACGCCATCGATTGTCACGCGCTCATTATAGTCGCCCGGATAGCCCGCCTCACCAAACTGAAGATCGGGGTTCATCACGCGCAGGGCAACGGCATTATGGTTCGTCTCGTTTCCGTATCTCGTGTTCTCAAAAGCTCCCCACTCTATCATTTCCACGCTTTTGGGTAGCACAATCTCTTTGCCGGCAATCACAGGATCAAGAGAGGCGAACGCGAGCGCCCCGATAGATTTGACACCATCGCCAATCGTCACCGACGACACAAAGGAGCACCCATCAAAGGCATAGTGCCCGATCCGCTCCACCGTGCCCGGCACGTTGATCTGCGTAAAGGTGAGTACCGTTGTGTCCGAGACATAGAACTGCGGCACGCCGCAATTGGCGAAGGCACGATAGTCGATAGTCTTAACCGAAGGCGGCAGCGTTGCCACCACATTGTCGTCAAGTTGTTCGCAGCCCTCAAAGGCCTGCTCGGGAATCGTGGTAAAGGCCGCGTTGTTGGGCCAGGTCACCGTGTGAAGCGTCTTGCTTCCGGTAAACGCATTCCAACCCAATTCCTCAACCGAATCGGGCAGTGCGATTTCCTTGATGCTGCTGCCGCCCAAACCGCACACAGAGCGGATATGCGAATCGGGGGCAAACGTAATTGATGTGAGCGCAGCGTTTCCCATGCCCTTAAGACTCACGACATTTTTGCCGTCGATGGTCGAGGGCACCTCCAACGTGGTAATGCCTGCGTCGCCATACTCGATAGAAATTTCGTTGGTGAGGCTATCGATCGAGAAGTAGTACTGCGCGGGGGTCTGCTCGCCGGCCACGTAGCCATCGTCGTATTCGCCCTTTACGCCCGTGGCGCCCTTCGAGGTTGTCCAGAGTTCAAGCTCCTCGTTCCAGGTTGCCTCGGCACCGGAAGCCTCCTCTTGCTTCTGCTGCTCGGCGAGTTCCTTGCCCTCGACAAGATCGGTGGCGAGCGTACCCGCAGGCGTGCTCTCGGTCTGCCCGGCGCCCGTCAGGCCTGCCGCCGATGCAATCTCGGAGTCCGGGGGCGTAGGGGTGTCACCGGTATCGAGCACTGTGGGATCGGCAGCGCCGGCATCAGGCGCGGGGTCGGCGGCGTCGGCGGAGTCTACTTGGTCGACATCCGTCTGCACAAAGGTGCTATCGGTGGTGAGGGTCTCGGCAAACGCGCCCGCAGGCAACGAACCCGTCACCATGGTGAGGGTCACCGCGGCAACGGTCAGGCGGCGGCAAAGCGCTCGAACAGTGGTCCACCTCATGGTCGTTCCTTTCCTGAAACCAAAAGTCATCCAGCGTAATCGTCGTCCAAAAACTAAGCGAACGGTAGGTTCATATATACGAACCTACCGTTCTACCTGCGCAAACCGCCACAAAGGGGACAGGCACCTTTGTGGCGGTTCTGGACTTGGCCGGCCGGTTTGTCTCGATCTGTAACAGTTAGAAACCAAATATCCCGCTTGGTGTTACAGATCGAGACATTAGATTGGCGGCCATTCGGTTCATCTCAATCTGTAACATCTAGAGCCGTTTTGGGCAGTTTGGTGTTACAGATTGAGATTTTGCTAAAGCCGAGGATAGGCGCTGTCACCAAAACCTAGCGCTTGCGACGCTTGGTTGCGGCGAGGCCGGCGGCGGCTACGGTTGCGCCGGCGATGCCTAAGGCGGCGACCGTCATCGCGGTGGTATCCCCCGTGGTAGCCAGGACAGCATCGCCCTTCTTGGCCGGCGCGGTTTTCTCAACCGTCTTGGTCGTGGCGGTTGTCGTGGCCGGCTTGGCCGCGGGCTTCACCTCAGACTGGGGTGTAGGCTTGGGATCCGGCGTAGGCTGCGGATCGGGGGCCGGCGTGGCCTCGGGCGTAAACGTCAGATTGGTACTCAACCATAGCGTGTAGATCCAACCGCTGTCGGGATCGATCTCGCTTGCCTCGCTCGCCTGATATCCGCACTCCACGCCATTGACCATCAGCTTAGTGTTCGGCGTAAAGTAGAAACCGCGCGCCGGCTTAAAGTACAGGCCGTAACGATAGGTCACGCCGGGCTTAAAGGCGTCGATGTGGTTCGTAATGTTCTGATCCCAGAACTCCTGAGAGTTCACTTCGCTGCCGTCGCTGCCCGTCCAGAACTCACACTGAGGAAGGGAGTTGGAACCCGTCGGAACATTCGCCGTAAAGACTGGCCTATCGCCCGCCTTGAAGGTGGTCGTGGCGCCGTTGATCTCGATAACGTCGATGGCCCGCCATTCGTCGATCGGCTGCTCGCACAGCATATTGTCGGCGTTTGGCGCGAAGACGCCGTTGACGGTCTTGATGTGGTGCGCCCAACGACCGTTGACGTACATCATGCAGTCATCGGCCACGGTATTGTCGCCCTTGAGCCTCAGCTCAACGGAGTACATGTAGAACTTGCCCTCTTCGAAGTGTTCGATCCTCCTCGCGCCCGTCGGATACTTGGCAGGGTCGGAATACCAGAAGGCAACGGGCGTGAGCTCCGCAGGGTCGCTGCCATCCATCTCCTCCCAGCACTCATACGCGATCTCGTACTTGTCGGCATCGGCAACGGGGATCGTCGCGGTCGCGCGCGGCGCCTCGCCGGGCGCGTAGTCGGTCTTCACGTCGTTGACGTCCAGGTTATGGAGGGCTTCGTTTTCCGATGCAACAAGCGTAATTTCGCTATTGATGACGTAGCGGAGGTAATAATCGTACCTGGTTTCGTTGACGATAGTCGAGCTGCCTTCATAGTCAGTTCCGGTATACTCCAGTGCCGAGCCAATATAGAGAGCCTCATTGCGCGTGAGTCGATACGAGCCGCCTGCCGCGCCACCCGTAAAGGTCAGCGTCAGCCTCATGTGATCGCCAACAGGCTCAAAGTGAGCCGTCACGTCGGCCATGGATGCATCCAGAACTTCGACAAGGGTGCCCGAAGCAGCATCGGCCCTGTAGCACTTAACCTCGACGACTTCGCTCGCAAGCGCTTCTGGAATGCCACCCTCAACATCGGGAAAATCATAGGTATACGACTGGTCCTTTTCGAGTGTGACATTGCTCGGAAGCGCACAGTCCGTGTAGCGGGGAACCACGGTCGTATTGACCCTAACGCCGCTGCCGCCAACAACATCGGTCACACCGCAGGGCATGATGGCGTCATTCGCCGGCGTGGCGGCGTTGTCGCTGGGAGTATTTTGTTCAGCGGGTGCCGCATCGTTGGATTCATCGGTGGCGCCAGTCGGGGCCGTCTGCTGAGGCTCAGCGGTGGCTTGCGCCGCCGGAGCAGCATCGGTTGCAGGCGCGGTCGAAGCAGCTGGTGCGGTCGTTGCCGCCGCATCCTCCGCAACCGTCGGCGTCACCGGAGCTGCGGCAACCTCATCCGTCCCAGCGGCGGGATCGGCGCATTCCGTCGCCAGCGCCACGCTCGGCAGCAGCAGCTGACCGACCATAAGCGCGCACGCGCCGGCGCAAGCTATTTTGGCACCCACACAACGCCAGGTACCGTGAACCAACGAGCAGGTGGACTCACGTTGAGCTTGCTTGTCAAAGTGGCTTACGTTCATAACGGCCTCCTTGGTCGTAGGGATATGCCACCACAAAGGCGCCTGTCCCCTTTGTGGTGGTCCTGTACCACCAAGATGTGCCAAATGACTCCATATGCCTAGGTTCATAGATGTGAACCTAGGCCTCTACCTGCGGTTTAATTCAATATGATTTCGCCATCGCCACATGCGTCCCGGGAACGCTACAATCGAGGACACGATTATTCGTCCACCCAAAGGACCGTCCTTGAACCTGAGCAGGCCTAAAATCAACGCGCTTCTGGCACTCGCGCTCTTCACCTTCGCCTTCCTTGCCGCCGAGTTTCGCTTCGACGTCAACGTCGGGCTGCTCTCCGGTGCCGAACGCGTTGTAATCGCACAGGGCTTTATTCTGGGTGCGAGCGTGCTCGGCTTTATCGGATACGCGCCGCTGCTCGGGCTCGCACAGCGCAAAGGCCACTCACTAGCAGCCGTCAACGCCGCCGTCCCTATCGTCATCGTGGGCCTGATCCAAATTCAGTTCCCTACGACCCCGCTTGCCCTCGAAATTCTGGGCTGCGTGGCATTCCTTGGACTCGGCCTGCTGGGTGCCGCCGCTCACCACGCCTTCGCGACGGCATTCCAAGACGATTCCAAGCTTGCCACTGGCGCGGGAGCGGCATATGCCGCGGGCATCCTGATGCAGTTCGCCGTCAACCTGCTCAATTGCGGCGGTATCGCAGAGCTCATCGTCCTTGGCACAGCGACTATCGCCATCTCCGCCCTCAGCGCCACTACCCAAGCGGCAAACGAGGGTCCCAGGCCCGCCATCAATCCCTTTGTCGAACCTTCGCACGCCCTCGCCAAGCAGGCATGTTGGGGCATCGCGCTCGTCATGATTCTTGCCTGCTTGTTCTCGACCCTGGACAACGTGGTCACGCTCTCCAATGCCCACGGCACCATCGCCGTACAAGCCTGGCCGCGCCTCTTTTTGGCGGCAAGCGGCCTTGCCGCCGGTCTTATCTTTGACCTTGCCGAGCGCCGATACATGGGACTTGTCATGCTCGGCATCGCCGTACTCTCGACCATTTCCATCCTGGCCGTGGAGGCCGGCGCCGATCCCAACCTGGGCCTTGTCGTCTTTTACCTGAGCTCGGGCTTTTTTGTCACGTTCTTTACCGCCACCTTTACACAGCTGGCACCGCGTATGCATGCGCCCGCCCTTTGGGCTGGCATGGGCCGCGCCGCCAATAACGTGTGCGCATTCACTACGTCGGGCATCTCGCTGGCACTTGTGACCTCGGGCAATGTCGCCCTCATCATGATCGGCGCACTCATGCTGCTTGTGGCGGCGAGTGTGGCGTTTGTAGCCGCGGGTCTGTTCCGCCTGCCCCAAACCGAGCAGGAGCGCGAACACCAGCAACGAGCCGAGGAAGCACTGGCAGCGCCGAGTATCGAAGAGCAACGCCAGGCCTTCATCGCCAACCACGCTCTCACCCCACGCGAAGTCGACGTGCTCATAGCCGTGACCCAGGATGAACGCCCGCTCAAGCAGGTCGCCGAGGAACTCGGCATCTCGATGCGCATGGTGCAGCGCCACCTAAGCTCTATCTACCAAAAGACCGACACGCAGACGCGCGCCGGTCTCACCAAGGCCTTTCCCTCGGCCTAAAACAAAACCCCCACAAAGGTGCCTGTCCCCTTTGTGGGGGTTTGGTCGGCTAGCCTTCGAGCTGGGCGACTTTGTAGCGGTAGGCAGCGGCGATAACGTCTTTGCAGCCTTCGCGGCCCAGCTTGGCGCGGTTGACGACGATGTCTTTACCGCTCGTCATCTTCCACTTTCCGGCGCTATAGCGCTTATAGAACGCCTCGCGTGCCTTCTGTTGCTGCTTGACCAGCTTGGCGCCTTTCTTTTTATTAAGGCCACGCTTCTTGCGGACAATCTCGACGCGGTCCTCAAAGGGGGCGGTCACCAGCACGGCAATATGGTTGGGATTATTGCGCAGCAGATAATCGGACAGACGACCCTCGATAATGCAGCTCTCGGTCTCGCCCAGGTCCAAGATCACCTGGCTCATCTTTTGGAACAACTTATCCGAGTACGAACGCGCATCGTAGCGGTCGGGCAGGAACGCCATGTTCTCCACAGCCAGACGCTCGTCGTAGGCGGCCATCTTATCGAGCGACTCGCCCGTGCGCAGCGACGCACGCACCAGCAGCTCGTTGTCATACAGCGGAATCCCCAACTCGTCGGCAAGCATGCGACCAATCTCGTGGCCCTCGGCGCCAAAGTCGCGCGCGATGGTAATGACCACAGGATTCTTCTTATTCTCCAGATCGCTCATCGCGATTCCTTTCTAACAAATGAGAAAAGGGCTGTTTATCTCTTATTCCCACGATACCGTACCTGGGTTTTCCTGGTGCCCAAGATTGGCCTGAAAGAGGAGCGACGCGTACTTTGGTACGCGAGCGACGGTTTGAAGGCCAAGGTTGGGTGCCAGGAAAACCCAGGCTATGCGGCTACGATGCGGCGTTGGTAAGCTCGGACCAACAGCGAGATACCAAAGTTGAGCACAAAGTACATCGCAAACACCAGGCCGTAGAGCATAAGCACCTGCGACAGGTCGACCGCGTGGGCCATCACGACGTTTGCCGTGTACATGAGTTCGGCCACGTTAATGCCCGAAAGATACGAGCTGTCCTTGATGACGGTCGTGCACTGGCTAAACAGCGCCGGGATGATCGTCTTAAACGTCTGCGGCAGGATGATATAGCGCATGGTGGCAAAGAAGCCAAAGCCCTGACTCTGCGCCGCCTCAAACTGACCGCGCGGAATCGAGTTGAGACCGCCGCGCACAATCTCGGCCATAACGGCGCTGGTAAACAGCGTAAAGGCGATGGTCGAAATCACAATGTCCAAACCCTGCACCGTAAAGTAGATAAACAGAATCCACAGCAGGTTCGGCGTGCAGCGGAACAGCTCGATATAGGCGCTCACCAAAATACGGAACGGGCGGGGCGCATAGCTCTTAACGAGCGCCAGCACCGTGCCAAAGATGAGCGAGAAAAAGATCGACAGCGTCGAGATCTCGATCGTCTTAACAAAGCCGCCCCAAATGTAGAGCAGGTTGGTCGCGTTGAAGATTTCCATGCGCTAGGCCTCCTCTACGTTGTCGAGCCCCAGCTCGGCCAGGCTCACGCCGCGCGGACGCTCCTTGGAGCGGCGCTCGAGCCACTGCACCAGCATGGCGAGCGGAAAGCAGATGATGAAGTACATAAGGCAGCAGACGATGTATCCCTGCAGGTAACCGTACAGACTTACAAAGTTGTCGGAACGGTACATAAGGTCGCCGCCGGCCACAAGCGCCAGCACCGACGTGTTCTTGACCAGGTTGAGCGCCTGGTTACACAGCGGCGGCAGAATGATCTTGAATGTCTGGGGCAGCACGATGTACCAGTATGCCTGCGCACGGGTGAAGCCCTGACTCTGGGCCGCCTCCATCTGACCGCGCGGAACCGCCTCGATACCGGTGCGGATGACCTCCGAAATGTAGGCCGCGTGATACAGGCCCACGCCCAAGAAGCCCAGCACAAACGGCGCGATGCGCACCGGCTGGTCGGCACCGGTTATGGCCTGCAAAAACTGCGGACCGGCCATGTACATAAAGAGCACCTGCACGGGCAACGGGGTGTTCTGGTAAAACTCCACGTACACGCGGCTTATGGCGCGCAGTACGCGCGAGCGAGTGGTAGAGAACACGCCCAGCAGCGTGCCCAGCACCAGCGACAGCAGCAGACCGGCAACGACCACCTGCAGCGTCACGCCAAAGCCCTCCCAGAAGGGCCCCATGTTTTGAAATGTCGTCGACCAACGGTCGGCGTCAAATAATCCTTCGAGCATTTGATTCCTTCCTTGGACGATGCACCTATACAAGACCCCAGGTTTTGACCTCTTGGTCGAGCCAGCCATCGGCCAGGCGGTCGCAAATCACCTGATCGACCACGGCCGAAAGGTCGCAACCCTTCTTGGTCGCCACGCCGTAGCCCTGCTCGCCAAACTTGACCTCGGGCTGCAGCAGCTCAACGGTCTCGTTCATGTAGCCGGCCAGCGTGGAGCGGTCCATGGCAAAGACGTCGATATTGCCGGCGTCGAGCGAACTCTTGATGATGGGGTAGCCGCTAAAGGCCCTAAACTCGGGCTTGCAGCTAAAGCCGTTGTCCTTGATCATCTGCTCGATCAGGCCCTGCGTGGTGGCGCCCTGGCTCACGCCAATGACCTTGCCGTCCAGATCCTCAATCGAGGTAAAGCCCGAACGCTTCTTGACCATGAGTCCCACGTAGTCGGTGCGGTACGGCGTCGAGAAATCCCAGCTCTTCTTGCGCTCGTCGGTGATGGTGTAGGTCGCCGCGACCACGTCAAGTTGGCCGTTATCGATCAGCGGGCCGCGTGTCTTGGGCGTTACGTCGGTAAACTCGACAAGCTCCTGGGCGCGGGCCTCCTTGTAGCTCACGCCAAAGACGGCAGCGGCGATCTGGTAGCACAAATCGACTTCCATGCCCTCAAAGCGGCCCTTGGCGGTGTCGTAATAACCGTAGCCGGGAACGTCCTTCTTAACGCCGGCATTCAGATGGCCACGCGACTTAATGGCCGCAAGCTTGGACCCCTTTTCGGAGCCCTCGCCGCTGGTAGAGTTGCCGCAACCGGTAAGCGCGGCCCCCGTCAGCGCAAGCATGCCGGCGCCAGCCAGCTGCAAAAAGTGACGGCGCGACACGGCCGCCCTCGTCATATCCGTCATGTCCATCACCGCGCCTAGTGCAGAATCTTGGACAGGAACTCGCGGCAGCGCGGGTTCTCGGGGTTATCGAAGAAGTGCTCGGGCGTGCCCTCCTCCAGAATGCGGCCGTCCTCCATAAAGATGACGCGGTCGGCCACCTGGCGCGCAAAGCCCATCTCATGCGTCACGCAGATCATGGTGATGTCCTCCTGCGCGAGCTCGATCATAACGTCCAGAACCTCCTGGACCATCTCGGGGTCGAGCGCCGAGGTCGGCTCGTCAAACAGGATGATGGGCTGCTTGGTGCACAGGGCACGGGCGATGGCGATACGCTGCTGCTGACCGCCCGAGAGGTTCTGCGGATACTCGCCGGCCTTATGCGCCATGCCAACGCGCTTGAGCGCGGCGATGGCGATCTCGGTCGCCTCCTCCTTGCTCTTCTTTTGTAGCTTGATGGGCGCGAGCGTCAGGTTGCCCAGCACCGTCATGTTGGGATACAGGTTGAACTGCTGAAACACCATGGAGCTATACTTGCGGGCCATCTCCAGGTGATTCTTTTTGGTGAGCGGCGTACCGTCGATGATGACCTCGCCCGACGTGGGCTCCTCAAGATAGTCGACGCAACGGATGAGCGTCGACTTGCCCGAGCCGGAAGGCCCGATCATTACGAGCTTCTCGCCGCGCTTGACGGTGAGGTTGATATCTTTGAGCACATGCAGGTCGCCAAAGTACTTGTTGAGATGCTTGATCTCGATCATGTCTGCCATGAATGTCCCTTCCCTGCGTTTACACGAGTTGAACTATTGTACGGAAAGAACCACGTTCCCGCAGCCCACACTACATTCCCGTAAAGAACCCGCAACCTTCCGCCCACTCATTGGGCACTCATTGGGGACAGACTTAAATGAGTACCCGGGGAGTGGGCACTCATTTAAGTCTGTCCCCAATGAGTGCCCTTCAGCTGCCATCAAA
>CAJLJQ010000037.1:0-18720 GCA_905207015.1 uncultured Collinsella sp. | reverse complement strand
CCACCGGCCCCTATTCCAGCTCTATTCCGGCTTGGTTTCTACCGTGGGAGTCTTGTCCGCCGCAACCGGAGTACGGGCGGTGTCCATGCTCAGGCAGTGCTTGGGGCAACTCTCGATACACTCGCCGCACACCACGCAGGCGTACGGGTCAATCGACCACGTTCCGCCTTTGCGATCGACCGCGAGTGCGCCCGCCGGGCAGCGACGCGCGCACATGCCGCAGCAGATGCACACGTCCATGTCGTTGACGATGTGCCCACGCAGGCGCTCGGGTGCCACGAGCTTCTCCTGCGGATAGCACACCGTTACCGGCTGCTTGACCATAGAACCCAAGGCCGTCTTGGCAAATGTCAGTAAACTCATGCCGCGCCTACCTTTCCGTGCAGCTAATGCAGGGGTCGATGGTCAGGATAATCATGGGCACGTTGGCGATAAGCACACCCTGCAGCGCATGTGTCAGACCCGCCAGGTTCTGCGACGTCGGCGTGCGCACGCGAAAACGGTCCAGGTTCTTGGTGCCGTTGCCGCGCACATAGTAGTACGCCTCGCCGCGCGGCTGCTCAATCACAACCTCGCCGCGCGCGCCGTCGGCCGGCGTAAGCTTGGTGCGCCCACCGATGCCGTCGTGCGGGATCTTATCCACAAGCTCCTTAATAATGTCCATGGCCTGCGTGACCTCGGCGCAACGCACCTGGCAGCGGGCATAGCAGTCGCCGTCGGTAGCGACAATGGGCTCAAACGCAGCCAGATCCGCATAGGCGCCGTCGCCAAACATGCGCACGTCGTAATCCACGCCCGAGGCGCGACCGAACGGGCCGACCATCGACAGATCCAGCGCGTCTTTCTTGCTGATCGAGCCCACGCCATGCAGGCGCTCGCCGCAGCTGTCATCGTCCAAAAACGTATGCACCAGGGCCTCGTAGTCGGGGCGCATGGCATCGAGCGCCTGGACAATGCCCGCCAGCTCGGAGTCCTCAATGTCGTGTTTAAGGCCGCCGATTTCGTTGATCGACAAAATCACGCGACCACCGCACGTGCTCTCAAAGATCTTGAGAATCTGCTCGCGCAGCGTCCACGAACGGTAGAACAGCGCCTCGAAGCCAAAGGCATCGGCGAGCAGGCCCAGCCACAGCAGATGCGAGTGAATGCGCGAAAGCTCGTGCAAAATGGTGCGGATATACTGCACGCGGCCGGGTACCTCGATGTCGAGCATGCGCTCGCAGGCGCTGGCATAGCCGCAACTGTGGCCCACGGCGCAGATGCCGCAGATGCGCTCGGCGATGTAGCCAAACTGATGCATATCGCGCTTTTCGGTGAGCTTCTCGAGTCCGCGGTGCACAAAGCCGATCTGCGGAATTGCCTCAATGACGCGGTCGTCATCGATCACCAGGTCCAGATGAAGCGGCTCGGGCAGCACTGGGTGCTGCGGGCCAAACGGAATAACGGAGCGATGTGCCATGGACCTTACGCCTCCTTTTTCTGCTTATCGCGGGCGGCCTTGGCGGCAAGCGCCGCACGGACCTTGGCCACTTTCTCGGGATCCATGGCGGCGAGCTTTGCCTCCATCTCGGCAGCCTTGAGCGCGGCCTTCGCAGCAGCCTCATCGTGCTGAGCATCGGAGCCGGTAGCCGCAGCGGGCTGAGCGACGGCAGCACCCGCAGCATCGCCAGCGCCCACAGCGCCCTTCCCCGCGGCGGCCGTGGTGGCGGCAGCCTTCTCGGCCGCGGCCTTGCGCGCCTTGGCCTCGGCGGCCGCGCGGACTTTCATGGCCTTCTCGCGCGCGGCCTTCACTTCGGGTGTGATAACGCTCATGGGTTCGGCAGTCGAGACCTGGTAGAAAAAGCCCTTAAAGTCGACCTGCATATCGGTGATGGCAAGACCAAACAGATCGTGCGCTTCGTTTTCAAACGGGAATACCGCCGGATAATACGAGCTGATGGACGGAATCTCCTGATACTGGTCGATGCCCTCAACCACCAGGTTCTCGATCGCATAGCTGCCGTCCCGCGCGATCTGCTCTTGCGCAGCGCGGACGTTGATAAACGTATAGACCAAGCGATACGAGCCGTCGTCGACGTTGCGCTCGGTGTGCATTTGCACAAAGCGCGCGCCGACGCCCTTGAGCGCCTGGACATGCGACAGGAGCTCGTCGATCCCAACGGTGGTATAGATAGCCTTTTGCATTACTCGGCCTCCTTTGCAGCGGCGGGTGTCCCAGCAGGTGCGTCGCCAGCGGCGGGCGCGTCGCCGGCCTCAGCCGCAGCCACAAACCCGTCCTCGCCCAGCTCAACGCCACCGTCCCAGGTAGCAGCGCCGCCTACGGTAAGCGGGTCGCCGCCGGCACGCATCACGGTCTCCTTCTGATCAAGGATGCCGCACGCCTCCACAATGGCATCGATCACGGTCTCGGGGCGAATGGCGCACCCGGGCGCGTACACGTCCACGGGAATCGCGCGGTCCGCGCCGCCGATCACGTTGTAGGCATCGCGAAACACGCCGCCCGAGCACGCGCAGATGCCGCACGCCACCACGCACTTGGGCTCGAGCATCTGGTTGTAGATCTGGCGCACGACGGGCAGGTTCTGGGCATTGACCGACCCCGTCACCAAAAAGATATCCGCATGCTTGGGGTTGCCGGTGTTGACCACGCCAAAGCGCTCCGCATCGAACAGCGGCGTGAGCGAGGCCAGCACCTCGATATCGCATCCGTTGCAGCTCGAACCGTCGTAATGAATAACCCACGGCGAGCGCGACATTTTATGATCCATGGATGCCGCCTCCTAAATAAATACGTCGACGAGGATGGGCATAAGATTGAGCAGGCCAAACACCAGCGCCACGCCCCATCCGAGCCTAAAGCAGCTGCGCCAGGTGCTACGTGCGAAGGTGTTGTCAATAAGCACCTCGACAAAGTACGTCGCGGCCATCACGACCAGGGCTACAACCCAGCTCACGGGGTTGCCCCAAACAAAGAACATGCCCACCCACATCAAAAACAGCACGGTCTCGCACCAGTGCATAAGGGTCATCTTGGCCAGCGTGCCACCGCTCATCTCGGTGGCGACGCCCTGGACGATCTCCTGATGCGCGTGATGCGAGTACGAAAGATCGAACGGCGACTTGCGCAGCTTGATGGTAAGCACCGCGAGCAGCGCGAGGAAAATGGGCGCGCTGTACACGACGATGGGGGCCGACTGCCCCGTCACGGCGATGGAATCAAAGCTGTCGGTGGCAAGGTACAGGCCCACGCTCATCAGCAGAACGGCGGGCTCGTAACTCATGACCTGCAGCAACTCACGATCGGCGCCAACCTGGGCAAACGGGCTTTGCGTCGAGGCGGACGCCAGCACCACAAAGATCGCAGCGAGCGTCACCATAAAGGCGCACAGCAGCGTGTTGGAGCCCGATACAAAGATGCCGCCGCCCACCACGGTAAAGATGAGCGCGCACGCCATATAGGTATCGTCCATGGTGTTTACGCTGGCAGGGGCCTTGCGCAGCAGCTTGGCAACGTCGTAGAACGGTTGCAGCAGGCGCGGGCCCACACGGCCCTGCATGCGGGCCGAAAGCTTGCGGTCAAGGCCGTCGATCAGGCCACCCACAAGCGGCGCAATCAAGGCAAACGCCACGGTACCAATAAATATGCCCACGACACCCGAACCTTCAAAATACTTACCGCGCAGCACCGAGGGCGCACTCATGGCAAGTCTCTCGGGCCCAATCCACGCGCAACACAGCAGCGCAAACAAGATAATGCTGCAGCACACGACGCTACCCGCGGGGCCAATACGCTTCTCGCCAAGGGCGTCCTCCGAGTACCAATTGCGCTTTTCGGCCTTCACCTCGTGTCCCATCGAGCCGCGGAAATGGCGGTAATTGTCGGTTCCCACGCCCGAAAGATATACGTTTACGTGCGGTTTGTTGCTCACGCGGAATGAAGTCAGCAGCACCACGGCGATAAAAGCCACGATAACCACCATCAGATACATGGCATCCTTGCCAATAACGTACGGCACGCGGCCAAACACCATGGCCAAGTAAGGCGACACCAGACCGCTCGAGATAACCGGGAACGCCACGCAGCACAGAATCAGCAGCGCGGCGATGGTGTTGAGGGCCATCCATTCGGTCTTATGGACATTGACCTCAACGTTTTGAGCCGTGGGGTCGACGCCCGAAAGCTTGGCAAGCCACTTGCCCCAGAAGAAGAACGTCGCGGCCGAGCCAAAGGCAAGCACCATGATCATGAGCACGTTGCCGGTCTGCGCAAACGCCACCAGGGCGCCCCACTTGGACACGAGCATGCCAAACGGGGCCACGAACATGCCCATAATGCCCAGCATCATCAGGCGCGTCAGGTGCGGCATGCGGCTGAACATGCCGTCCATGTCCTCGATATTGCGGCTGCCGATATGATGCTCGGCCGTGCCTACGCACAGGAACAGCAGCGACTTGGCCACCGTGTGGAACAGGATCAGGAAGATCGCGGCCCACACGGCCTCGGGCGCGCCGACGCCCAGGCAGGCGCTGATAAGGCCCAAGTTGGAGATGGTGGAGTACGCGAGCACGCGTTTGGCGTTGCTCTGCGAGATGGCCATGAGGGCAGCGAGCAAAAACGTGATGGCACCCACACTCGTGACCATAAAGCCGGTCACGGGATAGATGGCATAGAGCGGGCTCAGCTTGACCATCAAAAACACGCCGGCTTTGACCATGGTGGACGAGTGCAGCAGGGCGCTCGTGGGCGTGGGGGCAACCATGGCACCCAACAGCCAAGTGTGGAACGGCATCTGCGCGGCCTTGGTGAGCGCGGCAAGCGACAGCAACAGGACCGGCATGACCAGCAGCGCGGATTGCGCGGTTCCGGCGCCGGAAAGCTCGATCATGCCTGAGATGGTCAGCGGCATGCCGTTAACGTGCAGGTATATGAGTCCGGCCAAAAACGCGATGCCGCCCAGCATGTTGAGGATGATCTGGGTGAAAGCGTTTTTTATGGCCTCGGGCGTGCGCGTGTAGCCAATCATGAGGAACGAGCACACGGTGGTGATTTCCCAGCCACAGAACAGCCACTCAAGGTTGTCGCTTGTCACGATGACGAACATGGCCGAGAGGAACAGGAACATAAGCGCCAGGAACTGCGGGCGTCGGTCGGGCGCCGCCTGCCCGCGCAGCGCGGCCTCGTGCTCGTCGTGGGCCTGGAAGTCCTTCATGTAGCCCAGGGCGTACACGCAGATAAGGCTGCCGACAATGCCGACGGCAAGCACCATGATCACACTCATGTAATCCAGGTAGAGCGGCGTTGCCGTGACGGCTTCGGTCGCGGGCAGCGTCATAGCTGCAAAGGCGAGCGAGCCCACCAGCTGCACCACGCCGAGCACCGTGGTGAGCGTGCTCTTATATTTACGCGCGTTGTACAGGATGACGGCGCACAGGATCACGTCGATGACGGAGCTGATGATCGAGAGCACATGCGAGGTGCCCGGTGCCACCCCGAAGCTCTGAGGACCCGTGCCAAAAAACATGACGGCGACTACAACTGTCACCGCCATAATAATGCCGGAGCCTACAAGCCCTACCGCATCGCGGGCGCGGTCACCGCGCGCGAGCAGCATGCCCAGCGCCGGTACCAGCGGAAACAGGGTAAGGAAATACAGTAGCGTCATACCATCACTCCCCCATGCAAAAACGCTGCAATTGTTTAACGTTATAGCTCAGTTGAGGAGTAGCGACGGCGGGTTTTCGGTCAACTGGGGAGTTTTAGGCGTACGGGGTAAGGAGTCTGTCCGCTTTGGAGCAGAGAGGCGACGCTCCCCCTATCGCGGCGGCGGGCGCACGGGCCACTGCGCGCGGTTTATTAACCACTTTGGAGGATGTTCCAGTAGGCTCACGACGGTCCAAAAAGTTGGCGCGGCAAGAAAAATGCGCCCCTGTGGGCGCACCATCCCGTTCGCTATTCCGCCTTTTTAACGCGCGGCTTGCGACCGCGCGGCTTATCAACCAGCGCGGACTCACCGCTCTCGCGATACTGGCGGCACCAAGCCTTGACCGAAGACTCGCTGGGAATCTTGTGCTTGATCATGGCCTCGCGAACCGTTAAGCCGTTTTCCAAGCGGTCCTTGACCACGGCGAGCTTAACTTCGTACGAATAGGTGTGATGATGCGAACCGGCGTTGAGAACGGCGTCGGCACCGCCTACGGCATACGCGCGGGCCCACTGACGAGCCGTGGCCTGGGGAATGCCAAGCTCCGCGGCGAGGGCGCGATGACCGACCCCCTCTTGGAGGATCTCGACGGCGCGCTGCCTAACCTCGGGCGCATGCGTGCGAGTCCTAGTTGCTTCCGACATACCTGCCACTTCTTAGCCTTAACCGTTAATCTGCTTTCTTACGTGCAAGTTAGATAGTAGCATTTTACTGTTTGCTCAAAGCAGTTAATTAAAATAGACGCGGCGTTATCTGGGCATTTGCCATTTATTTGCGACAGTTCTTTACATTTAATTTACACAGCTAGTTAGCTCGCAGCTCATTGAGCGTGTTTTACCAACCAGATTGGTATCTTTTTGTTTCGCTTGGTATGGTCTTCATAATTATTAACCCCTCTAGCCTCTGGGCTAGCATGTCAGTCTTCCGCGTACTTTCCAGCTTTCCACTTAACATTCCAGCTTTCCACTTAACTTTCCAGCTTTCTACCCAGCTTTCCACCTTAAGTGTTAAGTTAAGTGGGAAGTTGGAAAGCCTGGTGGAGGGGTCGGGAGAGCTAAAACACCTTTCTCCAACGGCGGCTGGACAGTTAGTTCAGATACGTATTTTTCTATGCTGATAAAGCTGCGCTATGGTCCCCGGAGAGGGTTCTTTGGCGACTCATTGCACGCAAATCGAGCCCAGATAGCTACCGAATCCTAGTTTTGAGCCCCTTTCTTCCCCAAAACGAGCGCCGGATGCGCCTGCTGCGGTCTGGAATTATACGTATCTGAACTAACTGTCCAGCGGAGTCCAAGACTGGAATCGCGCAGACTAGAAAGGGGGCGGCAACCGGGTGGTTGCCGCCCCCTTTGCGAAGCCAGTTGGCTTCGGAACTAGTGGTCGATGCCGTTGAGGTTCACCCTCGTGAGCGTGTAGGTCACATAGTCGGGCGATTGAGGCTTTGCGCTCGCCACGTCACCCTTGACCAAGCTCGCTGTCATCACCAGACGATAGTTCGCGTAGAACTGCTCACGCTGTTCAACCTGCGTGTTGACCTTAACGGTAAAGGGCAGGCTAAACGTCGTATTACCGTTCTTCGTTTTGAACTTGCCGTTCTCCTTCGAGTCAGTGAAGGTGATCGTGCTACCGGAGGGAGCGACCGCGGCAAGCTTACTCTCCGTCACTGTTACGTAGTTGGAGATATCATCCGTTACGCTCTCATACGTGCCGTCGGTTCCGCGGCGCTGAAGCGCGAGCGTGTACACAACAGAGTCTGCGTTCGCAATTGCCTCGGCGGCGTTGCTGAGTCCACCCAGTTCATACGTGGCACCCAGACCAATCGTGCCATTCGCGATCGGACGCAGGTCGTCCACGTTAATACCAAGCTGCGACTTATCTGGCGCAGAAAGCGTAATGGTCGTATCACCCGTGTCCATGCGATAGTACCCGACGTTACCGCGCTTCGTCTGCGTCAGGCTCGAGGTATTAAGGCCTTCCTTACGCGTCGAAAGCTTGGCGGTATAGGACATCTTGGTACAGGCGTCCTCGCCAGACTGCTTGGACAGGGAGATGACCTTGTTGCAGCCGTCCGGCGTAAGGCGAATCTCTTCCACAGCCGTGCGCACGGTAAAGGATCCGCCCGTTGCACGCTTGCGGATTCTGGCGAGGTCACAATCGAGCTTGAGCTTCAGCGAGTCATCGCCCGTATCCGTCACGGTCTGCGTGAACGCAGGCGTCGAAGAATCACACTTCGCCCAGTCTTCGCCATCCCACTTATAGTTCTGATTGTCGATGGCAACATAGAATTTAGCGATCGCCGAGGTTCCGCTCGGGAAACTACTCACCCCCGTCAGGGTATTGTTGGCGCCATACTTGCACAGTGACGTATCGAGCTGATAGAACAAAGAGTCCGAGTCAGCATAGCTCTGACTTGGGTTAAACGTAATCGTGTCGGTAACGTCAAGAGAAAGAACGTAGGCGGCGCCGTCCGTCGACTTCGAAACCGGAGTGCGCGCCTCCGGCTTCCCGTCGTTAACTTCCTGTCCGTAATTGGACAAGATGCTGTATGTCGATGCCGTACCGTTTTGATTATCGTCGCCACCGGTGCGCAAGACGTGATGCAGATTCCAAGATATGCGGCCACCCGAAGAATTCGAGTCAATAGACGAAGCCGTAAAACCGTTGATACTAGCTTGCGTCACGCCGTCGCCCGACTTGGGCACGTTGACAACTAGGTAGACGCTCTCCGATGCACGCTTCTCTCTGCCGGTATCCTTCTCCTTAGGTACCTTTAGCGTATAGCGGCTGTTGCTGGGAACGTCAGCACCCGCAACCTTAAACAGCGTCCACTTGCCATCGAGTTTCGCTTTAGCGGTCGCCTCTGCCTCGTTATCACACACGGTCCATGTGCCGGCGCCATCCTGTGTGGCCGACACATCCAAAATCTCGCTCAGCCATCGCTCCTGATATGGATTGCCCGCAGAATCCTTAAAGCCGTCGTTTCCGCTCAGGGAAACGCTCGTTGCTCCGCCTTCGCCCACCGTATAGTGATACTCTCTGCCACCGGCCCGGCCGTCAACGTTCGCATCGATGAGCGTAAGCTGGGTGCCCTGGGGCAACCTTCCGTCGGCACCATTGAAGAGGATGCTCTTACCGAGCCCCTTCATCGAGCCGCCAGCAGCCATATAGCTGTCCCAGCCAAAGTCGACTTCCTTCCCATTGGCAGAATTGTATGTCCAGGTAAGCAGACCCGTCATCGGCTCGCCAAAGCTCGTAAGCACGTGTGCATCTTTTCCAAGGTTAGCGTAGTCTTTTTCTTTAAATTTGATGCCGTAATCATACGTTGCAGCGAAATCAATCTCGAGCTTGCGCTTAACGACGATCGGCACCTGAACGTTGTAGCTCTGACCCGCCTCGGTAAAGGTAACGGTCAGGAGCGTAAAGCGGCCCTTGCCGTTGTCCCAATCGGAGCTTGGGCTAAACGACATATTGTTCTTGCCGTTGTTCACTACGCGAAGCGTGGGATTGTTCGACGCGTCATCGTCCTTAACGAACACACCATCCTTGAGTTGGAAAACATCTGCTTTGGCCGTCACGTGCGGATTGGTGCCATTCTCGTTATTCAATCTGCAAGCGTCAGAGAAGCCGCCGTTCGTGATGATGTTTAGATAGCTCTTGGCCGTCGTATTATCGGTACCCGAGATCACCAAAACGGGAAAATCCGTTGCAACCTTGCTGTCGCTTGCATCGTTATTCGCATTGAACATGCTCGCCACGGATTTGGCGTTATAGCTCGACGTATTTTGATAGGCGCCATCGTCATTGATGCCGCCGATGTTGGTGTAGGTATAACGGTTGGCAACGCCGGGGCTCGACGGATTCTGGATGGCCGTGGCAAGGCCAACGTTCATGCCGTCGCCGAACAGATAACGGCCGGCCGTGTCAGCATCGGAGGCGCGCACAACAAGGCCACTCGTCGGACTCGTCGTGACGTAGGGCGAAACGGCCACCGTCACATTGCCGTTCGCAGCATCGTTACCATACAGTGTCGCGCCCTTGGCATCGGAAAGCTTGTCTTCATAGGCAGCAAATGCGATGTATGACTTTTTGTTCACTTTTTTAAGGTCGTCGGTGCCGGAAGAATTGCGCATCAGCTTGAGCGATTCACTCGCACTGTTTGGTCTAATGGCAATTCCTGCGACAAAAACGTTGACGAGATCAGCGGATGAACTATTTCCGAACAAATAGCCCTGGCTAGTTTGCGCCCCAAAGATATTGCGATCCATGAGCACATTTACGAGCCTAAATGAGCCACGGCCATCGCCAGACACGCCACCAGAACAACTTCCCAGCGATGAGTTCCATGCAGCGTTCTTGCTACCGGTAAAGTTATTCTCGCCAATGGTCGAGTTCAAAAGCGTGACAGAGTTCGCCGTGTTACCGATCGAGCCAACAACACCACCAGAATACGAACCATCGACGACCAGTCCAGTGATAGTTGAATTCTTGACCTCGAGGGCACACCCACCTTTCAGATCACCGATTAAACCGGCAGAGCACTCACGAGCACCAAGATAGATGTCTTTTATTACACAGCTATCGAACTTAAATGCACCGCCCGAAGCTGCTTCGCCGACTGCACCAGCAACGTACTTAAGATTATTCGATCCTCTAACACCAAATACCGTTTTATTCTGCACGTCGCCATGGATGCACAGATTGTAGACAGACACGATTCCATTTTCGGACCTTCCGATAAGGCCGCCGGTCCCCTCGGTCGCGCTCGATGCTGCCGGCTGAAGCGTGACATTGCTGATCTCCGCCTTTCCGGCACCCTGCGAAGGCGTTCCAGCGTCATCGGTGTTCACCAGGAAACCACCTCCGGCAAGACCCACGATACCGCCGGTCCTTGCGCTGGCAGCAGTTGACATAATTGTGGAACTCTCGGCAATAGGCATATTCGTTTTTGCCCAAACGCCACCAGCGGAATTTTGGTTCAGCTTGCCGACGAAGCCGCCGACGTTTTGCACGCCAGAAATGTCCATGTTGCTATAAGAGCAATCGTAAAGCTTGACCGGAGAATAGCGCGTGTTCGAATTTGAGGTGTCGTTACGATTCACCAGCAAAGTTGTATCTTTATCAGTCCTGCGGCTACCATAGCCGGATGCGCCGAGCAATCCGCCAACGTTATTGGGGCCATTCACCCTGCAGCTATTCGTGGTAATTCCTGCATATTTGCCGTAATCTGCCAGCGAGCTCGCGTTCGCCGTAGTACCCGCAAGCAGACCGACGCCAACCTGCTCATTACCCGCACCACTGGAGGCGCCGGCTGCATTGATATACGTAAGAGAAATATTGCAGTCATCGAACTTTAGGTTCTGGACGGTATAGCCGCCGTTGCCCGTAGCAGCAGCGCCGTCCGTTGCCGGAGTGCCGATGCTATCCAACACGTTGGTCGAGGTATACGTTACGGTACCAAAGAGAGCGCCCACTCCGGTGAGTTTGTAATTATCATCGGCGTACTCCGTGACCCCATATACCTTGCTGGCCTCTTTGCTACCGACCTTAATTGTTGCACCGTTACCGTTGATGCACGCAACAAGCGGCACGATGCGATCGCGGTCGGCGCCCTTACCGGATGCGCATGCGTTTGAGTAGTAGCGGCCCGAAAGACCCGTGTAACCCGTGCCATAAGTAGTCATGTCGTAGGTTTCACCCGCTTTGAACTGCAAATCCATTCCCGAGACCTGCGCGGCGCAGATGTTACCCGTCTGCCACGTTGCGTATTTCTTTACTAGGTAGGGGGAGTTAACGCCCGAGCCATCGCCTGCGTAGCCAAGCGCGTTACCCTCTAACTGGATACCGGGGCTTTTCATGTCATCGCTTATCGCATTAGCAAAGTCTTCAGCGGCACTCGCCGGCCTTCCAACATGTGTATAGCTCGCGTTGCGAACTTTGCCGTATTGCTTGTTGCCGAATTGGTACACTCCCTTTGCGTTGTTGCCGCCCATGTAGGCACGCGAGCCCGCATACGTTCCATACGCATCGTTCGTGGTATTCGTATTCGCCGAACCGCCGGCCGCACCGCTGCTGATGATGGCCGAGAGTACGAGCAGTCCCTGCGAGTCATTGACGGTTGTGGTTATCGCAGAGCTATTGGCGTCGTCTCCCCTATAGCGGCCCTGCGTCGCATCCGTCTTGATGCACCCCGTCTTCGAAGTATCCAGATTGTTCACCTTGTAGTTACGATCAGTGTTGTCGAGACTCTTATCATCGGTAAGCTCGCTGAACGCATAGCCGTCGATCACGCGGCCAACATATGGGTTGTCGTAGAGAGAAGCGCCAGCGCTATGCCAGTCGTTAAGGGCACCGTCGCCGCGGGAAGAGTTGCGGAAGATGACGCCGCCACCCGCAACAGCACCAACGTAGCCGCCAACGGGCACAAGGTGCGCGCCGCCATTATCGCCTGCTGCCCCAGCAACGCTAAAGCCGCCAGACGCTTTCACCGACACGCCATCGATGATATTGTCACCGCCCATGATGCAACCGATCACGCCGCCAAAAAACGCGCCCGGCACGCCAGAGGCGTCTTTATTCTTATGTGCAATAGAGGCCGCCTTGCCCGAGTATTCAATGTTCAGATTACTCACAACGCTACCGTAGCTATACGGGATCAACCCAGAAAGCGCACCTGTGTCCTTGGAGTTGTGGATCTTGATAGTCGCCTGCGTAGCTGCCTGCGACGAGCCCCTCAGATTACCAACGATAACGCCACGGAACGGGTAATCTTTATTACCCAAGCCCTGAAAAACGGCAGCGTCCAGCTCAAGCGTGTCAGTGCTTTCCCCCTTGTCGTTCTCCGGCTCGATGCTGTAGTAGGCACTCTGGAGATAGCTGTGCATCGTCGTATCGTCAAGCGTGTCATTGGGGTCGATGTCGTTCCCGATCATTCTCACCCATGTTTTGCTCGCCTGCTTGTAGACGTACGTCACTTCATTACTAGCATCCTTGCTGGACGAGCGGCGCTGGCATAGCGTTTCCTGATCGGCCGCAATCGTAACTTCCCAGCCGTCGCTTGGATTCTGAGTATTGATGTACTCAGCAACCGTGTTGAGCTCCGTTGCCTTGGTTATGGTATAGGGATCACCATAGGTGCCGCAGCCTGTCGTAAGCTTGGGCACGCGCTGGTTAACTTTGATTTCATGGTATTGGACTTTGTTTTCGTTGACATTGCCCTTTTTCACATACGGGAGATAACCACCGAATTGCGGAGTATCCGCATTTGCCTCTTTGTTGTCAACGGTGACGAGGCCAGCGCGGGTCCCATAGGTGCTCTCGTTGTAGTACCAGAGTTGCTTACCAGAGTATTCGCCCTTCGAGTCGATCTCGCTGCCGAATGTGACCTTATCGTTTGTCTGGTCATCCTTTATAAAGGTATACACCGCCGAGCCGGTCTTCCCCTCGCCGTAGCCAAAGCTCTCAAGCAAGCTTGCACGGGTAAAGATGGCGTTGTTCGTAGCACTCGGCACGTTGATGGTACCAAACGTCGCCGTAACCTGGTCGGCACTCGAACCCACGCCCAGTCTTCCAAAAAGTGAGGTTGCCACCTTGGTGTTGCGGCCGTATCCCGTAGCCGTGATGTTCTTCGCGCTCAGGTTCACGTACGTCTGCATCTCGTTTATAAGCAGAGGCATATAAGCATCAGCGCCCGTGGCCTCACTAGCGCCATCGACGGTCAAATTGTTGAGCGTAAGGCCATCAATCGAGATTTTTCTAATAGTGGTGGTCGTGCCATTGTTAGACCCATACACGTAGCGACACACCAGCGCGCCCGAAGAGCTTCCACCCGCGGCGGCAATATCATTCTTGCTTCTCCCGTCATTGACAACGGGCCCAACAGTGCCACCCAAAGTGACGGCATTCACCGTAAGATCGCCATTTGCCACCGTTCGGAAAAGACCGCAGTGCATGTTCTCGTGCTGGGTAGCAGCAGAGTTCAGCTTGTTGCTTTTCTGCTCGGCCTTGATGTCGGAGTAATGGAAGGTGATGGTCGCATTACCAACCGTCACCTTTCCGTTCGGCTGGGTGGGATAGTAACTATAGCCCGTCAAATCAATTTCGACGCTTCTGCCGCTTTCGCCGCCGATGGCCACGGCGTCGTTGAACGCTTGCGGCACAATCATCGAGCGAATTGCGGCTGGAGCATAGCGATAAGCAGACCATAAGAGCAGCTTTTCCGCCGTATCGATTTTGCTAATTTTGGAGCTGCCTTGCCCAAGTGCCGCATAGGCTTTGTCGAGGTTGTAGTAATACCTCGTCCAGGCATTCGTGTTGTGGTTCTTGCCGAAATCGGAACGGTTGCGATAGCTGTTGTCGTTTCCCGGCTCTCCGCTCATGTCGAGCTTGCCGTCATTAACGCCGTCTTTGGTATGAAGCGAAACGACGACATTCCATTCGCCGTCCATGAGTTTGCTGGCGTCTTTATTTCCATAGGCAGGCCTCGTGCTGTTGCCGACCCATTCATCAAACGAAGTAGCATTGTCGTTGCTTTTGATTGCCGTGTTGTTGATTTTCACGCCATTGCCCGCAGCAACACCATTGACCTTATATGCAGTGTCCCAACCCGCCTTGTTCTCCAGATACAAGCCGCTATAAGTTTCCACTCCATATGTTGTGGAATTCTCCGTCCTACCGCCTCGACCGATGAGCAGACCAAGCGTTGTAGCGCTCTCGGCATTGATGGTTGCACCAGAAAGATCGATGGCATAGTTGTTGATAACCCAGTGACCGCTGGCTGCATATACGAGCCCGCCGAGTTCACCTGAGCTGTTTGCTGTTATGGAAGCGTTGTTCGTCTTGAGAGCATACGTGCTGTCGCTGGTGTTTGCGCTATCCCCGATGGTGACAACCGTATTGCCCCAGCTGTAGCCCAAAAGACCGCCAGCGCCGTTCTTCGCGTCACCGTTCTTGCCAACGGTCATGCTGAACGAATTGAACGTAAGTCCTGTGATGTTGACGTTGGTCGTATTCGCCGCGGTGCCCTGAGTGATGCAGCCGATAAGGCCGCCAATCTGGGATTTCTTATTGCTCGCGCTGTCGCCCGCGGTAATCGCATTTTCGCTCGCGGTCGCGTCACCGACCTCGAGACTCGTCACGTTGACGATAGCGACAACGTCCGCCACATAACCGATAGCGCCGCCAATGCGCGTGTTGCCGTTGAGGGTAGCGCCCGTTTTGACGGTCGCTTGCGCCTTCGTGCTGCCACTTATGTTGCTGCTGCCGAAAGTAACGGTTCCACCACCCCTCACGCTACCAGCAATGCCGCCAATGTTGACATCGTTGCCGAACGTATCATCGCAGGTGATTTTCGGCTTGCACGTAACGCCGCTGAGCGTTGTCTTGCCAGTGATAGTTGCCGCAAGCGAGCCAGCGTCGACGCCTAAGCCGTTATCGAACTTCATAACGCCATCGACGGTGAGGTTATTCACCGTCGCGCCACCGCCGATAGCGGCAAAGAGGCCCAGACGGCTGTGCCGGTAAATCTTGCCGTTGCCTTCAGTCGAATCGTTTGCGCCAAGCGCATTGCCGTTGCGCGTACCGTAAGGTTCGCCAATCGCCAAGGTAACGGTGCCCTCGACAGCCCCTACGAAGGCATTAACTTGCCCGGACCCATCACATGCAAGACCTTCAAGGCCTGTACCTCGCAGGTCAATGTCGGAAGTAATTGAGATAGCATTCCCACTATTACCATACCAGCTCGTAATATTAGCCGTGCCGATGCCGAATACACCGCCAAAGTAGCCGTTCGTTTGGACCGTCATGGCAATGCATGCGAATGTATCCGCATCATTAATGAGGTATGTACCCGACTTCCCGTCACCATTTTGGGACCGTAGCTGATAACCCCAAGAGTAGCCAGCACTGCTGCCAGCATCTGGAGCACCACTCAGATTGCACAACGGCTGATAAAAGGTGCTTTCATCAAGTTTAATAAGATCCTTGCTGAGCTTGCCCTCCTCTCCGGTCAGGCGGATAACCTGGTTATAGGTCAGGTCATCGATCCTCGCCGCAGCAGGACGTTTGTAAAGCCAATAATTATCGTTCGTTGCCTCAGCATCCGAGCCTGAACCTAGAGCAAACACCAATGGGGCGCATCCATCCAAGGATCTAAGAATTTGGCTGGTATTACCGTTGGCCTCGAGCTTGCAATCGGATAAATCGGTAGTCCCACGCAAGCGCAAGACGCCGTTCCATGCCGAACCCACAATTCCGGCACCACATGCGATTGATTCGTTTTTATCAGTTTCAACGCGAACGTCCCCGCAGTCCAGAATTCCAAAACGCGAACGCCCGCCCACGCTATAGCCGCTATCCAAGGCGCCAACAACACCGCCAAACCCGCAGTTCTTTCCATTGGCTTTTGGAGAATGGCACGTGACGTCCGCGCCGTCAACGATTACAACGCCTCCAGTATTGTTGCTCTTTGCCACCCAGCCGACCAGGCCTCCTGCCAGTCGCGGCGCGACGCTGCATGTAGTATCAACCGAACAGCGGTTGCCCGCGGCACCCGTCTTTATATGAAGGGTGTTGTTCGACTTCTCTGTGTTGGTCACATCCTGAACTCTACCGACCAGACCGCCATAGATGGAGCTGGAGCCCGTCACCAGTTTGCTAGTATACGAGCCACCTGATATTGCGACATCGCCGTTCGTTGTGTCCAGGAGACCGAACACGCCGCCCGCGCCCGTGTCCCCACTTTGGCCAAGATTCACGCCCTCGCCCGTATCGATTTGGTCGTTGTTGGCAAACTCGACCGGGCCGGCAAAACTAACGTCGCCGATGAAGCCGCCGGAACTTTTGCTGTTCGCATCGCCGACGTTGGCGGGACAGGTGAACTTCTTGTTGTCCGCGCCCAGCGCGAGCCTGGTCGCCTTACCGATGAAGCCGCCACTGGCGGTGGTGCCCTTGACGGTGAGCATGTGCAGGTCGAGAGCCTCCGTGACGTTGACTGTGGCGCCTGTGTTCGAACCGACGAGACCTGCGACACCACCGGCGGAACCGCTTGCAGACTGAACGGTAGCAGCGGGAACATTAAGGGTGCCGACGTTCAAAGTCGCGCCATCCTCGACCGTGCCTACGAGCAGACCGGCATTACCGGAGCTCGTCTCGACGACACCGCCCGCGGCAAGGCTAGCGGGAAACTTAACAGACCCCACCGTAAAGGTTCCGCTCTTGACTGTATTCGCTAAAAGACCGATGTTTCCCGCTGCATTTACGTTGAGCTTCTCGAGAGAACCGGCAGGGCCATAGGTGACCTCTGTAGTAAGGTCACCCATCGCCTCACCCAAAAGGGGCGCCGTCAGAGCGGAAGTCGTATCCGTCCCGCCGGTACCTACGGGATCTGCGATGTTGACCACAGCGTTGAGCGTCTTGCCCCCACCGCTGACCTTCGTAGCGACCATCGGCGCGCTATAGGTAGTTGCGCCTATCCACTTTATCTTGACCGTATTGTTTTGGTCAGTCAGTTTGAAGTTATTGAAAACCGTCCGGTTAGACGTAAGCTCAACAGGGCTATCAACGCCATTCAACGACCTATAGATTTTGCCTTCAAACGGATGCTCATCACTGCCAAGGCCCTGGAAAGACATGCCGTTCTTAGCCGACTCGGTGAGCTTCGCATCGCCCGTGATGATAACCTTGATCTGCGCATCATAGTAAAGCGAAGCGTCGGCGTTAGACAGGACGGCGAACGCCTCCGACGACTTGACATCAAGGCTTCGGATTCCGCTCCTGTCGTCTTTGCGTACGATGTTTTCCGCGCCGTTCGCCTCGAGCAGCTCGACAAGCTCATCGAGATTTGTAATCGTCGCACCCGCCTGGTCCTCAGCGTCCTCCGAAGTCGCATCATCGGCATCTTGCTCGGCGTCGTCAGCGGCGGCATCGTCAGCGGCATCGTCGCCTTCCGTCTGGTCGCCCGTGGAATCGGAACCCGTAGCGTTATCGGTGGTATCGCCTGCTGCAGCGTCATCCTTCGCCGCGTCATCCTTCGCCGCGTCATCCCCAGCACTGTCGCTTTCGGCGCCGGTATCACTCGACCCAGACCCGGTCGTGACATCGCTCTTGGTCTCGCCGCTCTCGGCTGCGTCCGATGCCTCCGCAGCCGCGGTGGCAATCTCGCTCGAGATGTTCTGCCAGCCTGCCGCCACGGCGGCGACCGTGGGCGAACATGCCTGGAGCACCATGACCACCGTCATGAACTCTGCGAGTATGCGCTTTGCCGTTCTCATCGATTCCGTACCTCTTATCCTAAAAACTCTGCTTCCAGAGTTATTGAGTCTCCGTCGTGCCCGTCAGGGTAGTTCCGCTCACCCTAATGCCCAGGTCACCCCAGTCACCGGGCGTCTTGCCGTCCGCTCGGTAAAAGTTGACGATCATCGAGCCAGGCTCCATGGTGAACGTAACCGTGTGATTTGTTTTATCCGCCGTCACACCATGGTTGGTCTCGAAGAACGGATCGATCTCCACGTTCTCCCCCCACGTGAGCGTGACGTTTGCCGGTGCGCCCGTAACCGTCACACGGTAGTTGTACGCAGCGTAATCAGCAAACTTGCCAGCCTCATCAACCAGCGCGCCCTCAACCGCAGCGGTTTTGACCTCGGCCTTCTTTGACGGCACGACTTTCGCCGCCAGACAGGTGAGCTCGGTGCCGGGGCTCTCCTTCGAAACAACCATGGCCTTAATCACAAAGTAGGCATGTCCCAACTTGTCCTCAGGAAAGGTCACGGTGTAATCGTTCTTGGTAGGCTGATTCTCCGGAAGCTTGACGTTTCCGGCGGGTTGGGGCGCATAGCTCCACGTGGCACCATCGAGCCCATACCCCTCGACCGTCAAGGTATACGTCACGTTTTTATCGTTGCAGAAGTTGCTGTTGCTCAGCAAATAGTTATAGATGCTAAAGGTGAAGCTGCGCTGCTTGTTGTTGGGACCGCTTATCTGCTGCTGGAATTCCCCACCACCCACAAGCCGCATTTTATCCGGC
>CAJLJQ010000036.1:0-19018 GCA_905207015.1 uncultured Collinsella sp. | reverse complement strand
GAGATGTTCTTGACGGCCGTCTCGTTGTCGACCGAGGTCACGACAGCGCCCTCGCCATCGAGCTGCTTGAGGGCCTTGAGCGTCTTGACGACGGGCAGCGGGCAGGCATCGCCCATGGCATTGACTTCAATCTTGGTAGACATAGTAAATTCCTTTCGAAAGAACCGTTCTAGAGAACGGTAAACAGTTACATAAACGTGCGGGCTAGCGAACAACGCGGACGGCAGGACCGCCCGGCTCCGCCTCGCACACGCGCCCAACAACGGCAGCGATGCACCCCTCGGCATGCAGACGACGCGCGAGCTCATCCACATCGGCAGCAGGCGCCGCGATGAGCAAGCCACCCGAGGTCTGCGGATCGTACAGCGCATCCAACATGCCCGGCTCCAGGCCATCGTCGGCCGTCACGCGCGGACCAAAAAAGTCCTGGTTGCGGTAGGCGCCGGCGGGGATAATGCCCAGACGCGCCATGTCGAGCACCTGGTCAAAGAGCGGCACCGCCTCCGACGCAAGCTCAATCTGCACGCCCGAGCCCTCGGCCATCTCGCACGCGTGCCCGATCAGGCCAAAGCCCGTGACATCGGTGCAGCCGTGAAACTCAAGTCCCTCGGCCAGACGAATCGGTGCCTCGTTGAGGGTGCGCATCGAGTCAAACATGGCTGCGGCCTCGTCCTGCTCGATGAGCTCGCCCTTAATGGCCGTGGTGATGATGCCCGAGCCGATCGCCTTGGTCAGCAGCAGGACATCGCCCACGTGCGCGCCGCTGTTGGCGAGCATGCGGTCGAGCGCGACAAAGCCGCTCACGGACAGGCCGTACTTGGGCTCGTCGTCGTTGATGGTGTGGCCGCCCGCGATGGCGCAGCCGGCCTCGACGCACTTGTCGGCGCCACCCGCCAAAATCTTGCCGGCAACCTCAACACCCAGGCAACTGGGTATGCAGAGCAGGTTCATGGCATGGCTCGGCCGCCCGCCCATGGCGTAGATGTCCGACAGCGAGTTGGCCGCAGCGATCTGGCCAAACATGAACGGGTCGTCGACCATCGGCGGGAAGAAGTCGATGGACTGCACGAGGCCCAGGTTATCGCCAACGCGGAAGACGCTCGCATCGTCGGAGGTATCGAACCCCACGAGTAGGTTGTCGTTATGCACATTGGGCAAGTCGCCCAGGACCTGGGCGAGGGCTCCAGGAGCCAACTTAGCGGCTCAACCGCTCGCGGCCGTCATAGACGTGAGCTTAATCTGATCGTCAGGCATCGATACCTCCTCTCATCGGTCAATCATTTTCTCTCAGTATACGCATGAATGCGAGCCCAAGGCGGATGCATTAATTGAGCGCCTGTGCGCGAATCGCCGCGCCGATGGCACCGGCAAAGCGAGCCTGGGGCGAGGTGCTCACCGGCGACCCCAGTAGCTCGCCCAACCGCTCCACAACGTAGGCGTTCTCGCACAGGCCTCCCGTCAGGTAGTACGGAGCACCCGCCGCCTGCCCGGCCATAGTCGCCACGCGCGACACGACGCTTTCGATCACGCCGCGCGCAATGTTCTCGCGCGGCTCGCCACGACCGATCAGGCTGATAACCTCGCTTTCTGCAAACACCGTGCACATGCTGCTGATCTTGGTAGGCTCGCCGGAACGCGCCAGGTCGGCCATCTGCTGCTGGGAAATGCCTAGGCGGTCGGCCATGATCTCCAAAAAGCGCCCCGTGCCGGCAGCGCACTTGTCGTTCATGGCGAACTTGACCACGCGACCGCCCTTGATCTGTATGACTTTGGTGTCCTGACCACCCACGTCGATCACGGTGCCATGGTCGCCAAACAGGCGCACGGCACCGGTGCCGTGGCAGGTGATCTCGGTCACGACCTTGTGCGCATAGGGCACGGCGACACGGCCGTAGCCAGTCGCGACCACGCGAACATCGTCGGCGCACACGTCATAGCCGGCCGCTGCCAGTGCCTCGCGCAGCCGCTCGGAAGCATCGACCGAGGAGAACCCGGTGGGCTGCACGCACGTCCACGCCACCGAACCCTCCCCATCGACCACGGCAGCCTTAGCCGCCGTAGACCCGATATCGATCCCGATCCCTATCATGGCTCTCTCCTAATCAGCAAGAAAATCAAACGATCAGACACTGCTGCAACAACGGCCCTCTGGCGTCTGAGGTGCCCGAGATTCCGAGCGACAAGCCCGACGAAGCGTACTCAAGGTACGCGAGGAGGGTTGGAGCCGGAAGGTCGGGCGCCTCAGATGTCAGAGGGTTTCGATAAAGGCGGCGATGCGGGTCTCGATTTGGCCCATGTCGCCGTTGCTGTAGTCGGTCTCGATCTTCATATACGGAATACCCGCACCCTCGACGGCCTCCTGCATGCGCGCACTCTCCACGTTAAAGGTGTGGCACGCCTGCAGCACGCTCTCCACTACGCCATCGACGTGGTACTTCTCGCACATGGCCAGCGTATTTTCCATACGACCGTCGTTGGGCGTCATGACCGAGCAGTTGATGTCCAGGTATCGGTCGGCGATGGCGCGTAGGATATCGGGAGCCTCCGGGTCGATCATCATGGCCGCCGTACGCTCGCCCGAGCAGTCGTCCATGCACACAACCACGCCGCCATTGGACTCGATGGTGCGACCGATCTTGTTGATCACGCCGCCCACCGGGCAACCAGTGATCAGAATGCGCTTGGCATCCGCCGCAACCGGGCGCTCGCCTGCGTCGTAGGCCTCGCGCAGCTTGGCAACCTTTTGCTCCAGCTGCTGCGTATAGGCCTCGATATCAAAGCTGAACGTACCGGCAAACATGGTGCTCATCAGGTCGACGCCGCTCATGGCCGCCGGCTGGTTAGCCTGCAGCGCAAACATCTCGAGCTGGGCCGCACGCAAGCGGTTGCGACGACGGACGGCAGCGCGCAGGTTATCGTCGGTAATCGTGATGCCGTAGAAGCCCTCGAGCTCCTCCTTGAGCAGGCGGCACTCCTCGTACCAGCCTTCACGCTCGTAGGCGCGATCGCGACCCTGCGGAAGATGCAGAATGTGCGTGCGCTTGAGCTCGTTGAGCAGTTCGTACATCTTCTTCTTGCCGTCGCAGGTGGTCTCGCCGATGATCATGTCGCTAAAGTACGTAAACGGGCACTTTTGCGAGTAGGCAAAGCCGTACGTCGACTTGATGAGCGGACACAGATTTGCCGGCAGCGCCTTCTCGGCCTCGGGAATCACCTCGTCGGATGTGCCGCACAAGGCCACACTTGCAGCGCCCGCGGCATCGATAATCTCGAGCGGCGTATAGCTGCACAAAAAGCCGACCAGGCGATTACCCGCCTGCTTATAATCCTTAACGCGAATAAACGCCGCCTTGCGTTGCTCGTTGAACTCCTCAAACGTGCGCGGCAACGGCTGCTCAGTATTTTCCGACATATAACTCCTTAACAGACCTTTTAACCAACCAAGGAAACGGCTTTCCCAGGTGCCCGAGGTTGCCGTGAAAGAGGAGCGCCGCGTACTTCTGGTACGCAAGCGACGGTTTGAACGGCAAGATCGGGTGCCTGGGGAAGCCGCCGAGACGGATAGCCCTAAATGGTTTCCAAGAAAGCCTCGATCCTGGTTTGCAGTTGGCCTGCATCCTCACCGGCGTAGTCGGTCGTGATGTGCATAAACGGAATGCCGGCCTCCTCGGCGGCCTTCTCCACGGCAAACGACTCCATCTCGTAGAGCGTGCAGAACTGCAGCGCCACATCCACGATGCCGTCGGCGTGAAGGTCCTTGGCCATCTGGACAATGTCCTTCATACGCTGGTCGTTGGGCGTAAAGACGGCGCAATTGATCTTAAAGTAGCGCTCGGCGATGGCATCGAGCATCTCGTCAACCGTCTCACCGGATTCGTCGACCAGGTCCTTGTAGTAGCGTGAACCCGTGCAGGATTCCTCGCCTACCACCACGCCGCCGGCCTTCTCGATGAGGTTGAACAGCTTCCAGTTGGGCACGGCCATGGGCGTACCGGTGTACAGGATGCGCTTGGTGCCCTTGGGCGCCACACCCTCGCCAGCCTCAACGCGCTGCTCGCACTCGGCGGCCATCTCGTTGATGGCTCCGGTCAGACGCGGCATGTCGTCCATAAAGGCGGCCTGAACGGTCAGCAGGCTATCGAGACCGCTGATGGGCGCAGGGTCGGCAGCGCGGGTCGCAGCGAGGCGCTGCAGGGCGCGACGCTTCTCATTGACGGCGTGGATGGCAGCCTTCAGACGCTCGGGCGTAATCTTGACGCCGCACTCGTCCTCGATCTTGGCGGCGAGCTTCTTGACCTCGGCCTTCCAGGTCACGAGCGTCGACTCGTCGTGTACGTTGGGAATACCCATGACGTACATGTTCTTTTGCGTTGCAAAAAACTCGTAGGCCTTCTTCTTGCCATCGCAGGTGTTCTCGCCTACCACTAGGTCACTCGACTCAATGTAGGGGCAGACCTCGCCCAGCTTAAAGCCGGCAAAGCTCTTGATAAGCGGACAGGTGTTGCGCGGCAGATGCTCCTCGACCTTATCGGTTGCCCAATCGGCACCCGAGCACAGGCCCACGGGGATACCGTCGCAGGCGAGAACAATCTCCTCGGGCACGTAGACGCAGAACGAACCGACGATCTTGGTGGCCTCGCCGGCCTCCTTCTTGTCGAGCATCTCCTTAATACGGCCGCTGTGGATGTTGGTGGCCACAAAGTCCAGGTAGGACGTGGACTTGGGGCGATTGTTCTGCGTCAAGAACATATCGCCGTACATCTGGCCCACGGCGCCCAGTAGCATGTCGTGGTCGGCAAGATTCATGCCGAGGCTCTCCCACATCGGATGGAAATCGAATTCTTCAGCCATGACGGTTCCCCTCTCGAACCAAAAACGGATAACAGCGGTATCGATGCACGACGGACGGCGATTGCCCGGCCGTGCTCAAACCCGGAATTTTAGGGAACCTGCTTTGCGGTCGATTATTTAGTTGTGCGTCGTCTCTCCCGGAGCCGTGAACATACCTGCTCATATGCGGCTCCGAGCCATATATAGGGCACGCGCGGCAACGCGGCAAATGTATGTCGTCTGCGGCATGTGCGCACCCTCCTTTACAAGTTAAGGTCAACTATATCAACGGTCATCGACCATGCGAACACCGTTGACATTCGTATGACAGCGTCGTGTGCCGCCGTTAATAAATTATTATCTTGCTTGATAATTAATTGACATTCTACATTCGGCGAACGGTAGGAAACGAAACGGCGGGCTGCCGAGAACCCTCGACAGCCTGCCCTCTACCCTACCGACAAACCAAATGGATCCTGCTGGCATCAAAATGCATGCGCAGCGTCTCGCCTGCTTGCGGCAGCTCGTCGACAGGCACGCCCACTTTGTTGACCTTCCACTGCAGACGCGTGGGCGCATCGGCCCGCGGCGCATCCAACAGCACCAGGCGCTCAAAACGCGAATCGCTCACTCGGGCCACGTGCAAATCATAGCTGTTGCGACCCCGCTCCGCGCGATTATCAACATGGAAGTAGCTTGCGCGAATGCCCAGATATGCCACGTCGTCGGGCACCTCATGACCTACATTAAAGGTCATGCCCCAATCGAGGGCCTCAACTTCTTCGTCGCCGATCTTGCGCGCCCGGCTTGTGTTCTTGCAGCCCGTCAGGCGCAGCGCCGCCAGCGTCTGCGGACGGCGGACCACGTCCCCGACGGAGCCGATCTCCTCCACATGCCCGTTATGCATCACGCAGATGCGCTGGCACAGGCGGCACGCTTCGTCGATGTCGTGGCTCACGTAGAGCACGGTGCGGTTGCACACGTCAAACAGGTCGAGCATGTTCTGCTCGAGTGCGCTCTTAAGATAGGCATCGAGCGCGCTCATGGGCTCGTCAAACATAAAGATGCCGGGATGCGCCGCCACCATGCGGGCAAGCGCCACACGTTGCTGCTGCCCGCCCGAGAGTCGCGCGGGATAGCGGTCGACAAAATCGGCCAGACCGAAAATGCTCAGATAGCGCTCGGCGAGCTTTTTGCGCGCGGCGGCGTCACCCGCGTCCTTTACACCGGCGCATACGTTATCGGCCACCGTTATGTTGGGAAACAGCTGATAGTTTTGGAACAACAGGGCGCACTTGCGCTCCTGGGGCGACAGATTGATGCCCGCGTCCGAGTCAAAGAAGGTTACGCCGTTGACGACGATCTTGCCCTTGTCGGGCGTCTCCACGCCGGCAATGCAGCGCAAGGTGCAGCTCTTGCCGCATCCGGAGGCGCCGAGCAGCGCCACGCGCTCCTCGCCGGCCTCAAACTGCATGTCGAGCATAAACCCGGGATAGCGTTTTTTGATTTCCAAAACGAGCGACATAGCTTATCGACCTCCCTGCGGTGCTGCGTCGTCGCGCATAAGCTCGGCCAGCGCCTCGCGATCGATGCGCAAGGCATCGCCGCCGACCGGGTCGAGCGAATCGGTCTGGCTGCCCAGCCGCTTGGCCTGCTTGCGCTCCGCACGGGAGAGACCACGCTCGCGATACTTTTGCGAATGCGCCGTGTACATGTTGATGAACAGGATTACCAGGAAACTAAACACGATCACGACGACGACCCAAAAGAGGGCCACCGAGGTGTTGCCGCCCATCCACTCAAAGTAGATGGCGATGGGAATGGTCTGCGTAATACCGGCGTAGTTGCCCGCAAAGAACAGGGTGCAGCCAAACTCTCCCATCGCGCGGGCAAAGGCGAGCACCGTGCCGGCGGCAATCGAGGGCCAGCCGAGCGGCATCATGAGCTTGGTAAAGATGCGACACTCGGACCATCCCAAGGTTCGCGCGGCGTCGAGCATCTGCGTGTCGAGGCTCTCGAAGGCTCCGAGTGCCGTACGATAGACGAGCGGGAACGACACCACCACGGCAGAGATCACCGCCGCCGGCCACGTAAAGACAATCGAGATGCCATGCGCGATGAGCCACTGGCCCACCCCGGTCGAGCGGCCAAACAGCATGAGGAGCAGAAAGCCACAAACCGTGGGCGGCAGCACCATAGGAATCGTAAAGACCGAATCGAGCAGGCCCTTGATGCGACTCGAGGTACCCATAGTCTTCCACGCGGCGAACAGGCCCAGCGCAAAGGAGATCAGCAGGGCAAGGCCACTCGTTTTAACGGACACCCAAAACGGGCGATAGTCGATGTCGCCCAAAAAGGAAGCCAGAGAGGTCAAGGGGCCCTGCTCATCCCGCAACGCGACAGACGACGCCTCTACCATTTGAGCGCTATCAAGCCAACGCGCGCCGCCCTTGGCATCACCCGAGGCTGATGCAATCACCACATAGCGGTCCCCATCCGCACCACGCGCATCAAAGCCATAGGTATACCCGCCGGCATCAAACGTTGTTTCCGCCGTGACATACCAAGGAAGATCCACGTCCCCTAGCTGCGCACCTCCCATGCAGTTTGCGCTGTCGAGCTCACAGACAAGGGCCTTGAGACCCGATACGCACTCGTTGTCCTGCGGATCCAATCCATACTTCTCGACTGCCTTGGGCGATATCCACACCACAACGCGATCGGCAGCGGGCGCCACCACAAGGTCCACGTCCTCGTCAACGGGAAACCGGTAGCCCTCAGGCTGGCCCTCCATGGCACGAGCGGTCCCCTTGGCCAACCGCTCAAAACCCTCGATCCCATAGGAAAGCCCATGAGCGGTCGCAGCAACCTGGGCCCCGTCCTCAGCGTCCCCAGCAACCGCAAATCCCGGCACCCAGCAAAGCGCGAGGGTCAAAGCACAGGCGACAAGCATGCGGAATCTTTTAAGCACGAAAAGCTCCAAGCGAATACAAGGACGGAGTGAAACACAAAACGATGGAATTATCGCGCCAAGCCGCACTACTCGGAAAGCTCAAAGCCGTACTTAGCCCAAATCTTCTGCGCCTTCTTGTTGGTCAGACAGAAGTCGATGAACGCCTTGGCCTCGTCGGCGTGCTCGGAGCTCTCGGCAACGGCACCCGGGTACACGATGGGCTTGTGCGAATCCTCGGGGCACACGAAGGCCTCCTCGATGCCGTCGTAGCGGAAGATGTCAGAGCTGTAGACAAAACCGGCCACGCAGTCGCCTGTGGACACATAGGCGGCGGCGGTACCAACTTTGTCTGCCAGTGCGACCTTGCCGGCGATCTCGGGTGCGTACTCGCCATCATCACCCTCGGTACCGGTGTAGAGGCCCACGGAAGCCAGCGCTTGGTTAGCATACTTGCCGGCGGGAACGGTCTTGGCGTCGCCGATGGCGATCTTGCCGTCCAGGTTCGCAACGTCGGCGATGGCCTCGACCTTGGTATCGGAGCCCTCGGCGCGAATGATCACAAGGTCGTTGACGAACATATCCTCACGGGTGTCGGTGTCGACGAGCTCGGCGGCTTCGGCGTCATCCATGGTGCCCTTGGAAGCGGTGATGAGCACATCGGCCGTGGCGCCGGCACGCATCTGCTCGACGAGGTCGCCGGAGGCCTTAAACTGCGTGTCGGCAAAGGTGGTGCCGGTCTGCTCGGTGTAAAGCTCCTGAACCTCGGGCAGAGCCTTCTCGAGCGAGTTGGCGGCAAAGACCTGCAGCTCGACAGCTTTCTTGGAAGATGCCTTAGCAGAACCGGCATCTGATCCGGCCGGCTCGGACGTCTTGCTGCCCGAACAGCCGGCAAGACCAAGGCCGGCAGCGGCGACAGCAGAGAGCGAGACGAATCCGCGGCGAGAAACCATATCGAACATGTTCAACCCTTCCGAACGATACACCCGGGCACCTCGCCGCAGGCTTTATTCTGTAATTAGATTATACTTCGGTGCGAATAATGATTCTGAGAAATTATTCTTGTCTGAGAATATAGTTTCAGGCACGCCTACAGAATGCCGTCCCCTTGGGCGCAAATAATAGGCGGAGCAGCCGTTCAGGTCGCCCCGCCGCAGGTAAACCGCTTAGTTGGTATGTCCGCCGCCCGCTGTCATTTGGGCTGCATGCTCCAGCTGGTCCGCTATGGCCTCCCAGCTTTCGCGGGCGGCCTTCGTAGAACCGGGAAAGTTTACGACAAGTGTATGACCTCGTTGCATGCAAATAGCGCGCGAGAGCATAGCGCGGTGCGTCTTGGTCATGGAGTAGGCACGGATCGCCTCTGCAATACCCGGCACATCGCGCTCGCAAACGGCACGCGTCGCCTCGGGCGTCACATCGCGCATCGAAAGCCCCGTGCCGCCGCAGGTGAGCACGACATTGGCGTGGCACTCATCGGCGGCTTCCACAATGGCATCACCGATCTCGCTGACGTCGTCGCGCACAACCACATGTGAGGCGACCGTCCAGCCCTGCGCCTCGATAAGTTCCTCGAGTGCGGCTCCGGCCTCATCCTGGGCAAGATCGCGCGTGTCCGAACACGTCACGATCGATATCTTCAGCTCCATAGTATTCCTCCTACAACACGGCGCCCTCAGGCAGGTCGACGCGAACAATGTCCACGACATCGCCCACCTTGAGGTCGCACGGTCCTTCGTCAACACGCAACAGGCAGTTAGCCCGCTGCATCGTGCCGAGCAGCGCCGAATTCTGCGTCTTGGCCTCGGTCACCAACAGCTCACCGGTCTCGGGGTCGCGCAAAACCGTGGCGCGATCGAAGAAGCGGCGATGCTGTCGCTTTTTCACGCCGTGCGTGAGCGTCGCCTGCTGCACGGGACGCGCACCCTCGGCAAAGCCGCGCATCTTGCGGATCGCGGGGCGGGCGAGCATCTCAAAGCCCACATACGCCGCCGCGGGATTGCCCGAAAGCCCCAAATACGGCTTGCCCCCAAGCAGGCCAAACGTGATGGCTTTGCCGGGACGCATCGAGATGCGGTCGAAGAGCACCTCGCCCTCGCGCCGGACGAGCGCCGTCACATAGTCGTAATCGCCCGCCGAGGCACCGCCGCTCGTAATGACAAAATCGCACTCCTGCACGGCGCGATGCACGAGCTCGGCGATTGCCTGCTCATCATCGGGAGCGATGCCAAAGAACACCGGCTCGGCGCCGGCATCGAGTGCCTCGGCCATCAACGCCGACGAGTTGGAGTCGCGAATCTGCCCGCGCGCCGGCAGCTCACCCGGCGCGACCAGCTCCGTGCCCAGCGAGATAATGCCCACACGCGGCGCGGCATGCACCTTCACGCTCGCATACCCGGCGCTCGCCAGCAGGCCAGCGCCGGCCGGGGCCACAACCTCGCCGGCGTGCATCACAACATCGCCGACATGGGCCTCCTCGGCGGCAGAGCGAACGTTCTCCCCTACCTTGGCAGGCGCCGAGAAGCTCACGTGCGAGCCCTCGTTGCCGTCGCCGTCAAGCACCTCGACGATCTCGTATTTCACCACGGCATCGGCACCTTCGGGTACCGGCGCGCCCGTCATGATGCGGACCGTCTCGCCCACGCCGACCACGCCCTCAAAGACATGGCCCGCGGCCTCGTGTCCGACAACGTCGAGCGTCACCGGCGCCTCGCCAGATGCCTGCGCCAAGTCCGCCGAGCGCACGGCATATCCGTCCATAGCGCTGTTGGCAAACGGCGAAATGTCGATATCGGCCACCGCGTCCTCTGCCAAGGGAAGACCGGCGGCCTGCCACACGGGAATCTCGACAACTTCGGTGCGATTCACGTGCGACAAGACGATCGCCTGTGCGTCCTCCAACGGAATGAGGTTCTCTGCCCTATACACCTCTAGCATGCAACGGCGCACATCACGGGCGCCGATTCTTTATGTTTATCTCAGTATAATCCCGCGCCGCACGACGGCGACACGGCCCGTGCCCACGAATACACCTGTCGGTAACGGACGGCGAAACAGAACCAAAACCAACCAGCCGGTTTGTCACGTTTGGCACGTTCTATAATGCTCGTGTTGCAACCCAAAAGAGGAACGTATGGCTTTTACCGACAAACCCGAAAGCGCAAACGAGGCGCAGGATCATTCCCAGCCGCTCGACGACGGCGGCCTTTTCTCCCTTAACGACGTCATCATGGCAGGCAGGCAACAGCTCACCCGCTCCGAGCATCTCTTGGCTGCCGACACGCGCCGCAACGCCCGCAACCTACTCGCGAGCGCCAAGCTGCTCGTGCTCGTAGTTATCGTCTCGCTCGCCATGGGCGTTGCCGCTTGGGCGTTTTTGGCCTCGCTGAATATCGCGACCGACTATCGCGAGCACCATGAGTGGATTTACGCGCTGCTCCCCGTTGTGGGCGTTGCCACCGCATGGGTGTACAAAAACCACGGCCTCGCCGCCAAGCGTGGCAACAACCTGGTCATCGACTCCGCTCTGGGCACACGCCTCATCCATATGCGCATGGCCGTCCTCACCTTCGTCTGTTCCACGCTCACGCACCTAACGGGCGGATCGGCCGGTCGCGAGGGAGCCGCGGTGCAGATTGGCGGCACCATCGCCAGCAACATCTCGAACCTCGCCCACCTCAAAAAGCATGACCACCACGACCTCATGCTCGCCGGCATCTCGTCGGCCTTTGGCGCCGTATTCGGTTCGCCCCTTGCCGGAGCTTTCTTTGGCATGGAGATGTGCTTTATCGGCAAGATCGACTACACCGCGGGCATCTACTGCCTGGTCGCCTCGTTTACCGGCTACTTTACATCACTCGCCCTGGGTACCGAGTACGAAGCGAATGTCATTGCCAACGTTCCCAACATGACGCCCAAAACGGTCGTTATCGTTGTTATCAGCGCAATTATCTTCGGCCTGACGGCACGCCTCTTTGCCTGGTCGGTTCGAACAGTCAAGAACCTGTACGGTCGCTTTATCACCAATTACCTCATTCGCGCACTTATAGGCGCACTCGTGGTTTTGGCCGCCTATGCCCTCCTCGACGCCTGGGACTACGCCGGCCTTTCCACGTGGCTTTCCGGCGCCGGATTTGCAGGCAACACCACCCTGGCGGACGCAGTCATCAAGTTGGTCGTCACAGCGCTTACCCTGGGCGCGGGCTTCCAAGGCGGCGAGGTCACGCCCCTGTTTGGCATCGGTGCGGCACTCGGTGGCTGGATCGGTTGCCTTACTGGGCTCGACCCCAGTTTTCTGGCGGCTCTCGGCATGCTCGGCGTGTTCTGCGCCGGCCTCAACGTGCCCATCACCACCTGCATGATGGCCATCGACCTGTTCCACGGCACAGCCGCCGGGTTCTTTGTCATCGTTGCCTTTATCAGCTACCTAACCGGCGGACACCGCGGCGTGTACCCCGCCCAGCGCATCATCTCACCCAAGCGCCGTTCGCTTATTGTGGATGAGGGCGGTACGGTAGCGGATGCTATCGAGCGCCACAACGACCTGATAGAGTAGACGTTAGTATTCGCCGTGCAGCCACAATCGGGGGCAATTCGACCCGAGCGCGACCGCACCGTCACGTTATACGCCGGGAGTCGCCCCATGCACGCAACTGATTTTGGTCGCACGCTCATCATCGCCAACCCAGCCGCCCAGTCGGGTGCGGCGCGCGAGGTCGCTGAGCGCCTGCAGCGCTTTTTAGACATGACCGCGCGCTCATCCCAGTTTGACTTGGTACTGACCGAGCGCATGGGGCATGCCAAGGAACTTGCCGCACAGGCCCAGGGCTACCGCACCGTTATCGCTCTTGGCGGCGACGGCGTGATCCACGAGGTCGTCAATGGGCTTATGAAGCAAAAGCAGGACGCCCGCCCCGCCCTTGCCGTCCTGCCCGTGGGCTCCGGCAACGATTTTGCCCAAACGCTCGGTATCGACGATTTCTCCGGCAAGGATTTTGGCGCGCTGCTCACCTGCGAGCTGCAACGTCAGGACATCGGGCGCATTCGCTCATGGAGCCCTGCAAGCGGTAGCGGCGAGGCGACGGTCGAGTATTATGACCAGACGCTTTCGGTCGGTATCGACGCCGCCATCGGCCTGGGAACCACCGAGCTGCGCAAACAGACTGGCTTGACGGGCGCTCCGCTCTACACCCTCTCGGGCCTTGAGCAGTTTGGCCTACGCTATCGCAACTACCCCATGAAAGTCAGCTTTGACGGCGCGCCCGCCGAGCGCGTGCGGGCGATTATCATGGCGATTCAGCTGGGCCCCACCTATGGCTCGGGCTATCGCATCTGCCCCGATGCCGACCCCTGCGACGGCATACTCGATGTCTGCTACGCCTGCGGCCCCGTCCCCCGCGCCGTTGCCCTGCCTATGTTTCTTTCGGCCAAGGACGGCCACCACACCAAGTTGCCGCCGGTTCGTATGCGCCGCTGCCGCCATGCCGAGCTCACCTTCGAGCAGCCCGATTACCCCATCCAGGCCGACGGCGAGCCCATTGTCGCCTCGCGCATCGAGGTTGACGTCCTCGGCAGCGCCCTCCAAGTTTGGCACCCCGCCCGCTAGCAAGGCCAGCGGGACAAACGGCTACTCGTCGCTGCCCGGCTTGCGACGGTTGGCCTTTTTAATGGCTTTGAAGTGCTTGTCATTAAGCCTGCGTTGGCGAGAGCGCTGGGGTACCTTGGTCTTTACGCGTCGGCGCGGTGGACGCCCGCGACGCTCAAGCTCAGCGCGCAGCTTACGCAGGCAGCTACTACGGTTTTGGAACTGACTGCGGCTCTCGCGCGCCGTCACGGTAATCCCCGAAGGGATATGTTTCATGCGCACCGCTGAATCCGTTGTGTTCACACCCTGACCACCCGGGCCCGTAGCGCGAAACACCTGCACCTCGCAATCGCGCGCCAACTCTTCGGCCGCCATCGCGGCATAGCGCGCATACTCGCGCCATCCCATCTTGTTCTCATCCATATCAACACCTCCCCTCATACAAAAAAATGTGACAAAGGGACAGTCCCTTTGTCACATCGCATACCAATCGCTTGTGTTGCGCGCTTAGGCGAAGGTGATCTCGCCGTTCTCGCAGTCCATATCGGCAATGCGAGCCAGGCTCTCAACGCGGAAGCCGCGCTCGCGGAGCTTATCGCCACCGCCCTGGAAGCCTTTCTCCACCGCAATGCCAATGCCAGCAACCTCGGCGCCCGCAGCCTCGCAGATCTTAATAAGGCCCTCGAGCGCACAGCCGTTGGCCAAGAAGTCGTCGATAATCAGGACCTTATCGCCCTCGGACAGGAAGCGCTTGCCCACGATGACCGGGTACTCCTTCTGCTTGGTAAAGGAGTAGATGGTCGTGGCATACTGCTCGCCGTCGAGGTTAATGGACTGGGCCTTCTTGGCAAAGACCACCGGCACGCCGCCAAAATGCTGAGCTGCAATGCAGGCCATGCCAATGCCCGAAGCCTCGATTGTCAGGATCTTGTTGATCTCGACGCCCTCGAACAGACGGGCCCACTCAGCGCCCATGTGATCGAACAGCTCAACGTCGCACTGGTGGTTGAGGAAGGCATCAACCTTAAGGACGTTACCGGCCTTTACGATGCCGTCATGGCGAATACGATCCTCAAGCTCCTGCATGGCGCAACCCCTTCTCGCGGCAACGATACCGCGCGATTAATAAACGTTGTTCGATAGTCTACCACGGACCGACCCCCGCCCGTCCCACAAGCCACATCGCACCACAAACCAGTCTTTTTGGGACGGCGCGAATCGTGGCAGACAGCCTCCCAACACGCTAATGGCGGGCGCGCATCTTCACCAAACGCACCATGGCGAGCGCAAAGCCCACAGCGGCCACAGCCATGAGCACGTAGAACACCGAGCGAAAGCCGAATAAGAACACATCCGAACGGCCTGCAACGAAACTGGTCACGGCCTCGCCCATCGCCACGCTCATCTGCCCATACAGGATATGCGACGCCGCCGTAATGCCCACTGCCATGCCGGCATAGCGCGCCAAACTGCCCAAGCTGCCCGCAAAACCGAGTGCCTCGCGCGGAGCCGAGCCCATATACAGCGAGTTATTGGGGCTCTGGAAAATCGACGTGCCGCACGACATAAACGCGACACAGCACACGATCACAGGGATGGAGGAGTGCTCGTCGAGCGTGCTTACCGCAAAGAGACCGCATACGTACACACCCAGGCCGACCGCCGTGGGACCCTCGCAGCCAACACGGTCCGAAACCGTACCCGAAAGCGGCCCGATAAAGGCATTCACCATCGGCAGCGCCAAAAAGAGCAGTCCGGAAATATCGGAGCTAAAGCCATGGGCATCCTGGAAATAGAACGGCAGCACAAACTCAGATGCACCGATGCCGATAAACACAATAAGCATGCATGCCAAGTTAATCGTAAAAGCCGAACTCGCAAAGCAGCGACGAGCAGCCTCAATCAGGGACATGGGGCGCTCGCCGGCCTCCGGCTTAACATGCGGTAGTGTATAGAGTCCCACGATAAACGAGATGACACCAATGGGCAGGTTGATGAGGAAGATGCTCTCCCAGGGAAAGCTTGCCACCAGCATGCCGCCCAGCACGGGGCCGCACATCATGCCGAGGGCCACGAAGGTCGCGAGAATACCCATGGCACGACCGCGCTCACGCGCCGGAAACGACTCGGTGATGATACCCATGTTGTTAGCCATGGCCGCCGCGCAACCGACGCCCTGAACGATGCGTGCCAGGATAAGAACCTCGAGCGAGGCCGAAAGGCCGCACAGCAGCGAACCGACCGAAAAGACGATGACGCCCAGCTGGAATACGCCCACCTTGCCGCGCACGTCGCCCAGACGGCCAAACGGCAACATAGCCACGCATGTCGCAAGCAGATACACCGAGCTCACCAGCTGAATGCGATCGAGGCCCACGCCCAGCTCCTTTTGCATCACGGGCAGCGCCACGGTCACGACGGTCGAATCCAGACACACCATAAACGTCATGATGAGCACGGTAAACAGAATCGCCCATTTGTTCTTGCCATGCGTGTCGCCCTCTAGGGCAATGCGCTCGCGGCGCAGCTGCTCTGCAGTTTTCTCCATATCCATCCTTTCGAGTGGTGCAACGCAAAAACGGGGCCCCAATCGCCTGCGAACAGTCGCGATTGGGGTCCCGCCTACGGAATCGGAACGAAAGGTCACCGAAGCTTTCTGCCAGCATCGGCGCCTTATGCGAACGCTAGCCTAGCACTGCTCGAGTGCCTGCTCAAGGTCGGCAATCAGATCGGCCGTATCCTCGAGGCCGCACGACAGGCGCACCATATCGGCAGAGATGCCGCAGGCGATGAGCTCCTCGTCGTTCATCTGGCGATGCGTGGCATTAGCAGGATGCAGGCAGCAGGTGCGGGCATCGGCAACATGCGTGGCAATCTGGGCGAGCTTGAGGCTCTTCATAAAGGTCTCGGCCGCCGCGCGACCACCGTTAAAGCCAAAGCTCACAACGCCGCAAGTACCGTTGGGCATGTACTTCTGAGCCAGGTCATAGTACTTATCGCCCTCCAGGCCCGGATAGCTCACGAAGCGCACCTTGGGATGGCTCTGCAGGAACTTGGCAACGGCCAGGCCGTTCTCACAATGACGCGGCATGCGTACATGCAGGCTCTCGAGCGAGCTGTTCAGGAAGAAGGCCGCCTGCGGGTTCTGCATGGGACCGAGGTCGCGCATGAGCTGCGCGGTGGCCTTGGTAATGAAGGCACCTTCGCGACCGAACTTCTCAGCATACGTCACGCCGTGGTAGCTCTCGTCGGGCGTGGTGAGACCCGGGAACTTATCCGCATGGGCCATCCAGTCAAACTGGCCGTGGTCAACGATCACGCCGCCCAGGTAGGCAGCATGTCCATCCATGTACTTGGTGGTGGAGTGCGTAACGATGTCGGCGCCCCACTCAAAGGGACGGCACATCACGGGTGTCGGGAAGGTGTTGTCGACCATCAGCGGCACGCCGTGGTCATGCGCGGCCTTGGCAAAGCGCTCAATATCGAGCACGGCAAGGGCGGGGTTGGCGATCGTCTCGCCAAAGACGAGCTTGGTGTTGGGCCGGAAGGCTGCCTCAAGCTCCTCGTCGGTGCAGTCGGGGGCGACGAACGTACAGGTCACGCCCATACGGCCCATGGTGTGGGCGAGCAGGTTATACGTACCGCCGTAAATGGCAGAGCTCGCGACCACATGATCGCCGGCACCGACCACGTTAAAGATCGCGAGGAAATTCGCAGCCATGCCCGAGCTCGTGAGCATCGCAGCGGTGCCGCCCTCCATCTCGCAGATCTTGGCGGCAACCAGATCGCACGTGGGGTTCTGCAAACGGCTGTAGAAGTAGCCCGACTCCTCTAGGTCAAACAGCTTGCCCATGTGCTCGGACGTGTCGTACTTCCACGTGGTGGACTGGTAGATGGGCACCTGGCGCGGCTCGGCATCTCCCGGGTGATAGCCGCCCTGAACACATGTAGTTCCGATGGTCTGCTCGCTCATATCTAGCTCCCTTGCCTGGGTTACGTTTTATTCGGTTCACGATACCGCTACCCTGCACCCCTCTCAACCCATCCCCAAGGTAGGTTAATGGACAAATTGATCAGAGGTATTTATCTCAAGCCTTGGGCATTTGCTCGATAGATAAAAACGAGGCATACATGAAGCTCTCGATGATTACATGCCCCGTCACGGGTACCATAGGCGGGTACACCGTAACCAAGGAGACAACGATGAAGCAAATCGATACGGCCCAACTCGACATCACCGCCTGTCAGGCTCAGGCTGCCGAATACCACGCCCGTGGCTTTAACTGCGCCCAGGCCGTCGCCTGCACGCTCGCGCCCGCTGTCGGGCTCGACCCCCAGGTCGCCTTTACCCTCACCGAGGGCTTTGGCGCCGGCATGGGCGGTATGACCGAGACCTGCGGCGCCATCTCGGGCGCCGTGGCCATCATGGGCTTTGTAATGAGCGATGGCATGGAAAACCCGAAGACCAAGGGCCAGACCTACAAGCTGTCGCGCGAGATTGCCAAGCGCTTTGGCGAGAAGAACACGACGACCGTCTGCGGCACGCTCAAGGGCATCGGATCGGACAAGGGTCCGCTCCGCAGCTGTCCCGGTTGCATCGACGATGCCGTCGAAATCGCCTGTGATGTACTAAAGCAGCTCGCCGAGTAAACGGCAGCGACATAAAACGACGGTCGGTGTGCTTGGGATCCGTCCAAAAGCACGCCGGCCGTCGCCGTTAGAACTCGGCAAATTCGGGAGTGCTGACCTCAATCTCCTCGCGCCCCGCCATAAGCTCGCGCATCTTAGCGCAAAACGACTCCTGCTCCCCCGCCTTAAACACCAAATGAAGTGTCACGGCATCCGCGTACTCGGTATCCGAAACCTTGGCACCGGAATCCTGGGCCAAGCGAAGCACCTGCTCATACTGCGGATAGGCCACATGCACGTCAACCGGCACGACGCTTGTCATCTCGACGATCTGCCCGGCCTCCCGAGCAGCTGCCACCGCCGCCTGCGTCGCCGCGGTATAGGCGCGCACCAAGCCACCGGGCCCCAACAGCGTGCCACCAAAATAGCGCGTCACTACACAGCAAACATTTTTGAGCCCCGCGCCGCGCAGCACCTCGAGCGTCGGCATACCGCTCGTGCGGCTCGGCTCACCATCATCGCTCTGGCGCTCGCGTCCATCGACCAAAATCCACGCGGGAACATTGTGTCGAGCGTCGTAATGGCGCTTGCGAACCATCTCGATAAAGGCATTCGCCTCGTCCTCGGACTCAATATGGACCAGCTGGGCAATAAACCGGCTCTTGCGATCCACAAACTCGCCCGAAGCCTCAATATTCGATTGCAGAGTAAAATAGTTGTCCAACAAAGCCCCTCAACAACAAGCAAAGCAACAAACAGCCTCAATAATACGGCAAAGGCCGTACCGATTGTCAGGGTAACAAAAATGCCAAGTGGGCCTGTAAGCCGGGTTCTGTCGTGAACGGTCATTTATCTTGTCTGCACGTTACCGTGCAGCTCCACGCACGCTACCCGAACGCGGACCGGGCCGGCCCATAGCGTTCCTATTCGCGCTTGCTCCGGATGGGGCTTGCCAAGCCGCCGTGTTGCCACGACGCTGGTGGTCTCTTACACCACCGTTTCAGCTTTTCCCTTTACGCCTTGCGGCG
>CAJLJQ010000035.1:0-19450 GCA_905207015.1 uncultured Collinsella sp. | reverse complement strand
CGGAAGACCGAGATTGTAAATGTCCTCTTGACTCGAAACCATTACCCAAACGCGGCCGCCGCAAACCGATCCCAACTCCTCGACCACCGTCTGAAGACTTAGCAAGCGATCCGAGCCGTTGTCGTTAGCAATAAACTGTCCAACCTCATCAACCATGAAAACAAGGCGAAAATCGCCACCATTGGCGGCTGCTTGAGCATCAACGTATTCTTTAACCTTTTGGGCGAACTCATCGGGTTGAAGAAGCTCGTCATCAGGGCTAGTAATCCAAGCTTTGATTTCATCGTCGCTCATGCCCAAAGTATCTTTAAGAAGCCCGCGAAAAGATTTGTTATACCTGTAGGTTTTACGATTATCGACCCATGATTTGCCCGTTAAACGCTCGAATTCATCGCGAAACTCTTGAGTCTTGCCAATTTCGTCAATGTACTCCTCAAGCTGAGCGAGCTTAGGTTTAATGCCGTAAAAACCTCGGGCCTCGTAAAACACACGCTCAAATCCATAAAGAACAGCAACGGATGACTTATCACCCTTCCATGAGCCCGCCTTGCTGTCGATATTAAAGAGAAGAGTCTGCGTAGGAATGGAACAGGCGCGCTCCATTGAAGCAAACACCATGGGATCGGCAATCTTGCCGTCAAAATAGGAAATAGCGCGCTTGCCATCAACGTTGAGGTTCCCAAGCAAATAGCTCGCAATTTTAAGGAAATGCGATTTACCGGATCCGTAGAAACCGCTGACCCACACGCCCATCTTATTGGTCGGTGAATCTAAAGAAGCGCTATAAGCATTGAAAAGAGTAGCAAAATGCCCCTGCAGCTCACGTGTCACCACGTACTCGCTAAGCTCTTGCCTGATTGACTCGTCTTTCTTATCGTCAACGACAACAACCCCGTTAATGGAACGGTTGATATCTTTCGAAAAGAGATTACGGACAATTGTTTTATCCATTTTAAGCTCCTTAAATTTGGAGAACGACAGCCAACAACGCAGGGGTCGAGGTCGACTTATGAGATATCGATCGCGCGGTAATAGTTCTCTGCTGCAAGCCTGTTAAACAAGGTGACAGACGAGCCATTAAAGCTACCGGGATAAGCCGCGATAACCGGCACATCATGGAAGTCAGACTGCATAGAATCAAACAGGTTGTGAACTCGCAAAAAGGGATAGACTTCGCCAACCCCTACAAGCAAAATCACATCGCCCGACTCGCGAGGTTGAGTCAAATCCAAAATCAGGTCGGAGACAGCATCCGGCTGGCAATAATCCACCACATCATCGAACACAGTTTCTAATCCAAAATCACCTTCTTGCTCTTGCATAGGCTCAAGGACATCAAGATCTTTAAGGATTGCCAGCACGGCGTCGTAGAGGTTCACGACCTTGAGCGTGCACGGAAGCTTGTCGGCCTCGGCATCGCGTGAAAGGGCGTCAAATAATGCACGCGCCTCAAACTCCAGCGCGGGGTCATAACAAAAGGTGTGGAAGCCGATCTCATTGCCTATGCCCCTGTTGGCCAAAAAGTCCTCGCTGCACAGGCACTCGCGCAGGAGTTGAGCGCGGCGCTCAAATTCCTGGCGGGCTCGCTCGGAGCGGGCATGCGCCGCCACGACGCTCTGGCGGGAATGGATGCCGGTATTGGTGGTGATGTCCGTCGCCGGGGTGATTGCGGGGTCGACGGCGCTGTTGGCGGGAACCACGCTACATCACCTCCCTACCGGTAAGGGCCGCGATAAGCGGCTGCTCACCCAGCTGAACCAAGGCTCGCTCGACATCGGAATCGAGGAAGAGTGGTGACAGGCGCTCAGACTCCGGGCCCATACCCTCGCCGATAAGGCCGGCATGGCGGAGCGTCTGGCGAATCGAGCCCTTAATGCGCTTGACCGTGGCCTCGGTCCAGCGGGCCGCGTCCGGATACTCCGTGGTAAAGCGCGTCATAAAGGCGTTGAGGTCAGCCGCCGTGAAGGCATAGTCGAAGTTTTGCAGGCGCTCCCCCACCTCGACGAGCACGAACTCGCGCACGATATCGTAGCGGCAGATCATGCTGTAAAAGATGGCCTGGTCCGCCTGCGTGGGAGTACCGGATGCCATGAGGCCGGTTAGGGATAACGCAGCCTCGACGGCGGTTTTGGGGTCGATGCCGCGCGCGGCGCATGCGGCGTCCGTGGGCACCATGGCGTCGAGGCGGCGAAGGCACACGGTTGCGCGGTTGGCGACCATGCGCTCCGTGGGATATTGAAAGAGGTTTTCGCTCTTTACGCGTACAATGACCTGCTCGTCGCTTACGCCCTGCGTACGCAGGCCAGCGACGATGCGCATCTCATGCGGGAGGAATTGCTCGCGGGTGAGCACCCCCCCCCCCGAACGCTTTTTGCGGTTACATCCACAGTGCACGCTCCAAGGGTGTCAGAGGCTGTCACGAATGCGCCGCGGCCCGGCAGGCAGGCGCGGCGCACATGACAATAATCATACCTGTTGGTAAAAAAGTTACCACGCCCAGAGTGTCAAATGTTGAGCAACAAAATTAAATCCGGTTAACGGTTATTTTCGCAGCTCAGAAGCTTTGACGAGGTTGCCCCAAATCACACTTGCCAGACAACCGCGCTTGTGAATCTGTCCCCGCCCTCCGCTACACTCAACATAGAATGAAGGCCGAGGCGGATCGTATGTGAGCCTCGAGGCAACCCTCCCCCATGTAACCATCCTGTAAATCATAGCGGCGCACTCGAGTTTTACCGTGATGCGGTCGCACCCGGCGCTGCACTGTGCTAAAGTATCCCGAACGTTCAAACGACTACGAGGGGAACTAGAAGATGGCACGTGTGCACAACTTCTCAGCTGGCCCGGCCGCACTGCCTACAAGCGTGCTCGCCGAGATCGCCGACGAGATGATGGACTACCGCAGTTGCGGCATGTCCGTGCTCGAGATGAGCCATCGATCTAGCATGTACCAGCAGATCATCAACGACGCCGAGGCAACCCTGCGCCGCCTGCTGAGCATCCCCGATAACTACCGTGTTCTGTTTTTGCAGGGCGGCGCCACGCTGCAGTTTGCGGGCATCCCGATGAACCTCATGCGCCGCGGCCGCGCCGGCTACGTCGTGACCGGCAACTTCGCCAACAAGGCGTACAAGGAAGCCGCCAAGTACGGCGAGGCCGTGCTGCTCGCGAGCTCCGAGGACGCCAATTTCGACCGCATTCCCGCCATGGCCGACATCAACGCGCGCATTGCCGCCGAGGCCGCGGGCGGCGGGCTCGACTACGTCTACATCTGCCAGAACAACACCATCTTTGGCACCATGTACCACGAGCCGCCTAACTTCGGCGACGTACCGCTGGTCGCCGATGTCTCGAGCTGCTTTTTGTCGCAGCCGCTCGACGTCGAGCGCTACGGACTCATCTACGCCGGCGCTCAGAAAAACGCCGGCGCCGCGGGCGTCACCGTGGTTATCGTGCGCGACGACCTGATCACCGACGGTCCAGCCTTTGCGCAGACGCCGCAGTACATGGACCTTAAGACCCAGGCCGCCAAGGGCTCCATGCTCAACACGCCCAACACCTTTGGTATCTACGTGTGCGGCAAGGTGTTCCGTTGGGTTGAGCAGACCGGTGGACTTGCCGCCATGGCCGAACGCAACTGGGCCAAGGCCAACCTGCTCTATAACCTGCTCGAGCACAGCGTGCTGTTCCACGGCACCGCACAGACAGACAGTCGCTCCATCGCCAACGTCACGTTCCGTACCGGCGATGCCGACCTCGACGCCGCCTTTGTCGCAGGCGCGGCCGAGCACCAGATTCAAAACGTCAAGGGCCATCGCCTGGTGGGCGGCATGCGCGCCAGCGTCTACAACGCCGTAACCATGGAAGACGTGCGGGCACTGGCCTCGTACATGAAAGACTTCGAAGCGCAGCATAGTTTGAGCCCGCGATCTAACTAGCCCGCAGCACGCGGGCCGACCAGCCATCTCAAACCACCCTGTTTAGATCAAAACCTGCTAAGGAGTTTTTCCATGCGTAAGATTAAGACCATCGACGACATCACCAAAGACGGCAAAGTCGAGTTTGGCGAGGGCTACGAGTTTGTGGGCACCGCCGAGGAGGCCGACGCCATCCTGATGCGCTCCACCGACCTGCACGGCTACGAGCTGCCCGAGGGCATCCGCGCCATCGCCCGCTGCGGTGCCGGCGTCAACAACATCCCCGTCGAGGAGTACGCCAAGAAGGGCGTCGTCGTCTTTAACTCCCCCGGTGCCAACAGCAACGCCGTCAAGGAGCTCGTCCTGGGCATGCTGGTGCTTTCGAGCCGCGGCGTCGTGCAGTCGATGAACTGGGTGCGCAACAACGCCGACGACCCCGAGATCCAAGTCGACGCCGAGAAGGCCAAGAAGGCCTTTGTGGGTCGCGAGCTCAAGGGCAAGCGCATTGGCGTCATCGGCCTGGGCAACGTGGGCTCCAAGGTCGCCAACGCCTGTGTCGATCTGGGCATGGACGTCTACGGCTACGACCCGTTCATTTCCGTCGAGCACGCGTGGGTGCTGAGCCGCGAGGTGCAGCGCGTGGGCACGCTCGAGGATCTGTGCCGCGGCTGCGACTACCTCACCGTGCACGTGCCCAGCAAGGCCGATACCATCGGCATGATCAGCACCGAGCAGATCGACCTGCTGGCGCCCGACGCCGTCCTCATCAACTACGCGCGCGAAACCATCATTGACGAGGACGCCGTCGACGCTGCCCTGCGCGAGGGCAAGCTCAGCTGGTTTAGCTGCGACTTTGCCACGCCCAAGACCGTCAAGATGCCCAACACGTTTATCACCACGCATTCGGGCGCCGGCACCGGCGAGGCCGAGGCCAACTGCGCCGACATGGCCATCAGCGAGCTCAAAGATTACCTGGAAAACGGCAACATCGCGCACAGCGTCAACTACCCCGCCTGCAGCATGGGCAAGGCGCGCGCCGCAAGCCGCATTGCTTGCCTGCATGCCAACGTGCCCAACATGATCGGCCAGATCACGGCCATTCTCGCCAAGGACAACGCCAACGTGCAGCGCATGATCAACGAGTCCGCTGGCGAGAACGCCTACACCATGTTCGACACCGATGAGCACCTGGACGGCAGCACGATCGAGGCGCTCAAGCAGATTCCGTCGATGTATCGCGTGCGCGTGATTAAATAGCGCCGGTGCCAAGCCTGCCAGACAGACCACGACGCCCATTCGCCCCCCCCCGTTTTCACGAAACGGGGGGCGATTTTGTTGCTCCGGACGACTTTAAAATGATACCCAGAACAAGTTTTTTCAGATAATCGATAGTGAGGCTCCAGTCGCTAAGCACACCCGCTTTGATAAACAGCTTTATCAGGGACTTTAGTAGGTAAAAATCGGTCTCTATGTGCCGAATGTAAGTTGACTGTCCATTTTCCGAAACAACTTATTCTAGGTAGCATTTTTAAGGCCCGTCCAAGGCAAAATATAAGTATTATGCGACCAAAACTCTAGTCCGCGCGACCATTTTCCGCCCGCGCGGCTACATTCCCGCCCAATCGATAAAAATCTCCTCACGAAGCCGCCGTTCGAGCTCCTGCTGCCGCGGCGTCTTGTCTTTCAGCGGCACATCGAGATAGGACATGATGAGCTCCATCACCACGCGGAAGGCATCGGAATCGGCCAGCTGACCATAGGTCATCAGAACGACGGGATATCCCATGGCTTGCAAAGCCGTCGTTCGATCGGAGTCCGAGATCTTGGATTCTATGGATCCGTGTATGGCTTTACCTTGGCATTCAACCAGGCACTCTCGGCTGCCGTCCTTATTTGCCAGCAGAATATCGGCATAGCGCCTATCAAGCCCCGAAATCAGGCGGGCACTGCGCGTCAAGCGAATCTCGACGTTATTGGTAAGGCGCAGCCCTTCGCCGCCGCGCAACCTCGTAAGGCCAAACAGCATCGAAGCCTGGACCTCGAGCGGCGATGCCGCCACCCCCGTAATGCATTTCGCGGCACGCGTGAACGATTTAGCGCCGCGGAGCCCCGGGATCTTATCGACGTACTCGGTAAGTTCAGAGAGCTCAATCAAGGGAGGTCGTTTCCACAAGTCTGTTGGATTCCCCGAGGTATCCTTTACGTTTTCCCAGCCCGACCGTGCGTCACCCCACCGGCCCCCGTATGCCTGCTCAAGTGCCGACTTTACCTGAGGCGCAATCTTGCACACGGCAAAGGTGCCGCACATCTCATACATGCACATGATCAGACGCTCGTTTGAGACCGAGGAAGCCAGGGTCAGCAGGGTAAAGAGCGGGGACGCGACATCGAGGCCAAACTCTGTCTGTCGCATGGAATCAAACGGCCTCTCCCCGTTCCAAACATGCCTGACAATGCGATCGCCCTTACGTCCGCAGCTGCCCTGCGCCAACACGTGTAACGGGGTGCCCAGGAAATGCGTGACGAGCGGATGCTCACATAGGTGCTCCCTGCGCGGATCGTCCGCAGAATCGGGCAGGTCCGGCATTATTGCCAAGACCTGTGGAGGTATCCGGTGATACCGAAAGGCAGATATGTCGCACAGCATGTCGTCCATGAAGGGTACGTACCCGCTGCGTCGCTTGTGAACCCGCTCGGACGGCAAACGCGCTGGCTCGGCCTGCGAACGGTAAATACTGCCACGCCCACGTCGCGGATCTCTCAGGAGGCTTACAATCGGTTTGGAAAGCAAACTGATTGTGAGGTTGCATATGGTTGATGAGGATTTTGCCTGGCGGCTTGCGCAGGAGCTCGTGCGGATCGACAGCTCAGACCCGGGCGCGTATGAGGATGAAATTGAGCGCTTCATTAAGAGGCTCATTGAGCAGCAGCTGGCACAACTTGATAGTTCTGCGCTCGATGCCGTGCAGATTGAGGAGCTCGAAGTGCTGCCCGGGCGCCGCAACCTTAAAGTCACCGTGCCGGGCCAAAGCGACGAGCCGCGGCTGATCTATATCTGCCACATGGATACCGTCACCTTGGGCGATGGCTGGGACGCAGACATCGAACCGCTTGGGGCGGTTGTGCGCGACGATAAACTCTATGGCCGCGGTGCCTGCGATATGAAGGGTGGCCTGGCCTGCGCCATTGCCGCACTGGTCCATACGCTCGAGCGCGTGGCGGCGGATGGCGCGCTGCCACGCCGCGGCTTTTCGCTCATCTGCTCGGTCGACGAGGAAGACTTCATGCGCGGCTCAGAGGCCGCGATCGATGCTGGCTGGGTCGGCTCGCGCGAATGGGTGCTGGACACCGAGCCCACCGACGGGCAGATCCAGGTGGCGCACAAGGGTCGCACGTGGTTCGAGATTGAAATGGCTTGCGTAACGGCGCATGCGAGCCAGCCGTGGAAGGGCGCCGACGCCGTCGCCGCCATAGCCGAGGTCGTGTGCTCGCTTCGTCGCACGTTTGCGACGCTGCCTTTACATGAGGAGCTGGGGCCATCGACCATCACGTTTGGACAGATCGAGGGTGGCTACCGTCCCTATGTCGTGCCCGACCACGCTAAGGTCTGGGTCGATATGCGCCTGACCCCGCCGACCGATACGGCCGCCGCGACGCGCATGGTAGAGCAGGCCATTGTCGCCGCCGAAGCCGCGGTCCCAGGCTGCCATGGAAGCTATACCGTGACAGGCGACCGCCCCGCCATCGAGCGCGATCCGGCCTCTCCCCTTCTAGCTGCGCTCAAGTGCACAGCAGACGATGTGACGGGCACGGACACGACCGTCGGCTTCTTTACCGGCTACACCGACACTGCCGTCATTGCCGGCAAGACAGGCAACCGCAATTGTATGAGCTACGGCCCCGGCTCGTTGGCGCTCGCGCACAAGCCCAACGAGTATGTGCCCCATGCCGATATCGTTCGCTGCCAAAACGTGCTCATCGCGCTTGCCGATAACACGCTCTGGGACGCAAGCGGCCAAGTTGGGGCATAATAAGCCGCGAACAAACCGACTCGCGCGTTAGGACCGCCCATGAAAGCACTTCCGTTTCCCTGCATCCGCCCAGCTCAGGACCGCGTGCTCGAGGCGCTGCCTGCGATGGGCGGTATCCTGAGCGGCAACGACGCCCTGCGCGGCGCCATTGCTGACGGCCTAATGCTCAAGGATCCAGGCGCGGCGTATTACGTGTACGAGTGTTCGGGAGAGCTGGGACGCGTGACGGGCGTTGTGGCAATTTGCCCGGTTGGTGTACTGACGGACGACAACGCGTCCTCCGCAGATGCGGCCGCAGCCGCCCGCGCAATCGCCGAGCTTAAGGTGCAGCCTCGCCCTGTAACGCTCGCCTACGAAGCCTCGCCCGTCATGGATATCATCCTCGGCGCCGCCAAAGAAGGCGCGTCGCTCTATGCCGTCACCGACCCCGCCGGCATTACGCACCGTGTGTGGGAGGTCAAGCGCGAGGACGCCGTTGCTGCCATCCGTGCCATGCTCGATCAGGCACCCGACCCCGTGTTCGCCGGTGACTCCGCCTATGCCGCCGCACTGGCTGGGGCATCGCAGATTCTGGCCGATGAGGCCCGTGCCGCCGGAACGCACACCGGCAAAGAGCCGTTCAACTTTGCCGTAGCTGCGCTCTTCCCCGCCGCGCAGGTCAGCGGCGGCGCGCCGCAGGGTCCGACGGGTCTGCTCACTCACCAGATCTCACGGTTCTAGCGGACTCAAACGCGAAGCTGGAAAACCCAGCATCCAAACAAACAAGGGGCGGGGATGCAATGCCCGTGCATGCATCCCCGCCCCTTTCGCATCAAACAATTTCGCCGGCAAACCGCGCCGCAACGCCAGCGCTACCCGCGCTGCGGGCCTACTGCCGCTACAAGCGGTTCAAGCCCCAGCTCGCGCGCGTAATCCTCCTGCGTAAAGACTTCGACCAACTCAAACGTGTCGGATTCGTCGTCAAACGCAAAGTGCAGCACCGAGCAGTTGCCCGGCACGCGATCGCGCTCGTCGGCCGCCGCACCCTTCACGTGATCCATAAACTCCTTGATAGCCGAGCCATGGCTTACCGCGAGCACACACGTATGGTCCGGACGCTGCATGAGTTCGGTCAGCGTCGCCACCATGCGCTCGCGCACCTGGATCTGGCCCTCGCCGCCAAATTGACGATAGAAATCGCGCCACGGGCGCTCGGGCATAAGCATCACGCGCTCGGCCTCAAAGTCGCCAAAGAACCACTCACGCAGGCCGTCCAGGCGCTCGTACGCCAAGCCCGGCCACAAGTTGGCGATAGTCTGCTCGGTGCGATGAAGCGTGGAGGTGTAGGCATGATCGGGCTCAATGCCGCGCGCACGTAAAAACATGCCGGCGCGCGCCGCCTGGTCGCAACCCAACTGCGTAAGCGGCGAGTCACTCCACCCCTGAATGATACGCTTAAGGTTGAATATCGTCTGTCCATGACGGACCAGATACAGATCTTTATTCATAGGGGTCCTTTCGTTCGTTACCAACCCAAGAGCGAAAACGCCCCGTCGCAATAGCCAAAATGAAGCACGGCACCGTTGTCGGGTAGCTCTCCCCCGCCAGTCACATACTCAAGAAACTCCTGGCAGGCTGAGCCGTGGGAAACCGCCAGCACGCAGTCGTGCTGCGGCCGGGCCATAATACGGGACAGCGCCGCGACCATGCGCGACTGAAGCTGCACTTCCGACTCGCCGCCAAAGGCCACCGGATAATCGCCCCAGGGCTGCGGCGGCATCTCGCGATTTGATGTGCCCTCCAGCGAGCCAAAATGCCACTCACGCAGGTCATCGACCAGCTCAATGGAACGGCCCTCGCCAACGATAAGCTCGGCCGTATGCCGCGCCCGGCCCAACGGCGAGGAATACACATGATCAAAGGCCACGCCACGCGCCGCAAACGCCGTACGCGCCGTCAGCGCCTGCTCGCGCCCGCGCGCCGTAAGCGGCGAATCGTGCCAGCCCTGCAAAATGCTCTGCACATTGAGCTCAGTCTGCCCATGCCGCACCAAATACAGATCTGCCACACGCTCTCCCCTCGTACCACCACAAAGGGGACAGGCACCTTTGTGGTGGTTTACCGTCTGATCACGCCGCGGTGACGCTCAGCTACACCAGCACGTCGGCGAGCGGGCGCTTGGGTACGTGGTGCACCTGCGCATCGTCACGCCAGTAATTAATTGAGCCGTCGGGGTTGGAATCGATCGCATCGATCATCTGCGTCTCGGCCGGCACGCCAAAAGCCATGATCAGCTTGAGCTCATACTTGTCGTTATCGAGCCCCATAGCATCGATCGCGTGGGGCGTAAAGGCCTTGAACATGCAGGCTGCCACCTCGGGCGTGGCGCTGCGAGCGGCGAGCATCATCGTCTGCGCGGCAATGCCCGTGTCGACCTCGGTGATGGGCGCGGCGGGCTTACCCGGAACAGCGCGCTCGGCAAGAATCGCGATGTAGCCGGTCGGACGCTCGCCCTCGGCAGGACCCGACCAATCCTTAAGCGCGCCGGCCCATGCAAGCTCATCAAATACACGCGCGCAATCCTCGGCACCGCTCACCACATGAAAACGCAGACGCTGAGCATTGGCGCCGCAGGGAGCCAGGTGCGCCAGTTCCGCCAGCTCGAGCAAAAACTCGCGCGGCACGCGCATGGACTCGTCAAAACGGCGGCACGTACGGGCGCGGCGGACCAGCGCGTCAAACGTGTCCAGGCCAAGCTTTTCGCAACCCTGCTTTGCCATCGACTCGGCGCTTACCGGCGCCGCGGGAACAGCTTCGTTCATAAGACCCCCAATAAAAGCCAATTGTTCTTAAGAAAATCTAACCTAAAACGTAGGCAATTACACACAGCGGCGCAATGTTCCACACCTGTTGAATATTCCGCATCCAAACGGGAACAAAGGTAACAATTCGGGAAGATGAGGCTCCCATTCGCCCTTCCCGCCCCACGCGACGGCGCCCTTGGGCGATACTGGTTGCAAGAGCTACGGCTTACGCCGCACGGAAAGGAGACATCATGGGCATCTTTAAGAACGATGACAAGCAATCGAGCGCGTTTGGATTTGACGAGAAAAGCATGGCAGGCAAGGCCGTCAAGGCCGTGCGCTGGATTTACGCCATCACGGGCGTCTTGGCGCTCGTCGCCGGCATCGCACTGCTGTTTGCGCCCGCCAAATCCCTCGTCTTCCTGACGACCGTCTTGGGCATCTACTTTGTGATCACGGCCGCGATCAGGCTGTTTACCGCTGTTTTCGAGCCGCTGCTGCCCACCGGCTGGCGCGTTACGAGCATCATCTCCAACCTGCTCATCATTCTGGGCGGCGTCATAATCCTGCGCAACCAGGCCTTCTCGACCGCGACGCTCACCACGCTCGTGGTGGTCGTCGCCGGCTTTGGCTGGATCGTCGAGGGCGTCATGTCGATTCTGGAATCCGAGCTTTCCGCCAACCGCGCCCTCGCCATCCTGAGCGGCGCGCTCTCCATCATCGCGGGCATGTTCGTGTTTATCTATCCGCTGTGGTCGGCCAAGATGCTCGTCATCTTTAGCGGTGCCGCGCTGCTGGTGTTTGGCGTGACGCTCATTGTTCGCGCCATTCAGTTTGGCAAACTGGTGCGCTAGATGCCAAAGACGCTCTTTATTGATGCCGACGCCTGCCCGGTCACGCGCGAGTCGATTGACTGCGCGCGGCGGGCGGGCGTCGCCGTTGTTATCGCCGGCAACAGCACGCAAAACCTGGAACGGCACATTCGCCGCGACGACCCGCGCGATGCCGAGCACGCGCGACGCGGCTTTTGGGTCACGACGCTCGACGTGAGCGTGGGCGCCGACAGCGCCGACTTTGCCATTGTCGAACGCCTGCAGGCGGGCGACGTGGTCGTGACGCAGGACATTGGCTTGGCGAGCATGGTGCTCGGGCGCGATGCCGCCGCTATCGGTGTGCGCGGGCGCGTCTACGACAAAGCAACCATCGACATGCAGCTGTTTATTCGCCACGAGGAAAAGAAGATACGCCGCGCCGGCGGACGCACTCGCGGTCCGGCAGCATTTACCAGCGAAGACCGCGCCCGCTTTAAACGCAACCTCACCGAGTTGCTGCACTAACCAAGGTAGATTTTTGAGACATGCCTAAAATCTACCTTTTTGTTTTGAGCGGTGTGAGCGCTCGGAATCCATGGCTCAACAAAAAAACGGGCTTCAAAATGCCATGCGTCGCCGCATTGCGCAGGCGCTGAGCATGGCTATTTGAAGCCCATTTTTTAGGCCTACTTAGAGGCCAACGGCGGAGAGGATGAGGCCCCAGCCAGCGCCGATGACGTACATCATGATCAGGAACACGGCATTTTCGCGGGCGCTGCGGTTGGTGCGGAACAGCACCAGATAACCCACGCCGGCGGAAATGAGCGTGCCGGCGAGCATCGGCGCCAGTTGCAGCGCGCCTTCCAGATACAGCTGTGTAATGACCACGCTCGCCGAGCAATTGGGAATCAGCCCGACAAGCGCCGAACCCAGGACAGCGAGTGTCTCGTTGCCGCGCAGGAACTGCTCGATCGCGGACTCGCCGAACGTCTCGAGCACGGCGACCAGAATCAGCGTCACCAGAAAAATGAATACCGAGACCTGCACGGTGTGCGAGATCGCACTGCGGATGATCGACAGGACAGGCGTCCCTTCGTGGGAGTGAGAGTGACCGTGACCATCATGGTGTTCATGTTCGCCCTCATGACCGTGATCGTGGCCATGTCCGTGTTCGTGCTCGTCCTCGTCTTCATCACAACCGCAATGGTCGCGCTCGCACAGCTCGTGGATGTGGTCGGCGCTCACGCCTGCCTCGGCCACCTCGTCGATGATGTCACCGCCGCTGTGGTCGTCGTGCGCGCAGTTCACGTGGGCCGGGTTGGCCGAGGTTCCCAGCACGGTACGGCGAATCGCCGCGTGCGCGCGGGCGTTACGGCGCAGGCCGCGAATGGCAGCGTCCACGATAAAACCCGTGACCAGTGCGATCAGCGCTTTCGAAGCCAAAAGCATCGCCATAGTCTGCACGGGAACCTGCTCGGCAAGCAACAGCGGCAGCATCTCATCGGAGGTCGAAAGGAACACCGCCACCAACGTGCCCAAGGTCACGACACGGCCGGCGTACAGCGTTGCTGCCATGGCCGAAAATCCGCACTGCGGCACCATGCCCAGCAGCGAGCCAACCACGGGACCCGCAGCGCCGGCGCGCTTGATAGCGCCGTTGACGCGGTCGCCCGCAACGTGCTCAAGTGTCTCGAGAGCAAGATACGTCACCAACAAAAACGGCAGCAGCGACAGCGTGTCCTTGCCGGCGTCGAGCAGAATATCAATCAGTAAATCCATGACGGATGGAACCTTTCGTGTCTTTCGGCAGCATTGTAAAAGTCCTAGCGGTCAACTAGGGTATTGTAGTTGTCCCGGGCGCGGTGCCAATAGTTGCCTATGGTAAACTATCATCTCGCCATAACTCAGTAACCTCGAGCCGCACAACGCGGCCCGTCCAAGGAGTAGCATATGAACGTATCGCAAGCACTCGAATACGAGCGCCAGCCGTTTATCCCCATGTTTATCTACGGCGACCACGGCGCCATGGAGTCCGAGCGCCAGAAGGGCGAGGAGGCCCTCAAGGTGCTCGAGACCGAGTACTTTACCGCCGAGGGCGACCCCGGCTTCGACTTTGCCACCGTGCGCGACCTGGCCGACCGCAACCGCGACCTGTGCGACCAGATTGGCGAGGCGCGTCTGCGCAACGTGACGCCCGCGACGCTCTCGCGCGGCCTGTCCGATGCCGACACCTGCGCCGCCATCGGCAAGATGCAAAAGCGCACCGCCGCGTCCGTTATGCGCGAAATCCGCGGCGACCGCGACGCGCTCGGCGTGGCCTACGCCCGCAAGCCCATCCAGGGCACCGTGCTCGGTATCGACATCGAGACCACCGGACGTGCACCCGAGCGCGGCTATATCATCAACGTGGGCTGGGAGATCATGGAGCTCACCAGCGACGCCGTCCCGCATGACGCCGAGGCACACTACTGCGGCCTGCCCGACATCTACCGCGGCGAAGATGTGCCGCTGTCGAATATCCACCACATTACTTGGGACGACATCGACGGCAAAACGCCCTTCCGCGAGAACAAGGAGCTGCAAAAGCAGCTGCTCAAGCTTATGAAGAAGTACCCGTACATGGCGCATAACGCCGCCTTTGAGGACAGCTGGTTCAAGATTCACCTGGACGGTTACGCCGAGGCACGCCGCGCGGGTAAGATCATCGTCATCGACTCGCGCCAGATCTGCCGCAGCCTGGACGCCGACGTGCGCTCGCTCCCCCGCGAGTCCGCCCCCGCCGCGCTCGAGAACTGGGCACGCCGTCGCGGCACCCTCGCGCCCGACGCCAACGAGCAGCATCTGGGTCTGGACGACACCGACCTCATGCTCCGCACGGTACAGGCCGAGTTCAACCTCAAGAACCTGTTTGCGAAATAACCGATCCATCTGCGGGAGCGCCTGCCAGGCACAGTGCAATCCGTCTGGACGCACCGGCACGCAGTAAACTAGGGCGCAGTCTTATGGCTGCACCCTAGTTTTAATCAAAACGAGCAAATACGCATGCTTCACATAGTCGGCAGATTGGCCCACCTACTTTTTTCGAGTTGTTCGGCCAGCTGAACCACTAGTCGAGGCCCCTTGAACCGCAATCGAGCGCTATAGTCGCCCCAATTTCGCAACCAAGCCCTATAAATCTACCTGAATCAATTCGAATAAGACGTTGCGATCACACCATTCGTATAGGATAAGGCCGAATAACTCAAATTATGTTGGTGAGGCATCTGAGCGGTCGGCAAAAACGCTTAGAAGCTACGAATCCGCAACTAAAGTTCACCAAAATGGGGCAGCCGACAGAAACCTCCCCAGCCGAAGCTGCCCCCCCCTCAATACGACAGCTCAAAAACCCACCGTTCGCAGAAGATAAGCCGCGCCCCAATACCGTTGCCCGAAGTTTCGAGCGTATATGGCGTCCGCTATGCCATCATGCGCGTATGGGAATCGTTCTGTCACATACCACGGCACGCGCTGTATACCAAACAGTCAACTCGCTCGCAAGCCACGCGACCGATCCCATATCTATGGAAAAGATCAAGGTGTCTGCGCCGACCACGTCCAACCTGGAAGCGGCGCGAGCATGGCTCAACAGAAAGAATGTCGATTCTGAAAGCATCCATGTGCTGACGTTTTCCAATAATGCCAAAAGGCACCGCAAGGGCTGCATCTGCCACTGCACGCGCTATACGTTTGATGCAGAAAGCTACCTAGAACTCGAGCCGAACGTCTACATCGTCGACATCAAGCTGTGCGCGTTAGAAGCAACAGCCGACCTCAACCTTTCGGAGCTCGTTGAGTATTACTTTGAAATCTGCGGCTCCTACGCGCTTGGAACGTCCGACGAAACTCAATATCGCGAGCGCCCAGCCCTAACCAGCGTTGAAGAGCTCAGAGCCTTCTTTTCAGAGGCATCGGGGTATCGTGGATCTAATAAAGCACTTAAGGCACTTTCTTATGTACGCGAAGGCTGTCGCTCCCCACTCGAAACGGCGTTTGTCATGATGCTGACAATGCCCAAGTCAATGGGTGGCTTAGCCATACGCGCTATCAAAACGGACTATCCGATCCCAGTCCCCAAAAGATACGCCGCCCTAACGCGACGGACGGTTTTCTACCTCGACGCGCTGCTCGAAAATTCGATGACCGATATCGAATACAACGGCTTTTACCACGATGAGCCCGAACAGCAATCAATTGACGAGGAACGCCGAAACACGCTGCGAAACATGGGATATGCCGTTATCACAGTTAGTCGTCATTCGTTTTTCAAGCAGTCCGCTTTTAGGCGGGTCATGGAAGCGATTCGCATTCGCGAGAAGATATGGCCCGGTCGACTCCCGGATAACTTCGCCATCCTGCAAGAAACTCTTCGTCAATTTGTCTTGCGGCGCTACTTCGAATACGGTCGCCGCGTCCTGGAGACACTCAAAGAAGAAGAGGCCGCCAAGCGCGAAATTGCAAGCCAATATCCGCAAGCTGATGACCCGAGCATCAACGATGTGCCAGAACCCGACGACATGCAACACGTCGGGGCCCTTGCTGAGGAAATCAATGGGCCTTGGGAATGCGACATGTTCGCAAAAATCGATGAAAACCGCACGGAAGACGACACGATTATTGATCTAATTGAGAATTCGCTCTTCTAAAGGCGATCTCTGCGGATGTCCACCTACATTTTTCGACTTATTCGGCCACCGATGTGCCAGATTGGCTGCAGCAATGCTCAATATAACTTTAGATAAAACTGATTCTGCAGGAACTCCCGTAGAGGAAGAACTGATTCTCGCGGTATTTAACACGATAAAGTACAAATATGAACAGTTCTAATGCTTCTCAAGGTGGCTTTCTTAGCATGCTGGCCGAACATCTCGAAATATGTTGGCGAGCATTGCGTCGATGTCTCCCAACCCGCAGAAAATCGCAGAGGCGGCAAGCAGTCATCGAAATTAACGTAAATAGTATTGACATATGAACATGCGCTCATATAATCGGAAGTAAGTTATATGAGCGCATGTTCATATGAAAGGATGTTGCAATGAGCAGCCACGCTGATGAAACAAAGACTGGCATCGAGGCCACCGAGCCGATCGTCCCCACCACCTGCTCGCCCGAGGACCTTCCCGACGAGGAGCTGTTGTACGACCTGGCCGACCTGTTCAAGGTCTTCAGCGACACCACACGCATCAAGATCCTCTATGCCCTCATGGGCCGCGAGCTCTGCGTGGCTGACATCGCCGAAGCGACCGCAACCTCGCAGTCGGCAGTATCGCACCAGCTGCGCACGCTTAAGCAGTCGCACCTGGTCAAGTTCCGCCGCGACGGCCGCAACATTCTCTACTCGCTCGCCGACGATCACGTCTACACCATGCTTAACCAGGGCATGAGCCATATCTGCGAATAGCAATCAACCACGGTATCAGCGCGGCCGGCACCCAGACCGCTAACACAGGGAAAGGAACCCACCATGAAAAAGCAGTTCAAGCTCGACGAGATCGATTGCGCCAACTGCGCGCGTGAACTTCAGGACGAGCTGGCTAAGCTCGATGGCGTCAAGTCCGTTTCGGTCAACTTTATGACCCAGAAGCTGACGCTCGAGGCTGACGACGCCGAGTTCGACGAGGTCCTGGACCGCGTCGTTGAATTCACCGCCGACGCCGAGCCGGACTGCGAAATCATTCTCTAACCCGCGCATACGTTGACCTGTAAGGCCGCGCTTGCCGCGGCCTTTGCTCGCGAAATTATATGAGCAAGTGTTCATACACTCAAATGGGAGGTTTGAATCATGGCAGCCGCCGATCCCAAAAAGAAAAAGAAGAAGCGCAAGAAGAAAGAGTCCCTTGAGCACAAGCGCAACCGCATCCTGGTAGCACTGGGCATTTTTGCCGTTGTTTATGCCCTCGACGAGCTCGGCGCCCTCACTATCGCATTTGGGGAGCCTGGCAACATCTACGCCAGCTTCGTGCTGTTCCTGGTGCCGTTCCTAATTGCCGGCTACGACGTGCTCCAAAAGGCGTTCAACAACATCCGCCGCGGCAAGGCCTTCGACGAGAGTTTCCTTATGGCCGTCGCGACCATCGGCGCGTTTGCCATGGTGCTCTTCCCCGATACCGACCCGCACATGGCCGAAGGCGCCGCCGTCATGCTGTTCTACCAGGTCGGCGAGCTGTTCCAGGCATACGCCGTGGGCAAGAGCCGCAAGTCGATCAGTGCCATGATGGACATCGCGCCCGACTACGCTAACGTCGAGCAGCCCGACGGCACGCTCGAGCAAGTCTTCCCCGATGACATCGCCGTCGGCACCGTCATCGTCGTCAAGCCTGGCGAGCGCGTGCCCATCGACGGCATCATCGTCGAAGGCGAGACACAGCTCGATACCGCCGCCCTTACCGGCGAGTCGGTCCCCCGCCCGGTCAAAACCGGAGACGATATCATCAGCGGCTGCATCAACATGACGGGTCTCATCCATGTGCGCACCACCAAGCCATTTGGCGAGTCCACCGTCGCGCGCGTCCTGGAGCTTGTGGAAAACGCCAGCGAGAAAAAGGCACGCACCGAGAACTTCATCACGCGCTTCGCCCGCGTCTACACGCCCGCCGTCACCGGCGCGGCCGCGGTGCTCGCACTTGGCGGCGGCCTGATCACCGGTGCCTGGTCCGACTGGATTCTGCGCGGTCTGACCTTCCTGGTCGTCAGCTGCCCGTGCGCCCTCGTGATCAGCGTACCGTTGAGTTTCTTTGGCGGCATCGGCGGCGCGTCCAAGCTGGGCGTTCTCATCAAGGGCTCCAACTACCTCGAGACGCTCGCCGATGTGGACACCGTCGTCTTCGACAAAACCGGCACGCTCACCAACGGCACGTTCTCGGTCGTCGCGGTGCACCCCGAAGCCGGCTATACCGAGCAGACGTTGCTCGAAGTCGCCGCCCTTGCCGAATCGTTCTCCGATCACCCTATCGCGCAGTCGGTGCGCGCCGCCTACCAGGGCGAGCTCGACCCCACGCGCGTGACGGATTCCGCTAATAACGCGGGCCACGGCGTGACGGCGACCATCGACGGCAAGCATGTCGTCGTCGGCAACGCCAAGATGCTCGCCACGGCCGGCGTTGAAGCGCCGGACTGTGAGGTTGTCGGCACGATCCTCCACGTGCTCGTGGACGGCGTGTATGCCGGCCACATCGTGATTGCCGACACCGTTAAGGCCGATGCCGAGCAGACGATCCGCGACCTGCACGCCGCTGGCATCAACCGTACCGTCATGCTCACAGGCGACCGCGAGGAAGTGGCTGCGTCCGTTGCCGAACAGTTGGGGCTCGACGAGTTCCACGCGCAGCTGCTGCCGGGCGACAAGGTCGAGCGTGTCGAGGCATTGCTGGCGGCCGAGTCGGGTAAAGGTAAGCTCGCCTTTGTGGGCGACGGCATCAACGATGCACCCGTGCTCACCCGTGCCGATGTGGGCATTGCCATGGGCGCCATGGGGTCCGACGCCGCGATTGAGGCCGCCGACGTGGTGCTCATGGACGACAAGCCGTCCAACATCTCCCGCGCGATCCGCGTGGCGCGCAAGACCATGGCGATTGTCTGGCAGAACATCATCTTTGCACTGGGGATTAAGCTGTTGATTCTGGTGCTGGCAGCGCTGGGTATCGCCAATATGTGGCTTGCCGTCTTTGGCGACGTAGGCGTGGCGATCATCGCTATCCTGAACGCCATGCGCGCGATGGGTGTCAAGAACCTGTAGCTTGTACTCGGACGGTCCCGGCAGGGATGTCCCCTCCAAAACGTCCTCGGCAAATGTGGCCCCGTTGTCCTGCTCCTACGGGGCTATAGACAACGGGGCCACTTGCCTGCGGAATGTTTTGGAGGGGACATCCCTG
>CAJLJQ010000034.1:0-19986 GCA_905207015.1 uncultured Collinsella sp. | reverse complement strand
GGACATGAAAGAACCCCCGCTGCGCACAACGTGCGGCGGGGGTTCTTTCGTCCTGCGGAATGTCCGCGAAGGTCAGCCCTCAGATCCTGCTACGACTACGTCCTCGGATTGTGGGGCTGAATGAAGGACGTGGCTGTGGGGGTGCCTTGTCCCGGTCGCTGTTTCGCGGCTTTGCCGCGAAAGGCGCGCCGCTTTGGGGCGAGTGGAGGATGTGGTTGTTGCAGTGGCTTGTCCCCTTCGCTGTTTCGCGCTTTGCGCGAAAGGCGCGCTACTTTGGGATGGGTGGGGAACGTGGTTGTTGTGGCAACTGATCCCCACCACAAATTACCCTCGGCATACTTGCGCGAACGATTGCTCGTGCTACACTTGCAAGTGCTGTTTCAGGGCGGGGTGGAATTCCCCACTGGCGGTAAATCGGGCGGTGCCAAAGGGGTGCCGCGGAGCAGGCGAGGCGTCTGCGACCGAGCCGATGAGTCCGCGACCCGAGCGTGTGTTGGTTCGCATGCCGGCTGAACTGGTGAGATTCCAGTACCAACGGTTAGAGTCCGGATGAAAGAGGCAGGTGATCTTATGTCTGAACAGTCGCAGCATATCCATTTTGAGAACACGAATAGGTGGAGCACCAAACAGCTCGTTACCATGGCGCTGATGTGCGCCTTGGGCGCCCTGTTTATGTACGTGCAGCTGCCCATTCTTCCCTCGGCGCCGTTTTTGACGTATGACCCGTCGCTGGTGCCGGCGATGGTGTGCGGTTTTGCGTATAGCCCTGGCGCCGGCACTGCTGTTGCCGCCATGGCGATCGTTATCCATGCGCTCACCACGGGTGACTGGGTCGGCGCGCTTATGAACCTGGTTGCCACGCTGGGCTACATTCTGCCCGCGGCTATCGTCTACCAGAAGATGCATACCTATAAGGGTGCCGTGATTGGCCTAGCGCTCGGCGTCATTGCCGCTACGGCGTTGTCTATGGTCGCAAACCTTACCATTGGTGTTTGGTTCTGGTATGGCTCGGTCGATGTGATCGCCCCGCTCATGATTCCCGCCGTGCTGCCGTTCAACCTTATCAAGACTGTCCTTAACTCGGTATTGACGCTTGCAGTGTACAAGGCGGTCTCCAACCTCATCACGCCTAAAAAGGACCAGGTCAAAGGCCGCGCATGATTGAGTGTCGGGGCGTTTCCTTTAGCTATGACGGTGCCGTACCGGCACTCGACGGCGTCGATCTGAACATCGAGGACGGGGAGTTTTTCTGCATCCTCGGTGGCAATGGATCGGGCAAGTCGACGTTTGCCAAGCATCTGAATGCACTGTTGCAGCCCGATGCGGGCACGGTACGCATCAACGGCATGGATGCGTCCGACCCCGAGCTGGTCTACGACATTCGTTCGACCGCGGGCATGGTATTCCAAAATCCAGATGACCAGCTGGTGGCAACGCTTGTCGAAGATGACGTTGCGTTTGGTCCCGAAAACCTTGGCGTGCCATCGGCACAAATTGCGCAGCGGGTACGCGAGGCGCTGAAGGGCGTGGGCCTGGTGGGCTTTGAGCGCCACGAGACCCATGCGCTTTCGGGCGGTCAAAAGCAGCGTGTGGCGCTTGCCGGTGTGCTCGCCATGGAACCGCGCGTGCTCATATTGGACGAGGCTTCTTCAATGCTCGATCCGCGTGGACGCAAGGGCCTCATGAAGGCTTGCCACGCGTTGCACGATCGCGGCATGACCATCGTGATGATTACGCACTTTATGGAAGAGGCCGCCGAGGCCGATCGTGTCGCGGTATTTCGGGCGGGGCGCGTTGCCATGCTCGGTACGCCCGAGGAAATCTTGACACGGGCGGACGAACTTGCGCAGCTCAACTTGGATATGCCGGCGTCGTGCTGCTTGGGCACGGCGCTTCGTGCGAAGGGCGTGCCCGTTCATGCGCAGGTGCGCGAGGTGGATATGGTCGCCGAGATTGCGCAGGCATATGCCGACCGGAGTGGGGAAGACACCGCAGGGCGGCCTTCTGCATCCGATTCTCGTGTGCTCGACAACGCCTCCTCTGCAACCGACGGGACAGCCGCGTCGGAGCCCGTCATCGAGATTTCGCACCTCTCGCATAGTTACTCGCTGAGCGCCCGCGAGCGCCGCCGCTGGCATAAGCGCTCGGCCACTGCGGGCAAATCGAACAAACAGGCCCTCTGGGGAAACGACCCCAGCAGCCCGTGGGCGCTGCGCGATGTATCGCTGGCGGTGCGTCGCGGCGAGTTCCTGGGCTTGGCAGGTCATACCGGTTCGGGTAAGTCGACGCTGGTCCAGCATCTCAACGGTTTGATTCGCCCCCAGGAGGGATCCGTTCGCGCGCTGGGGCTCGATCTGTCAAACAAGAAAGACGCCGCTACGGTTAAGGCCAAGGTTGGCGTGGTGTTTCAGTATCCCGAGCGCCAGCTATTTGCCGAAACCGTGGCGCAGGACGTGGCGTTTGGTCCGCACAACCTTGGCCTGCCACAAGACGAGGTCGCACGCCGTGTCGCATCATCGCTTACGCGCGTGGGCCTCGATCTTTCCACGGTCGGCGACAAGAGTCCCTTTGAGCTTTCGGGCGGTCAGCAACGGCGTGTGGCATTCGCCGGCGTGCTCGCCATGGAGCCCGAAGTCCTGGTGCTCGATGAACCCATGGCGGGGCTCGATCCGGCTGCGCGCAGGGATTTCCTTGAGCTTATCGATCGACTTCACCGCGATGGCCTGACCGTTGTCATGGTTTCGCACAGCATGGATGACCTGGCCAATTGCTGCGACCGTATCGTCGTAATGAACGAAGGCGCGGTGTTTGCCGAGGGAACCCCCGCGCAGGTGTTTGCGCGTGCCGATGAGCTCAAGTCGATCGGCTTGGGCGTTCCCGCCGCCCAGCGTATGGCGCTGGCGCTTACGGAGGCGGGCGTGCCGCTGCGTCGCGGTGGGCTCTATACGGTTGAGTCGTTGGCCGACGAGTTGGCAGATTTGCTGATCGGTCGCTCAGACGGTCCTTCTAACGTCGCGGACATTGCTAAATCCAAGACGGTCGCGCGAGAGGAGGGCTGCTAATGGAGGCGTTTTCGTTTGGCAGCTACTATCCCGGCGATAGTGCGATCCACCGCCTGGACCCGCGAACTAAGTTGCTCTTGGGCTTTGTGTTTCTGATCACGACGCTCACGGTCAGCAGCTTCCGCGGACTGGCCCCGGTCGCAATCTTCGTTGTCCTGATCTATACCGTGTCCCGGGTGCCGTTGCGCCGGGTCCTATCATCGATGGCACCATTGCTGGCGATTGTCGTGGTGGTCGCAGTGCTCAACCTGTTTTCCGACCAGAGCGGGCGCATTCTGTGGCAGCTTGGCTTTTTGCAGATAAGCGAGGGCTCGCTGCATTCCGCCGCCTTTATGGCGTGCCGCCTGAGCTTGATGATGGCCGGCATGAGCGCCATTACGCTCACCACGCCTACGCTCGACCTCACCGCGGGCTTTGAGCGTCTGCTCGCACCGTTTGCGCGCGTGGGGCTCCCTGCGCATGAGCTCGGCATGATCATGGGCATCGCGTTGCGCTTTATGCCGCAGTTTGCCACCGAGATGAAGCAGACGGCGGACGCGCAGGCAAGCCGCGGTGCACGCGTAACGGGTGGCCCGCTCGGCGGCGTGCGTATGCTCGGCAGTGTGGCGATTCCACTGTTCACGGGCGTGTTCCGTCATGCCGAGACGTTGTCTGCCGCCATGGATGCACGCTGCTATCACGGCGAGCAGGGCCGCACGCGTCTGCATGCACTTGCATTTCGCCGCGGGGATGCGCTGGCTGCGGTTGTGACGATGCTGCTGTTTGCGTGTGTCATCGTCGTCAACCTTCAACTTGTTTAGGCGCGATTCGAGCGCAAGAAAGGGGTCCCTATGACCGACAACGACCGCACGGCTCAGCTTGAGCGCGCCTGTTCGTATCTCAGGCGCATTCCGGCGTGGTATCTGGCCACGACCGATGTGACCGACGGGCATCAGCCTCGCGTGAGGCCGTTTTCGTTTGCCATGGTCGATGACGGTAAGCTGTGGTTTTGCACGTCGCGCGACAAGGATGTGTGGGCGGAGCTGAGTGCGAATCCCAAGTTTGAGCTCTCGGGCTGGAAGCCGGGGGAATGTTGGATCGTGTTGACCGGCGAGGCCGCACTTGAGGACGACGCGGTTGCGAGCGACAAGGTGCGTCAAGCGGGTTTTAAGCACATGGTGGGCATCGGCGAGGAACACGAGAGTGCCAACGACGGCCGCCTTGCTTTCTTTTCGGTCCGCAACATTGCCGCGCGCTTCTGTGATATCGACGGCAGCGAGGAGCGCCTGGAGCTCTAGAGCGTCTCAAATTAACTACCCGTTCCGAATTAGCTAGCGCCAGGAGGACACATGGACGGATTGAATACGGTGTTGGAGTATCTGACGTCGGTGCCGGCATGGTATTTGGCGACGAGCGTTGACGGACAGCCTCATGTGCGTCCGTTTTCGTTTGCGCAGATCCAGGACGGCAAGCTGTGGTTTGTAACAGCGCGCACCAAAGATGTGTGGCAAGAGCTGCTGCAAAACCAGCGCTTTGAGGCCACGAGTTGGTGGCCGGGCCATGGCTGGCTCATCTTGCGCGGGCGTGCCGGCTTGGATGACCGGGCTTTAGGCGAAATGCGCGAAGCTGGGTGGAAGCATCTAGAGCGCCTGGGCGAGCACTATGAGGGGCCTAACGATCCCACGCTCGTCTTCTTTAGCGTGGAGGAACCCGAGGCCTTTATCTGCAACCATGACGAATGGGTGCCGGTCGAGCTCTAAACGAGTCTCTCAGCAAGCTTCGACAATTCAAATTCTCGCATGTAGCGGGCCCCACATTGCAACGTCACCGCAAGGCGCACTGGGCAATATGGGGTCCGTGTTTATTTGTCAACTCCTTTGAGTGAATGTGTCGTGACTGTTTCAATGCATGAATATGCAAAAGATTTGCGTATAAATGCATCTTCTGGTGCTAAAGTTTCAACCTACTTCATAACGACGGCTGCAGGATGCGTATTGGTGCATAACTGCAGACAAGGAGTCTGATATGTCTGTAAAGGTTGGAATCGTCGGTGCGGCTGGATATGCCGGCGCCGAGCTCATTCACCTCGTCCTCGGTCATCCCGAGTTTGAACTTGTTGCCATTACGTCCAACGCCGATGCCGGCCAGCCGCTGTCTGCGGTGTACCCGAGCTTCACCGGCGTAAGCGATCTTGCCTTTACGACGCATGATGCCCCCGAGCTCAAGAACTGCGACGCGGTCTTTTTGGCCGTGCCGCACACGGCCGCCATGGCACAGGTGCCCGCCTTGCTTGCCGCGGGAGTCTCCTGCATTGACCTCTCGGCCGACTATCGCCTGAGCGATCCGGCCACCTTTGAGGCCTGGTATGCCGCCGAGCACACGAGCCCCGAGCTACTCAAGAGCCGCGCCTTTGGTCTGCCCGAGCTATTCTGCCAGGATTTGGAGACCGCTGCATCCGACCACGCCGACGGCAAGCCCGTACTGGTCGCCTGCGCCGGTTGCTATCCCACCGCAACGAGCCTTGCCGCCGCGCCTGCCGTGCGCGCCGGCTGGGTTGCCCAGAGCGGACCCGTGATCGTTGACGCTATCAGCGGTGTAACGGGTGCCGGTAAGTCCTGCAACGCCCGTACGCGTTTTTGCAGTGCAGACGAGAACCTGGAGGCCTATGGCGCAGGAAAACATCGCCATACGCCCGAGATCGAGCAGATTCTTGGCCTAGCCGACCACATCGTTTTCACCCCGCACCTGGCACCGCTCAAGCGCGGTCTGCTCTCTACGGTGACGATGCCGCTTACGCCGCAGGCTATCGATACCTTGACCCTTGAGGATGTCGTCGACCATTACAGACAGTTCTACGCCGGTCGCACCTTTGTGCGCGTGCTCGATGCCGGCGAGCAGCCCAAGACGGCCTCGGTCGTCGGCACCAATGCTGCCCAGATCGGCCTTGCACTCAACAAGCGCGCGGGCGTGCTGGTGGCGACGGGAGCGATCGACAATCTGTGCAAGGGTGCTGCCGGTCAGGCGGTCCAGTGCGCCAACATCGTCTTTGGTTTTGACGAGCGACGAGGCTTGCCCACAGTGGCGTGCCCGGTGTAGCACATTCGATTGTTAACGATTTGGTAGTCGGGCATCGAGTGGGGCGCCACTCTTAAGCTGGTCTCATGATTGTGGCTGGCATGGCGCACCAACCGATGCCCTTTTTTGTTTGACATAAGGAGTCATAAAGACGATGAATACCGAGCTGTTTGATATCAAGATTCGCGCCGTCGAGGGTGGCGTTACGGCTGCGGCTGGTTTTAAAGCTGCAGGCATCCACGCTGGGTTCCGCAAGAATCCCGAGCGCCTGGATTACGCGCTCGTCGTGCCCGATAAACCCTGTCCCGGTGCCGGCGTGTTTACCACCAATCGCTTTTGCGCGGCGCCCGTGCAGGTGAGCCGTGCCCACCTGGGCGGTGCCGACAAGGGCTACGGTATCATCGCCGGCGTTTCGGTCAACTCTGGCAATGCCAACGCCGCCACGGGTGAGACCGGTCTTGCCTGCGCGCGCGAGACCTGCAACATCGCCTCGCAGGTCATCGGCTGCGAGCCCCAGCAGATTCTGATTGCCTCCACGGGTGTGATTGGCCAGATTCTGCCGATCGACACGTTTGAGACCGCCATTCCTGCTGCCTACGAGGCGCTCTCCGCCCACGGTGGCGCCGATGCCGCTCGCGCCATCATGACGACCGACACGCACTCCAAGGAGTACGCCGTGTCCTACGTCAGTGAGGCTGCGGGTCATGCGAGCAATGTCTATACGGTAGGCGGAATGTGCAAGGGCTCGGGTATGATCATGCCCAACATGGCCACCATGATCGCAGCTATCACCACCGATGCCCCCGTCGAGCCGGCGGCACTTCATGCCCTGCTGCTCTCGACCGTCAAGCAGACCTTTAACAAGGTAACGGTCGATTCCGACACCTCGACCAACGACACCTGCATCATGCTTGCCTCCGGTGCCGCTGCCGCAGATGCCGAGCCTATCGTCGAGGGCTCCGATGCTTTTGACGAGTTGGCATTTGCCGTGCACGAGGTGTGCGAGAGCCTGGCGCGCAATATTGCCGCCGATGGTGAGGGCGCATCCAAGCTTGTTACAGTCAACGTTACCGGCGCCGCTAACGACGAGGAGGCCGATATCGCCGCCCGTGCCGTTGCCAACTCGCCGCTCGTTAAGACCTGCATCGCCGGCCACGACTGCAACTGGGGCCGCGTTGCTATGGCGCTTGGCAAGTGCGGCGTGAAGTTTAATCAGGAAGACGTTTCCATCGACATGATGGGCATGCCTGTCTGTCGCGACGGTCTGACTGTTCCCTTTGACGAGGACGAGGCTCTACGACGTTTCGAGGCGCCCGAGATCGTGATCTCGGCCGACCTGGGCGCAGGCGACGCGGCAACGACCGTGTGGACCTGCGACCTCACGCATGAGTACATCTCCATCAACGGCGACTACCGTTCCTAGATTCCGGGCACGCTGCGCATCTTGCCGCGATTGCGGACAGCGGAGCACGGCGCGATAACGATATGAAAGACGAGGCAGATTATGAAATTCGCACGCGATTGTCGTTCGAGCGAATCCAACGAAGCAACCGCGCAGCTGCTGTTCGAAGCGCTGCCGTGGATTAAGAACCTGACCGGCAAGACGGTTGTTATCAAATATGGCGGAGCCGCCATGGTTGATGAGCAGCTGCGCCGCGACGTGATGAGCGACATCGTTTTGCTCAAGATCATCGGTATGCGCCCCGTCATCGTGCACGGCGGCGGCAAGGCTATTAACGAGGCGCTGAGCCATTACGATATTCCCGTCGAGTTTAAGAACGGCCAGCGCGTGACCACGCCGGCGACGATGGATATCGTGCGCGAGGTGCTGGGCGGCAAGGTTAACCAGGAGCTGGTTGCTGCCATCAACCACCACGGCAACCTGGCCGTGGGCGTGTCGGGCAGCGATGCCGGCACGCTCATCGCCGAGCCGCTCGACCCCGAACTCGGCCGCGTAGGCAAGGTCACGCACGTTAACACCGACTATATCGAGCGCCTGCTCGATAGCGAGTACATCCCCGTCATCGCTACCGTCGCGGCGGGGGAGGACGGCGGTTTCTTCAACATCAACGCCGATACCGCCGCCGGTGCCGTTGCGGCGGCGCTGCATGCGCATAAGGCGATCTTTTTGACCGACGTCGACGGCCTGTACAAGGACTTTAGCGATAAAGACTCACTCATCTCCAACCTAACGCTCGACGAGGTTAACGAAATGCTCTACGGCGGCGAGGTCGATAAGGGCATGATTCCCAAGCTGCGTGCGGCCGTCGATGCGCTTGCCGGCGGCGTATTTCGCGCTCACATCATCAACGGCACCACGCCGCATTCGCTGCTGCTGGAGCTGCTGACCGATGCCGGCGTCGGTACCGTGATCCATTCCACCGAGACGGCTTACGAGTTCGATACGCATCCGCATCCGCTTTCGACGTTTGCTGCGCGTCTGACCGAGAACCTCGACGAGGTCGAGAAGCTTCAGACGGTCTAACTGACTCGCAGCCGCCCCATTCCTGCACCCATAGGCCTGCGCCGTCTGGCGCCCAACGAAAGGCATCCCATGTCACTTGCAGCTCAGCAATCGCTTGAATCCCATTACGTTATGCATACCTTTGGCCGCTCTCCGGTCGAGTTTGTCGAGGGTCACGGCATGAAGCTCACCGGCGACGATGGTCGTGAGTACCTCGACTTTCTTGCCGGCATCGGCGTGTGCAGCCTAGGTCATGGCGACCCGGCTGTGCTCTCGGCGCTCGAGGCACAGACCAAAAAGCTCATGCATGTCTCCAATTACTTCTACATCGAGCAGCGTGGACAGGTCGCGGCGCTGCTGTCCAAGCTTGCCAACGACGACTTAGATGGTGCACGCGTGCTTGCCGATGCCATTGCCGCCGGCGATGAGACCACGGCAGCTGCTCTTGGTGCCCCGGCTGCGGATGAGCAGGTTTGGGAGACCTTCTTTGCCAACTCCGGCGCCGAGGCCAACGAGGGCTCGATGAAGCTCGCGCGCCTGTACGCCAAGCGTGCCGGTAACGGCGGCAACACTATCGTGTGCATGCGCGGCGGCTTCCACGGCCGTACGCTCGAGACCATTGCCGCCACCATGCAGGATTGGCTGCAGGATAGTTTCCGCCCGCTGCCGGGTGGCTTTGTGGCCTGCACGCCCAACGATATCGATGAACTGCGTGCGATCTTTAAGCAGCTGGGGAGCGAAATTTGTGCCGTGATGCTCGAGCCGATCCAGGGCGAGAGCGGTGTGCACCCCATGACCGAGGAGTTTATGGCGGCAGCGCGCGACCTGGCACACGAAGTGGGCGCCGTGCTTATCGCCGACGAGGTCCAGTGCGGCATCTTCCGCTCCGGCAAGCCGTTTGCATTCCAAGCCTATGGCGTGGAACCCGACATCATGAGCCTTGCCAAGGGCATTGCTGATGGCGTGCCCATGGGTGCCGTCGTGGCAAAGAAGGAGATTGCCGACGTGTTTAAGCCGGGCGACCACGGCTCGACGTTTGGCGGTAGCTGCTTGGCCATCGCGGCGTGTGCCGCGACGCTCTCCGCACTCGTGCGCGGCGATTATGCCGACCACGCTGCCAAGGTAGGCGCCTATATGGAGGCAAAGCTCGCCAAGCTGCCGAACGTGACCGAGGTGCGTGGCCGCGGCTTGATGCTCGGCTGCGATCTGGACGATACTGCGGGTGATGCACACGACGTTGTGGCCCGTGCATTGGGGGCTGGTGCCGTGATTAACGCTACGGGTGCCCATACGCTGCGTTTCCTGCCGCCGCTCGTCTGCGAGGAATCCGACGTGGACAGTCTGATCGAGATCCTGTCGGACGTTTTGGCCTAACACAGCGAAATAACTTAACTTTGACCGGGTTCCGGACTGCGGACGTGCCCTATGTGGCATGATTCAGCGGTCTGGAGCCCGTTTTGCCTTAGATTTGCTAAGGCGGGGAGACCTGCTGGTCAAAAAACATCAAATATGAGTACTGTTATCGATTTGGTAGCAGCAATTTTGGACTAATAAGGCCAGATAGCTAGTCGAAATGGCGATGAATGTACGATTTTGATCCAATTATTAGTCCTTATAATGGACATATGTTGCGTAACTTAAGCAAATACTATCTTTTGATATGTTGTAAGCAAGGTAGCAGTACTCATTTTTGCCATTTTCTGGCCACGGCCTTTGTGACAGACGTGCTGGCGGGTTCGAATCCCATGCACTGGGCACAAAAAAGAAAGGCCTCCATCGCTGGAGGCCTAACAATTCAGTGGTGGGCGATGAGGGATGTCCGCGTGCGGCCGGCGCCGCCCGCGCCCCGCTTCGCCGCTCCGCTCCTCGCGTGCTGCGCTGGAAAACGCTTGCGCGTTTCCTCAGCTCCGCACCCTGGCGGGTTCGAACCCCATGCGCTGGGCCCAAAAAAGAAAGGCCCCCATAGCTGGGAGCCTATCAAATCAGTGGTGGGCGATGAGGGATGTCGCGTGCGGCTGACGCCGCCCGCTTTCGCTTCGGGCCTGCGGCCCTCGCGTGCTGCGCTGGAAAACGTTTCGCGTTTCCTCAGCTTCGCACCCTGTCGGGTTCGAATCCCATGCGCTGGGCCCAAACAAAAACGGTCCCCTTGCGAGGACCGTTTCCAATTCAATGGTGGGCGATGAGGGATTCGAACCCCCAGCCTTGTGCGTGTAAAGCACCTGCGCTAACCGTTGCGCCAATCGCCCGTGCGGAGAGAGTATAGCAAAACAATCGCCTCATTCACCTCATATCCATTAAAGGTAACCGACGCGTGTCACAGCGGAGCTGATTCAGTTGAGATTGCCTGAACATTCCGCCCCTCTTTACGCCCTCGGGTATACTCAAAAGCTACTGATTCGATTTGATGCCCAGCAACAGCAGAGGGGATAGTATATGTGCGGTTTTGTCGGTTTTGTCGGTGGGACGGATAACCAATCCGAGGTGCTCACCAAGATGATGGACCGCATCGTCCATCGTGGTCCCGACATGGGCGGTCAGTTTATCGACGGCCGCGTTGCCCTCGGCTTCCGCCGCTTGTCGATCCTCGACCTGACCGAGGCTGGCGCCCAACCTATGGCCAACGAGGACGGTAGCGTCGTCATTGTCTTCAACGGCGAGATCTACAACTTCCAAGAACTCCGTTCCGAGCTCGAGGCCAAGGGCTACAAGTTCCACTGCGGCGCCGACACCGAGAGCCTTCTGCACGGCTACGAGGAGTGGGGCGAGGCAGTACTCGATCGCTTGCGCGGTATGTACGCCTTCGTCATCTGGGACAAGAAGAAGAACAAGCTTTTTGGCGCCCGTGATATCTTTGGCATCAAGCCGCTCTACTACTATCCCATGGCCGATGCGGGCGACGGCGCTCCGGGCGTGCTCTTTGGTTCCGAGATCAAGAGCTTCCTGGACTACCCGCACTTCCACAAGGCGGTCAACAAAAAGGCCCTGCGTCCGTACATGACGCTGCAGTATTCGGCGACTGAGGAGACCTTCTTCGAGGGTGTCTACAAGCTGCCGCCGGCGCACTACTTTACCGTCGATATTCCGACCGGCAAGATGAACATCGAGCGCTACTGGGATTGCGATTACTCTGCCGTCGAGAAGCCGTTCGAGGAGTACGTCGACGAGCTGGACGAGGTCGTGCACGAGAGCGTCGAGGCCCATCGCATCGCCGACGTCAAGGTCGCGTCGTTCCTCTCCGGCGGCGTCGACTCCAGCTACATCGCCGCTTGCCTCATGCCCGACAAGACCTTCTCGGTGGGCTTTGACTACAAGAACTTCAACGAGACCAACTACGCCAAGGAACTTTCTGACAAGCTCGGCGTCGAGAATGTCCGCAAGATGATAACCGCCGACGAGTTCTTCGGTGCGCTCGAGGACATCCAGTATCACATGGACGAGCCGCAGTCCAACCTGTCTTCCGTGCCGCTGTGGTTCTTGGCCGAGATGGCCCGCAAGGACGTCACCGTCGTGCTTTCGGGCGAAGGCGCCGACGAGCTCTTTGGCGGCTACGCCTACTACGAGGACACGGTCCCAGTCCGCAAGTACAAAAAGATGGTGCCGCTGCCCATCCGTCGCGCGCTCGGTAACCTGGCGCTGCATATGCCGTACTTCAAGGGACATAACTTCCTGGTCAAGGGTGCCGAGATCCCCGAGAAGTCGTTCCTGGGACAGGCTCTGGTATGGCCGGAGCGCGAGGTCGACGGCGTGCTCAAGCCCGAGTACAACACCGGCGATGGCGCCTTCGAGCTTGCCGCTCCCATCTATGCGCGCGTGAAAGGTCAGCCCGAGCTGGTCAAGAAGCAGTACCTGGACATGAACATGTGGCTCCCGGGCGACATTCTGCTCAAGGCCGACAAGATGTGCATGGCGCACTCGCTGGAGCTGCGCGTGCCCTTCCTGGACCGCAAAGTCATGGAGTTCGCCGAGCATATTCCCGACCGCTACCGCATCAACGAGAACGGCAACAAACAGGTACTCCGCCACGCTGCCAACAAGTCGCTGCCCGATGAGTGGGCCACCCGTCCCAAGGTGGGCTTCCCGGTGCCGATTGTCTACTGGCTGCGCGAGCAAAAGTGGTACGACTATGTCAAGGAGTACTTCACCGCGCCGTGGGCAAGCGAGTTCTTCGATACCGACGAGCTCATGCACCTGCTCGATCTGCACTTTGCGGGCAAGGGCGATTTCCAGCGCAAGATCTATACGCCGCTCGTGTTCCTGGTGTGGTACAAGCGCTTCTTTATCGACGAGGACCAGCCCGCTGTTCAGGCTGCCTAGCCTCGGCTTACGAACGCCTGCGCGTAACGGCTCCTCCGGGAGCCGTTTTTGCGTGGGTGCGTTTCAGTTACTATAAAAACCGTCCCTGCCAAATGGCTGAGAAAGGTGAAAGATGCACCATTCGGATTCCGCGACCGTGACCACGGTCGATACGCTTGCCAAGCTTCTCGATGTGTGCGGTGAGCTGCGCGCATCAGAGCAGGTTGACGAGCGTGCCGTGACCGGCTGCTCGTTTGATTCGCGCGCGGTCTCGGCAGGTGACGTGTTCTTTTGCAAAGGTGCTGCCTTTAAGCCCGCGTTTTTGAGCATGGCGCTCGATGCGGGCGCCGTCGCATTTGTGTGCGAGGAGTCGCTGGTCGAGTCTCTGGAGCCGCTGGCGCAGGAGAGCGGTGCTGCGATGCTGGTTGTTGATAGCGTTCGCACGGCCATGGCCCTGTTGCCGCCGGAGGTCTACGACCGTCCCGACCACGACGTCAAGATCGTGGGCATCACCGGTACCAAGGGAAAGACCACGGCCGCTTTTATGCTCCAGTCGATTATTAAAGCGGCGGGCGAGTCCTGCGGCATGATCGGCTCGGTGAGTACCGACGATGGCATCGAGTGCTACGAGAGCACCAATACCACGCCAGAGGCCCCCGAGGTCTGGCGCCATATCGCCAACTGCCGTGAGTCCGGTCGCCAGTCCATGGTCATGGAGGTCTCGAGCCAGGCGCTCAAGTACCAACGCGTCGAGAATCTGCCGTTTGACGTGGCGTGCTTCCTCAACATCGGGCGTGACCACATCTCGCCGATCGAACACCCCACGTTTGAGGATTATTTTGAGAGCAAACTCAGGATCTTTGACCAGGCAAAGACCGCCGTGGTGAACCTGGGCACCGAAGAGGTTGACCGTGTGTTGGAGGCAGCGTCGACGGCCGAGCGCTTGGTGACCGTTGGCGTCGAGCATCCCGAGGCAAGCCTGTGGGCGAGCGATGTGCGCATGGTCGGCTTTAACATCGAGTTTAACCTGCATGGCCTGTGTGCCGACGAGTCCGAGGCGGGGGAGAAGGTCCTGCTGGGCATCGCGGGCGACTTTAACGTGGAAAACGCGCTGGTCGCTATCGCCGCTGCGCGCGAGATCGGCATCGGTATCGAGGCTATCAAGAAGGGCCTCTCCAAACTGCGTGTGCCGGGCCGTATGGAGGTCGTGGAGTCGAAGGACGGCCGCGTGATCTGCGTCGTTGACTACGCTCACAACCAGCTTTCGTTCCGGTCGCTTTTCTCGTCGGTCAAGCGCGCGTTTCCCGCCAGCCCGGTCATCGCAGTATTTGGCGCTGCCGGCGGCAAGGCGCAGGAGCGCCGCGAGCAGCTTCCGCGCGAGGCCGCACCATATTCCGACCTGATGATCTTTGCCAACGAGGACCCGGCTCACGAGGACCCGATGAAGGTCTGTCGCGAGCTTGCCGAACATGTTCCCGACGATACGCCGAACAAGATCATCCTCGATCGCGAAGCCGCTGTGCATGCGGCGTTCAAGGCGGCGCGCGAGGAGTACGTTAACCCCGATGTTCCCACTATTGTCTTGCTGCTGGCAAAGGGTGACGAGGAGCTCATGCACGTGGGTGACGAGTTCGTGCCCATCGAGAGCGACCTTTCGTTGGCCAATTGCCTGATCGATGTTACCCAGTTTGACTAATGAACCATGATGGCGGCGGCGCCCTGAGTGCGCTGTCGCCATAAGCGTGTTCCCTCAATCAAAACATGCCGTCCAAGTCCAAACCCTTCTACGTAAACGGAGTAACCATGTCCCACAACACCTTGCCGACCGTTGCCGAGCTTTCGGGCGAGATGCGCGAGCGCTTGGCCAAGGTCAAGTACGTCTTTACCGACCTGGATGCCACGATGCTCGCGCCCGGCTCGTGCGTGCTGCGCGACAACGACGGCAACCCTTCGACCAAACTCGTCGAGGCCGTCGTGGCGCTCGCTCGCGTTGGCATTCAGGTGGTTCCCACCTCGGGCCGCAACCGTACCATGATCCACGAGGACGCGCGCGTGCTCGGCCTCAACTCCTACATTGGTGAGATGGGCGGCCTGGTCATGTACGACCTCAAAGCCAACGATTGGGAGTATCTGACTGGCGACATGCCTTACGACCCCGCCTGCGGCCTTACTCCGCACCAGGTGATCGAGCAGACCGGCGTGTGCGAGAAGATTCTTGCCCGCTGGCCGCACAAGATCGAGTATCACAACGACATGTCGACCGGCTACAAGTACCGCGAGGTCACCGTCGGCATGCGCGGCGATGTGCCCGACAATGAGGTCCAGGCCATCCTGGACGAGGCCGGCTGCGGCCTGGTGTGGGCCTGTAACGGTCACCTGACGCATCTGTCCAAGCCGACGACGCTCGAGCTCGATCGCGTCGAGGACGGTCGCGCGTTTAACATCAATCCCGCCGGCCTCAACAAGGGCATTGCCATCGCGCGCTTCTGCGAGCACCTGGGGATCGAGCGCGAGGAGACGTTGGCGCTCGGCGATTCCGAGTCCGACTTCTACATGGCCGATCACGTGGGCACGTTCTGCCTGGTCGAGAATGGCCTGACGAGCGCCGGCGCGCCCGAGTTCCTGGCTGCTTGCGAGAACGCTTTCGTTACGCGCGGCAAAATTGTCGACGGTTGGGCGGCGACGGCAGAGCTGCTGGTCGCGGCGCGTTCGTAGCGCGGCGTCGCCGCACTTGGACATGTCTTTTCGAGAGAGACTGGTGAGGTAATGTCCGATATCAAGAATCTGGCCGGGGACACGCGCCCTATTGGCGTATTCGACTCGGGTCTTGGTGGTCTGACGGTTGCGCGCGCCATCGCGACGGCGCTGCCGCACGAGTCCGTCTACTACTTCGGCGACACAAAACGCTGCCCCTACGGCACGCGCACCGAGGATGAGGTGCGCTCGTTTGCGTTGCAGGCGGGCCGTTGGCTGTCGAAGCACGACGTCAAGATTATGGTCATCGCCTGCAACACGGCGACCGCTGCGGCCTTGCGTCTGGCCCAGCAGGTGCTCGACGTTCCCGTCATCGGTGTGATCGCACCGGGCGCACGCGCGGCAATCAACAGCACTCGCACGCGCCGGGTGGGCGTGCTCGCCACCAACCTCACCATTCGCTCGGGCGCCTACACGCGCGCCATCCAGGATCTGGATGCCGGCGTCGACGTATACGGCTGCCCCGCCTCGAGCTTTGTCGAGGTTGTCGAACACGAGCTCGCCTCGGGTGCACATCTGCAGGAACAGTGGCTTGAGAACGAGGACATCTTCGATACGCCTGCCGTGCGTGCGCTGGTGGGTGCCACGGTTGAGCCGCTGCGCGACCACGGTATCGATACCGTGGTGCTCGGCTGTACGCATTTTCCGCTGTTGGTGGGACCTATCCGTCATGCGCTGGGGCCTGGGGTGCGCGTCGTGAGTTCCGCCGAGGAGACCACGCGCGAGCTGACCGATATCCTCACGCGCCGCGAGCAGCTGGCGGGCGACGCCGCCGAGCCGCAGCATCGTTTTGCCACGACGGCCGATAACATTGCCGAGTTTGCGGTGGCGGGCAGCTTTATCTTTGGTCAGCCGCTCAAGAGCATTGAGCATATCGATATCGATGAGCTGAAATAGATGTAAGGCCGCCGCCAAAGCCTTCGCCACATTTTTTGCCGAAAGGATCTTTCTATGGAGTACATGCAGGTCAACCGCGCCAACGGCCGCGCCGCCAACGAGTTGCGTCCCGTTAAGCTCACCCGTGGCGTCATGAAGCACGCCCACGGTTCGTGCCTGGCCGAGTTCGGCGACACGCGCGTGCTGTGCGCCGCCACTATCGAGGAGGGCGTGCCGGGCTGGCGAAAGGGAGCTAAGGCCGGCTGGGTGACCGCGGAATACGCCATGCTGCCGACGTCGACCGGCAAGCGCTGCAAGCGCGAGCACGCCAACCGCAAGGGCCGCTCCATGGAGATCGAGCGCCTCATTGGCCGCAGCCTGCGTACCGTCGTCAACATGAAGGCGCTCGGCGAGTACACCGTCACCGTCGACTGCGATGTGATTCAGGCCGATGGCGGCACGCGTACAGCGAGCATCACCGGCGCCTGGGTGGCGCTGCACGACGCCCTCGCCATGTGGGTCGAGGCGGGCAAGATCGAGCGCATCCCGCTTACCGGCCAGGTGGCTGCAATCTCCATGGGCGTTGTCGACGGCAATACGCTGCTTGACCTCGATTATTCCGAGGACAGCCATGCCGAAGTCGACATGAACCTCGTTGCCACCGACACCGGTGAGATGATCGAGCTCCAGGGCACTGGCGAGCAGGCGCCCTTTGACCGTAAGCGCCTCAACGCCCTGCTCGACTTGGGCGACAAAGGCATCGCCGAGCTCATCGAGCTTCAGCGCCAAGCCATCGCCTAACCTGCCAAAAAGGGACAGGTTTATTTTGGCAGGTTATATCTGGGAAAACGTCGAAGCATAAGACTGCCGTTGATTGAGAGGGGAGAGGCGGAGGCCCTCGTCGCCCTCGGCGCGGCATTGCTATAGAGACAAGGAGACCACTCATGGCACTTGAGAAGATCGACATCGACACCCTCGACCCGGCGGCGACCATCGTCGTGGCAACCGGAAACGCTCATAAGCTCACCGAGATCGAGGCCATTTTGGGCAAGGTCATGCCCGAGGTGCGCTTTGTGGCGCTCGGCCAGCTGGGCGATTTTGAGGACCCCGAGGAAAACGGCACGACGTTTTTGGAGAACGCCATCATCAAGGCGCAGGCTGCGGTCGAGGAGACGGGCCTTATGGCCATTGCCGACGATTCTGGCTTGGTCGTTGATGCCCTGGACGGCGAGCCGGGCGTGTATAGCGCGCGCTATGCGGGCGTGCATGGCGACGATGCCGCCAACAACGCCAAGCTGCTCGTTAACCTGGAAGGCGTGGCCGACGAGGACCGCACCGCGCGTTTTATGAGCGTCGTCGCGCTTATCGACACGGACGGCCTGGTCACTTATGGCGAGGGCGCCTGCGAGGGCGCTATCGCACACGAGGGCCGCGGCGATCATGGCTTTGGCTACGACCCACTGTTCCTGCCGGTCGACACGCCGGGCAAGACCATGGCCGAGCTGACGGCGGACGAGAAGAACGCCATCAGCCATCGATTCCATGCGCTCGAGCATCTGTCCGCCAAACTGACGGGCGAGGAGTAAGCCGTGCGTGCGGTGGTGCAGCGCGTACTCAACGCCGGCGTGACGGTCGACGGCGAGTGCGTGGGTAAAATTGGGCGCGGCTATCTGGTGCTGCTGGGCGTGGGCCACGGCGACACGCGCGCCGAGGCCGATAAACTGTGGGGCAAGCTCCGGGGCTTGCGCATTAACGAGGACGAGAACGGCAAGACCAACCTGGCACTTGCCGATGTCGACGGCGAGGTTCTCGTAGTGTCGCAGTTCACGCTGTTCGCCGATTGCCGTCACGGCCGCCGCCCATCGTTTACGGATGCCGGCGCCCCCGATGTCGCCAACGAGCTCTACGAGTACTTCCTGACGCTCGTTCGCCAAGATGTCGAACACGTGGCGCACGGCATCTTTGGCGCCGATATGAAAGTCGACTTGGTCAACGACGGCCCATTCACCATCGTCTTGGACACGGACAACCTTTAGGTTACGCGGTTTTACCAAACCGCGTAACAACTGGTCATGCGAGGTTGTCGTCTGGTACGTATTTGGGACGGGGTTTATTTAGCTACTTGCGTATGGCGGCAGCAGGGTGCTATAGTATTAGAGTTTTGTCTATCTTAGGGGTATTATCCCCTTTTTGAATTGCACCTTCTGGAGGCCCTGTTCATGGAAGAGATGGAAGTCAATCACGTCGACGACATCCACGAGAAGCTGACCGATATGGTGGGCGATCGCGTTAAGGTGAAGGCCAACATGGGCCGCACCCGCGTCGTCGAGCGCATGGGCACCATCAAGAGCGTCCACCCCGCCGTCTTTATCGTCGAGGTTGACGAACGTCGCGGGCGCAAGTCGCGTCAGTCCTACCAGTATATCGATGTCCTCACCGGTCAGGTCGAGCTGTTCGACCCCGAGAGCGGCGAGCATATCTTTACCCCGCTCGGCAATCAGCTCGAGGAGCACTAGCGGTGACCGATCGGTCCCTGACTCTTTCCGCGCCGGCAAAGATTAACCTCTACTTGGGGGTTCATACCGAGCGCGATGACCGCGGCTACCACAGGGTCGATTCCCTGATGGCAGCTGTCGGTCTTTCCGATACCGTGACGGTTACGCCGGCACAGGCGCTGACCGTCCAGACGGTTCCGGCATCAGATTTTCCCATGCAAAAGAATACGGCGTATCGGGCTGCGGTTGCTATGGCCGAGCATTATGGTCGCGAGGCAAGCATCTGCGTGACGATTGAGAAGCGCATTCCATTGTGCGCCGGCTTGGGCGGTCCCTCGACGGATGCGGCCGCGGTCATTGTCGCCTTGGCGGAGCTCTGGGGAATTGATCGCTCCGACCCCGCGCTCGACGACATTGCGCGGGGCATTGGTGCTGACGTCCCGTTCTTTTTGCACGCGAGCCCTTCGTTCTACGTAGGTGGGGGAGACGTGCTGGCAACTGAGTATCCCGTGCTGCCCGCAACACCCGTCGTGTTGGTCAAGCCGCGCGAGGCAAGCGTTTCGACAATTGAAGCCTATCGACGTTTTGACGAGGCCCCGGTGCCTGCGGACAAGCCCGGCGCGATAGCTTCTGCCTTGCGTGCCGGTGATGCCGAGACGGCATATGCACTCATCCATAACAACCTGGGCGTCATTTCCGCACAGATGGAGCCGCAGATTCAAACGGTTCTCGATTGGCTGCGTAAACAGGACGGCACGGTTGCTGTAGATGTGTGTGGATCGGGCGCCTGCTCGTTTGCCATTTGCGACACCGCCGCCACGGTCGAAAGGCTTGCCGACGCTGCCCTGCAAAACGGCTGGTGGTCCTGCGCGACGGAGCTCATTCCCAACACGGTTCGCATCGAAGTGCCAAAGAAGTAAAAATTTCTCTAGCACGCGACGGAAATCTTTGTTACTATAGTCGAGCTAACGGGTTGTGGCTCAGTTTG
>CAJLJQ010000033.1:0-20204 GCA_905207015.1 uncultured Collinsella sp. | reverse complement strand
GGGCTTGCAGCGTCGAGCAGTTGCGGCGTTTGGTAAAACGCCGCAACGAACTAGCTCATCATTGCATTCATCATCTCGGTGGTTGCGGAATCGTCGGCAGACCACTCGTTATCCTCGTTGGCGGAATACTTAAAGGTGACCTTGGTGTCCTTGGTCTTAGCGGCCTTGGTCACGTCGACCATGACCTGGCCGGCCATCTTGTACAGGTCATCCTCGGAAGGCATCGTATCGAGCGCCGCGACCTTCTCCTGATACTGGGTGGCGAAATCTTCGACGATCTTATTCATGGACTTGCAGGTGATGGTAACCTCGGCGGTCGCGGTGCCCTTGTCCTCATCGACCGTCACATCGCCGATCTTGTAATCAAAACCCTCGAGATAGCTCTTGGCGTACTCCTTGGGATCGATGCCCAGCTGCTCAAACTCGTCGCCCGAAGCCTCTTCCAGACCGGAGAGGAAGTCATCGCCGCCGTTCTTGATCTCGTCAAACTGGCTCGTAAGGTCGTTGGTGATGAGCTCCTCCACCGAAGGCCCTCCGCAGCCGGAAAGCAAAACCACGCACGCGACCAGGGCGGCCATCAGGGGCGCAAGCAGCAGCTTCTTTTTCATGACATTCCTCCCAACAAGCGGCGCCGCGTTCCCTGCGCAGCGCACGTCGTAACAGTAAGTCTATATTAGCCGCTCCTCCCAACCCTCTGCGTCGCAAAGGCGCAGGCGGCTCAATTTGACGAACGAACGGCCTATAAAGCAAGCCCCCTGCAATAAAATGCGCCCACTCGGTCCATTAAAAAAGGGCGGCCGGAAAACCCGACCACCCTTGCACATCCTTTGGATGCCGCAGTTTACTTGCGGACGACCTTAACGATGGCGTCACCGGCGGCGACAGCGGAGTCGGCCTCGACGGCGAGTTCGACATCGGCAAACTCGGCGGTGTTGGACACAGCAACGACGACGCAGTCCTTGTAGCCGGCAGCGGCGATCTTGGCGCGGTCGATCTTGAGCATGGGCTGGCCAGCCTTCACGACGTCATCGGCCTTGACGAAGCCCTCGAAGCCATCGCCGTTCATGTTGACGGTATCGACGCCAACGTGCACCAAAACCTCGATGCCGCTATCGGACTGCAGACCCACGGCGTGGCCCATGGTGACGGTCACCTTGCCGTCGCAGGGAGCGTAGACCAGGTCGTCCTCGGGCCACACGGCGCAGCCCTTGCCCAGAACCTCGCCACCAAAGACGGGATCGGGCACGTCGGCCATCTTGATGACCTTGCCCTTGACGGGCGAGCACAGCACGTCGGCGCCGGCAGAAGCAGAGATGGAGGCGGGAGCAGTAGCAGCGGCAGGCTCAGCCTTCTTCTTGAACATGTCAAACAGACCCATACGTTTTCTCCTCTTGATTAAGCGCAACGTTGTGCGCATGCCTATGGTGATTATAGTGCCAAATGGTTCAAATGCTAAGGTGGGGACTCGAATCGCGAGCCCATCCCAACGCTTTTCCCCGGTGGCACTCATATTGTCGATTAATCCAGGCCCTCGGCACCGTTGGACTTGATGATCTTCTGGTAGGCGTAGAAGCTGTCCTTGCGGCGGCGCTCGTAGGTACCGGTGCCGTCGTCGTACTTATCGACGTGGATGAAGCCATAGCGCTTGCGCATCTCGCCGGTGCCGGCGGAAACCAAGTCGATGGGGCCCCACCAGGTGTAGGCGATCAGGTCGACGCCGTCGGCAATGGCCTCGCCCATGGCCTTGATGTGGCTCTGCAAGTAGGCGATGCGGTACGGATCGTGGATGGAACCGTCCTCCTCGACCTCATCGTAGGCGCCCATGCCGTTCTCGACCACCATCAGCGGAATCTCGTAGCGGGCGTAAATCTCGTTGAGGGCGATGCGCAGGCCCAGCGGATCGATCTGCCAGCCCCAGTCGGTGGACTCCAGATAGGGATTCTTGCCGCCAAAGGTCATGTTGCCCTCGGTCATCTCGTGGTCCTTGTGGGTGCCCACGGTGCCGGACATGTAGTAGCTAAAGGTGTAGAAATCGACCTTGCCGTCGGCGATATCCTGCAGGTCGCCGTCCTCCATCACGAGCTCGACATCGTTTTCGGCCCAGAAGCGCTTGGCATAGAACGGGTACTTGCCGCGCACCTGCACGTCGGAGCAGTACCAGTTCATGGTATTCATCTCCTGCTGCGTGGCGAACACGTCGGCCGGATCGCACGTGGCGGCATAGGAGAGGATGAAGCAGTCCATGTTGCCCATCTTAAACTGCGGATAGTGCTCGTGGGCATAGCGCACGACGCGGCCGCTGGCGACAAACTGGTGATGCAGGGCCTGCATACGGGCCTGCGGCGTGGTGTGGACCGCCGAAGCCGGGCCCTCAAAGCCCTGGATCATGCTGGTCCCAAAGAGGTTGCCCATGTCCTGGGTGCCGCAGTTGATCTCGTTGAAGGTGAGCCAGAACTTGACCTTGTCCTGATAGCGGTCGAAGACGGTCTGACAGTACTTCTCAAAGAAGCCGATGAGCTCGCGGCTCGCCCAGCCGTTGTACTTCTCGACCAGGTGATAAGGCATTTCGTAGTGCGACAGGGTCACGAGCGGCTCGATATTGTGAGCGCGCAGGCAGTCGAAGACGCGGTCGTAGAAGGCGAGGCCGGCCTCGCTGGGCTCGGCATCGTCGCCGTTGGGGAAGATGCGGCTCCAAGAGATGGACATGCGGAACATGGTAAAGCCCATCTCGGCGAACAGCGCGATGTCCTCCTCGTAGTGATGGTAGAAGTCGATACCGTCATGATTGGGGTAGAAGCGGTCGGGGTCGATGTCGATCGTGATCTGACGCGGCTCCTTGTAGCTGCCGCCCAAGAAATGGTCGTCGACCGAAGGACCGCGGCCGTCCACGTTCCAAGCGCCCTCAAACTGATTGGCGGCCGTGGCGCCACCCCAATAGAAACCCTCGGGGAACTTGATGTTTGCCATGAGCATCTCCTTTGCATTGCGGGTCGATAGGCCGAGTATCGCCCACGCACGCGACAGACAGGGGCAGGGGTGCCAAACCCGACACTTCTTTTCGCAGACGCGCGCTGCAACAGCGCTGCAGCTGAAACTTTTTGACACCGAAGGAGCGAAGACGATCCGCCCCGCGCTTACCGGCGGTATGCCGCGGGGGTGCAGCCATACTTGTCGTGAAACTTACGGTAGAAGAAGCTCATGTTTTCATAGCCCACCGCATGCGCAGCCGCCCCGGCCGTGGCGCCGCCGCGCAGAAGCTCGGCCGCACGTACCAGGCGTCGCTCCTGCACAAGCTGCCTAAAGGTCTTGCCCACATGGCGCTTGAGAAGCGCCGTCGCATAATTAGGGCTCAAGCCAAACTCCGCCGCCATCCCCTCGAGGGAGCATACAGCGAATTCGCGATCGATATAGCCAAGCATTCCCGTCACCAGGGCAGTGGGCCCCGCCGCGCCGTCAGCCGCGCCGCGCACCAGCTCGCGCTCGTAGCAATCCATGAGCTCGGCCAAAATCAGCTGAAACAGACGCAAGACGATCTCGGGACCGTTGGGGCTCGGGTCGTACAGCTCGCAGAGCATCTCCTGCATGTAGCGCCGAATCCGACGGCTCTCGCCGCAGTAAAAACGGACATGGCCCCGATGGTCCGTCTCGCTGTTGAGCGCGTTGAACAAAAACCGCGAGACCGCACTCTCGCGCGAGAGGCTCGACTCGAGACTCCGGCGCAAAAAAGAGCGTGAAACGGTCATGCTCAGCATGATGTCGTCCTCGCCGAGCGCCGCCACGGCATGAGGGCAAAGGGCGTCGAGCAAAAGCACCTCGTTGCGGCGCAACTCGAGCCTCTCCCCCGCCACCGTCTGCGGGCAGCACCCGCGATACACATAGCTCATCTCCACGTAATCATGCACGTGCTCGGGAACTGCATTAAAGCGCGAGTTTTTCCTTATCGTCAGGCCACGCGGCATGCCGGGCTGGGCATAGGCAAACCCTGGCTGCCCAATCTTGCGCACTGGGCATCCGTCGATTTCGACATGCTCGGTCATAATCGACCAATCAAATGCCATGCCGTCTTTATAAGTGATCTCACTGGCGCTCAGTTCGCTGAGCCTACGCTCGAGCTCGTCGATCTCCATGGCTTGCCAATCGTTGATTTGGTCATAGTTCGTCGTGATTCAGATATTAGCAGAACGCGCCGACGCGTCCATAATCTGTGCTATGCAGCAGATCGATCGAGCCAAGGAGGATCCATGACCGCGCACTATCAGCAGGTGCTCGAGGGTACATACGACAACCATGTGCTTCCGTTTTTGTGGATGAAGGGCGAGAGCCATAAGACCATTGCCGAGTATCTGGAAAAGATCGCCGGCGCCGACATCCACGAGGTCTGTCTCGAAAGCCGCCCACACCCCGATTTTTGCGGCGAGGGCTGGTGGCGCGACTTGCGCTTTGTCATTGACGAGTGCAGGCAGCTAGGCCTTAAGCTCTGGATCTTGGACGACGCGCACTTCCCCACGGGCTTTGCCAACGGCGCCGTCAAGGAGGCCGTGCCCGAGCTCCGCAAGATCGTGCTCACGCACCGCACGTTCGACATCGTGGGCCCCACGTCCGCCGCGAGCATCGCGCTCGCCAACATGCTCGACAAAACGGAGCGCTTCCACGGCGTGACATTTATGCAGGACGGCAGCCCCGTCGACGTCGCTTACCGAGTAATCGACGATGCAGACGGCAACCCCAGCCGCCTGGTCTTCGATGCACCTGCGGGCCTCACGCAGGCATGCGTGATGTTCACGAGCGGCAAGACCTCCTACAACGAGGACTACATCAATATGGTCGACCGCGCCTCGGTGGCGCAGCTCATCGATGCTGTCTACGAGCAGCATTTTGAGCATCTGGGCGATGAGTTTGGCAAGACGATCCTGGGCTTTTTCTCCGATGAGCCCGGATTTGCCAACGAGAAGGGCACCACGGGCCCCGATGGCATCTCGGACACGCTCATCGGCAAGGCCACCGCGCCCCTACCCTGGTCGGCCGAGCTTGAGCGTCGCCTACGCGCGGCACTGGGCGAGCGCTACCTGGCCGAGCTCCCGCACCTGTGGGACCGCGAGCCGGCCGGCGCGCACGTACGCCACGTCTATATGGACATCGCGAGCACCCTCTATAAGGAGTGCTTCTGCGACCAGCTCGGAGACTGGTGCCGCGCGCGCGGCGTGCAGTACATCGGCCACGTTATCGAGGACAAGGACTGCCACGCGCGCCTGGGCGTGGGCGCCGGGCACTACTTCCGCGCCGTGGGCGGTCAGGACATGGCGGGCGTCGACATCGTGATCAACCAGCTGGTACCCGGCATGGACCGCGGCCTTCACAGCTACGGACGCGGCGTGTGGGACCTTGAGTTCTATAACTACGTGCTGCCCAAGCTGGGCTCCTCGGCAGCACACCTCGATCCCAAAAAGCAGGGGCGCTGCATAGCCGAGGTCTTTGGCGCATTTGGATGGCACGAAGGCCTACGCGAGATGAAGTGGATCGCCGATCATTTTTTGGTGCGCGGCGTCAATTGGTTTGTGCCGCATGCCTTTAGCATGGCCGCCTTCCCCGACTGGGACTGCCCGCCGCATTTCTATGCGCATAGCCAAAACCCCCAGTTTGCACACTTTGGGCAGCTCATGAGCTACATGAACCGTACGGCGAGCCTGCTGAGCGGCGGGCGCGCAACGACCCCGGTGGCGCTTCTCTACCATGCGGACGCCGAGTGGGCAGGCGAGGCGAACTTTATGCAGCATGCCGCCTCCGAGCTTATGTGCGCGCAGGTCGACTTTGACATCGTGCCGGCAGAGGCATTTGAGGACGCAGGGCGCTATGCCGTTGAAATTGCCGCAGACGGTAGCGGCTTTGGCGTGAACGGCCAGGCATACCGCTGCCTGGTGATGCCCGGAGCCGAGTTTGTCGGCGGAGCCGTGCTCGACTTTGCCGCGCGCGCCGCAGCCGCAGGTGTTGCCGTGTACGCGCTGGATGAGTTGCCGAGCAAGCGCTACGACGGTGATATTGCAGCCCGCGAGGGCTTTGCCTCCGTGGATGCAGCCGCGGTCGCCGGCATCAAGCTCCTGGCAACCGCCGAGCTCGCAGGCACGCTTGCCGACGCCGGTATGCAGACCGTGGTTTGTGCCGAGCCCCAGCCCTGGCTGCGCGCACTGCGCTACGAGCGGGCGGGCGAGACCTATCTAATGCTCGTCAACGAGCATCCCAAGCAGGGTATCTCCACTCAGATTGCGCTTGCCGACGGCACACCCGTTGCAGGCGCGCGCCTCGACCTGCTCAACGGCACCGATCCCGCCGCCTTTGACGGCACGCTCGAGCTGGCTCCCTACGAGAGCTGCATCGTGGTCCTTGGGGCTACAGGTTCCGCCGGCGCGGCAACTGCTGGAGACGAAGCCACATGCGTCGACGGGCCCTGGGCGGTTGCCTTCTCTGCCCCTGGCACCGATGCCTTTGGCGAGTCTGTTGAGCTTGCAGACCTGCACGACCTTTCCTCGGCCGAGTTCCCCGGCAAGGCCGGCACATTCCGCTACCGGGCCTCCTTTGTCCTGGGCGAAGCGGCCACCCGCACCGTCATCGACCTTGGCGAGGTCTTTGAGACCGCAGCCGTCACCCTCGACGGCAAATCCCTCGGCACCCGCATCTGTCCGCCTTACCGCTTTGAGGCCGCCGCACTTTTAGCCGGCGAGCACGCGCTTACGATCGATATCATCAACACCCTCGACCACGCCGTCCCCGACATGTTCGGCATGACCGAGCCCTCCGATCCCAGCGGCCTCTTGGGGCCCGTACGCGTGCTCGGGTAACGCCCCGGGCGCAAACGGCCCAACAAGGACAGCGCCCCTATGTTGAGCCCGCACAGCGTCGAGCGGTCCGTCGTTCATAGATCGGCGGACCAAAACTCCCAGCCAAGCCGAACGTTTTATTTATCGCTATGATTGGTTTATCGCGACGCAAACGCATAGGAGCCATATGGATATCAGGCGGAAGATCACGCAGGGCAAAAGCCTCACCCCCACCGAGCAACAACTTGGGCGAACGGCCCTCGCCATGGGTGAGGATGTGCGCGGGCTTTCCATTAAGGAATTTGCCGCGTGCGCCAACGTTTCGGTCGCGAGCGTGCACCGCTTTTGCAAAAAGCTCGGCCTCAAGGGATTCAAAGACCTCAAGGTCGAGCTCATCCGCCAGGCGACCGAGGCGGGCAACCGGCGCGACGTGGACATCAACTTTCCCTTCGATGCCACCTCCACCCCTGCGCAGGTGATGGAGCGCATGGAGGGGCTCTACCAGACCACCTTGGCCGAAACGCAGGAGCTGCTCGACCCTGCACAGCTCGACCACGCCGCCAAGCTCATCATGCGCGCCGGCACCGTGGACATCTACACGGGCTCGCATAACCTGTATCCAGCGGGAATGTTCCGCGATCGCTTGCTTTCCGCCGGCAAAAGCGCGACGTGCCACGACAGCGTCGAGGCGCAGGTGCGCACGGCGCTCGCCTCGGGTCCCGACCATGTGGCAATCATCATCTCCTACAGCGGCCTTGCCCCCAACCTCAAGGAGATCTTGCCGATCCTTAGCAGTCGACATGTCCCGGTCATCGTCATCGGCACGCCGTACTGTGCCCGCATTCACCCCGGCTTTGCCGCCTATCTCACGGTAAGCGACCACGAGAGCATGACGCACCGCATCACGCAATTCGCCAGCCATATCGCCGTGCAATACGTACTCGATTCGCTCTATAGCAGCTACTTTGCCAAAGATTACGCCCGCTGCTCCGAGTTCTTAGAGCGCTCGTTCCCCTACACCCGCCTGCCCGGACTCAAGTAGCGACGAGCGTGGATTTTTGGACACTCAGATAACGAGCGTGGATAATCTCCCACTTTGAGCCTGCATGCGGCCCAAAAACGGGAGATTATCCACGCTCATTTTGGGTCCCCCGGGAACGCATGAGGAGGGCGGATAGACAGCCGTTATTTGCGAGGCGTCAGCGACGTAAAGAGTCCGTGTTGGTTGCAGTAAAGATATATCCTGCCGCGCCCGGTAATATGGAAGCGCGGCTGCACCGATTGCTCTGGATAGAGCTTTTTAAAGCAGATGCCGTCCATAGTCGCATATGCCACAAAGCTAATGTAGTGATCCTTGGTCATTGGATGATCGAGCGTGACGTACCAATCGTCCTCGATGCGCTCGATGGAAAAGGCGTGGTCCGCGTCCGGCTCTTCGGCCTCCTGGGGAAACATCGTGGAGCCACAGCAGCTAAAGCTGCCTTCTCCGAGCGCGTGCACAACGTTTCCGCAGATAGGGCAAACGTAAAAGACGCCTTTGAGCATATTGCCTGCACGGTTGGCGTTGGCCCGAATGTCACCAGCCAAAAGCTCAGCCACGCTTATGCCGAGTCTCTGGGCCAAAGGCTCAACGAGGGAAATGTCGGGAAGGCCGCGGCCGGATTCCCACTTGCTGACGGCTTTATCGGTCACGCCAAGGCTTTCCGCCAGGGCGCGCTGGGTGAGGCCGCGCTCTTCGCGCAGCTGCTTGATGGCATGCGCTGCCAAAAAAGTATGGGAGGCATTGGTTTGCCGTGTCTGGTTCATGGGCTGTCCAATCAAATTGAAGAAATGGAGTGAACCGGTTCGACAGTCAGTATCCATTTGAAGGCCAGGCTCGACAACCTACGCTGCGTAGACATGCGCCAATCGAACGAGCGCGGATTTTTGGACACTCATCCTGAGTAGTCATTTAAGAACGTCCCCAACGACCACATCAGGAGTGTCCCCAGGTGCCGGCAGAAAAGAAACGTCCCCAGGTGCCGCCCCTTGCCAGCAACGGGAGTGCCGATGTCTTGGCAACGACAGCGAGCGGATCGCATTTGAGACAAGGTGACGTGAAACGAAAGGGCGCTGACCTTCTGGTCGCGCCCTTGAAGTTGAACGTCAGATTGTCCAAATGCGGCCCGCGCAGCGTCAACTGGTTACGCGGTTTGGTAAAACCGCGTAACTAACGGAGGCGGAACCTACTTGACGCCGTACTGCTCGTAGTAGGCGTCGATGGCGGTCTTGAGCTCGTCGTCGATGACGACTTTGCCGTCGATCTCGTGGTTGTAGAGGGTCTCGACGACCTCAGCCATGGAGACGATGCTCGCGACGGGGAAACCGTACTTGGCCTCGATCTCCTTCTGCGCGGTGGTCACGCCACCCTTGCCGACCTCCATGCGGTTGAGGGACACAATCAGGCCCTTGATCTCGACATCGGCAGCAGCCTTGACCTTGGGATAGGTCTCGTCGATGGACTTACCGCTGGTGGTGACGTCCTCGACCATGACCACGCGGTCGCCGTCCTGGGGCTCGTAGCCCAGCAGGTTGCCCTTGTCAGCGCCGTGGTCCTTGGCCTCCTTGCGATCGCAGCAGTACTTGACCTCCTTGCCGTACAGCTCGTGGTAGGCAATTGCGGTCACGACGGCCAGCGGAATACCCTTGTAGGCCGGTCCAAACAGCACGTCAAAGTCGTCGCCAAAGTTATCGTGGATGGCCTGGGCGTAATACTCGCCCAGCTTCTTGAGCTGATAGCCCGTCACATAGGCGCCGGCGTTCATAAAGAACGGGGACTGACGGCCGCTCTTGAGCGTAAAGCTGCCGAATTTAAGAACGTCGGACTCAACCATGAACTTGATGAACTCTTGCTTGTAAGCCTCCATGCGGGCTCCTCTCGTAATCGCGTACGTGCCTTCCAGTTTAGCGCAGGCAGGGCGCGTTGCGGGCGCGCTTTGGGGCCTCGGCATTCTGTAAAGGCTTTGTCAGGGGCAATGGTTTTCCAAACAAAGGGGTTGACACGACAAACCCCCTCATCAAGAATACGGGCGGATTGTAACGGGTACGAGATACCCAAAGCGCGCCGCGCCCGGCCTTAAGGAGGTGTGCCATGGAAGGCAGTCATAGTCGAAAAATCTGCATGTCGCCCTCGGCACGCCGCGAGGATTCCGCGCACGCATAAGCGCCAACAGCCGATCGTCAAAACCACCACAAAGGTGCCTGTCCCTTTGTGGTGGTTCGAAAGCATGACGTGAGCGACATCTAGGTTTTTTGAAGCACATACGACACGTACGCTAACTCCCTTCAACAAGGAGGACCCTATGCTGATGCTCAAAACCGCCACGGTACTCGAAGCCATCTCCAAGCGCCGCCGCACGGCGCGCCCCGCCGCTCATACCGGCATGTCCAAGAACACCATATTCGCCGCCACCCATAGCGCCGAGGATGCCCTCGTGCTGCTCGACGCCACAGCCGACGGCCTCACCGCCGAGCACGCCGCCGAGCGCCTGAGCGCCGTCGGCCCCAACACCATCGAAGCGCCGACCAAGACGCTCGCCCGCCGCATCGCCGACGCGTTCGTCGAACCCTTCGCTGGCATCCTCGCCGCCCTCGCACTGGTCTCGCTCTACATCGACGTGCTCGCCGTGCCCGAGCTGCAGCGTGACCCCTCCACGGTCATCGTCATCGGCATCATGCTGCTGGTATCGGGCGGCATGAAGTTTATCCAGGAAGCCCGCAGCGGCAATGCGGCCGAGGCCCTTAAGGACCTGGTCTCCAACACCTGCTGTGCCCTGCGCGACGGCGAGCGCGTCGAGATCCCCTTCGACGAGCTCGTCCCCGGCGATGTAATCCGCCTCTCTGCCGGCGACATGGTGCCGGCAGATGCCCGCATCATCACCGCGCGCGACCTGTTTGTGATCGAGTCCGCACTCACCGGCGAGAGCGAGGCCGTCGAGAAGACCGCTGCCACAACGATCGTCGAGGGCGCCGACAGCTCCGCGCTGCCGCTCTCTGCCTGCAAGAACATCGTCTTTACCGGCACCTCCGTGCAAAACGGCACCGCCATGGCGCTTGTCGTTGCCACCGGCTCGGACACCTACCTGGGCGGCATCGCCAAGATGCTCAACGGGCGCGGCGAGAAGAGCGCGTTTGACCGCGGCGTCTCGAGCGTCTCCGTGCTGCTCGTACGCCTCATGCTCGTTATGGCGCCGGCCGTCTTTGCCATCAACGCCGCCACCAAAGGCAATGTCATCGACGCGCTGTTGTTCGCCACGAGCGTGGCTGTGGGCATCACGCCGCAGATGCTCCCCGTCATCGTGACCACGAGCCTGTCGCAGGGCGCCAAGGACCTCGCCCGTCGCCAGGTTATCGTCAAGGAGCTGCCGGCGATCCAAAACCTCGGCGCGATGGACGTCCTGTGCTGCGACAAGACCGGCACCCTCACCGAAGACCGCATCGTGCTCGAGCGCTACCTCAACACCGACGGCAACGAGGACGTGCGCGTACTGCGCCATGCGTTTTTGAACAGCTTCTTCCAGACCGGCCTCAAGAACCTTATCGACCTGGCCGTCATCGACCGCGCCGACGTGACGCCCTCGGCCACAGCACCCGGCTCCATGCTGGGCCAGAGCCTGCGCGACCGCTATACCAAGATCGACGAGGTGCCCTTCGATTTCTCGCGCCGTCGCCTGAGCGTCGTTGTCGCCGACGCCCAGGGCAAAACCCAGATGGTTACCAAGGGAGCTGCCGAGGAAATGCTCGAGATCTGCTCCTTTATCGAGGTCGATGGCGCCGCCCAGCCGCTCACCGAAGACAAGCTCGCCCAGATTCGCAAGCAGGTCGCCGGGCTCAACGCCGAGGGCCTGCGCGTGATTGCCGTGGCGCAGAAGACCAATCCGCGCTGCGTGGGCGAGTTTGGCATCGCTGACGAGTGCGACATGGTGCTGATGGGCTTTTTGGCCTTCCTCGATCCGCCCAAAGCAAGTGCCGCGGGCGCCGTCGCTACCCTCGAAGCCAAGGGCGTGGCGGTCAAGGTTCTGACCGGCGACAACGACCGTGTCGCCGCCACCGTTTGCGAGCAGATCGGCATCGACGCGAGCAACGTCTTGCTCGGCTCCGAGATCGATGCGATCGACGACGCCGAGCTTGCCGAACGCGCCGAGAACACCCACCTCTTCGCCAAGCTCTCGCCGCTGCAGAAGGCGCGTCTGGTGCGCGTCATGCGTGAGCTGCTCGACCACACCGTGGGCTTTATGGGCGACGGCATCAACGACGCCGCCGCCATGCGTGCGAGCGACTGCGGCATCTCGGTCGATTCGGCCGTCGACATCGCCAAGGAATCCGCCGATATCATCTTGCTCCAGAAAGACCTGGGCGTGCTCGAGCGCGGCATCATCGAAGGCCGCCGCACCTACGGCAACCTGCTCAAGTACCTCAAGACCACGGTGAGCTCCAACTTTGGCAACGTGCTATCCGTGACCGTCGCGAGCCTGTTCTTGCCATTCTTGCCCATGAGCGCTCTACAGTTGGTGCTGCTGTCGCTGGTCTACGAGATCGTGTGCATCGCGCTGCCGTGGGACACCGTCGACGACGCCTGGACTGCCCGTCCGCGTGCTTGGGACGCCGCGTCCATCAAGGGCTTTATGCTCGAGCTGGGCCCCGTGAGCTCACTGTTTGATATCGCGACTTTCGCCGCGCTCTTCTTTGTGGTGTGCCCCGCCGCCGTGGGCGCAAGCTGGGCAGAGCTTGCCGCTATAGGCGACGTCGCAGGCATGGCGGCCTTTACGGCGCTCTTCCAGAGCGGTTGGTTTGTCGAGTCCATGTGGTCGCAGACGCTCGTGGTCCACATGCTGCGCTCCCCGCGCCTGCCACGCCCGCGCGACCACGCCGCGCCCGCGCTGTGCCTCCTCACCGTGCTGGGCCTGGTGCTCGTCACCTGGCTGCCGGCAAGCCCCATCGCCGATGCGCTGGGTCTCATGCCGCTGCCGCCAATCTTCTTCGCGCTGCTCATCGGCATTGTCGCCGCCTACATCGCGCTCACCCAACTGGCCAAGCGCCGCTACATCGCCCGCCACGGCGAGCTGCTGTAACGCACGAGTTGTGACGCTCGACCCATCAGGCGGTCAAAAAGTCCCGTCTCAAGTTAAACCACTCATTTAAGTACGTCCCCAATGAGTGCGGCGGAATGGCTCCCCTTGACAGCTTAAAGCCGTCATGCAGGAACCATTCCGTCGCAGCCTAATGAAAGGGACTGGGTTGTAAATGTTGGAGAAGAGCCGTTAGCGCCCAGGGGTCAGGATCACCAGGGCGTCGTGCTCAAAGGGATGCTGAGCCACACGCACGGTGCCGTTACCGTTGTCGCGAACAGGCAGCTTGGCGATGTGCTTGTCCTCCATGTCGAGGACCGTCGCCGTCCAGCCACGCGCGCCGTCGAGCTTAAACTTGAGCGCCGTGGTGCGCGGCAGGTACGTGACGACGCGATCGCCAACGCGCGCCACACGAATGGACTCGCGCGCGTCGTCGAGGAGCTCCTGCGCCGGAACCACGGCAAGCGCGTCGTCGGCAGCCGTGGCACCCAGGCCGGCAAGCACATGCTCAATCGCGCCAAAGTCCCACACGCCCGCAAACTGCAGGCACTCTTGCCAGCGGAACGGCATGTCGAAGCCCTCGCCCAGCACCGAGCCTTGGCTGCGCGATGTCTGCCAGTTCCAAACGCCGTGTGCGCCGTAAGTTACGCCGGCACTGGCGCCGGCAAGAATCGACGACCATACGCTCGCGCGGCAATCCTGCACGGTGAAGCGCCAGTACACATTGCGCGACGCACCCATCTGCTCGTAACAAGGCTCAGAGTTGACCATCGGCTTTTTAGGGTAGTTGGCGATAAAGTCCTGCGGCAGACGCCATGCCTCGGGCTGGCCCTCGTAGTTGTGGCCGGGCTGGAACATATAAAAGTCCAGACGGTCCAGATACTGCGCCGGAATGGTGCGATTGGCGCGGTTGATATGCATGGTGCGCAGCGCCTCGGGCGCGCGCTTGACGACCTCGTCGAGCGCGTCCTCGTAATAGGCGATCGCCTCGTCGCCGGCAAAGTCGGTATCGCCCGTCACCACGTAGACGGGGTCGAACTCGCCCAGGTTCTCGACGACGCGGGCAACGTGGACGCGAACCTCCTCACGCGGCATAACCTCGGCGCCGCAACGCTCGGCGATCTTGGCGCCCCAGGTACCGGGCACGTAATTGCACCACATGAGAACGAGCGCCGGACGAATGCCGTGCTCGACGGCAGCACGGCACATGGCGGCGGCACGATCCCAGTACGCCTGGTTGGGACGGGACCAATCAAAGTGCACGCCGTCCTCGCTGGCATAGGGCCAAATGCCCAGGTCGGGGCAGCAGCGATCCCACTGCGGCAGCGTGTTGATCTGCAGTGCGTTCATACCCTGCTCGGCACGGCGGGTCAGGTAGTAATCCCAGTCGTTCTCGGCGATGCTCGTAAATGCGCTCCAGCACGTATCGGCAAACCAGAAGAACGGTTTGCCCTCGCACAAAAAGCCATCCTGGCGACCGTTGACGGTCAGCTTTCCCAAACTCATCTGCATGTCCTTTCGTTTGATAAAGGATTTGCGAACCGCCGAGGGCTTTCGCGGTAACCCCGCGCGAAAGCACCCGCCGCTTGGCAAACCATCGCGGGCGAATACCGTCCGCCCCATCAGTCTACCTTGCAAGAAGGGCCCCGCCGGGCTTACGCCTGACGGGGCCCTGTCGTGTAGGTGAGGTCATATGTGACCGAACGGTTTGGCCTTAGGCCTCCATCTCGGCGAGTTCCTCCTTGGAGAAGCCGCAGGCAAAGACGACGGCAGCGGCGATGACAAAGGAGATTGCCATACCAACGATAGCCCAGACGGTGTTCATCTGGCCACCCTGCAGGTAGTTGGTGAAGACCAGGAAGTTGGAGGCACCGCCTGCGAGGTAGTAGGTAACACCCATGAGGCCGGAGAACACAGCGCCGATAGCACCGCCGATGAACATGCCAAACATGGTGCGACGGAAGCGCATGAGGATGCCGAAGAGCGCGGGCTCGGTGACGCCGCCGGCGATGGCGGAGATGACGTAACCGATGGCGAGAGACTTCTCGTCGGGGTTCTTCATCTTGAGGAAGGCACCGAAGGCGCAGCCCCAGACAGCGGCCATAGCGCAGTTGGTGGAAACGAAGACGAAGGGATCGTAACCGGCAGCGATGATCTGAACCTGGGCGAGCAGGATGACGGGCATGTGCATGCCGCAGACCACGAAGAGCTGCCAGAAGGCGCCGAGGATGGCCATGACGATCAGGATGCCGATGCCGCCAAGGTCAGCAAGGCCGAAGAGGGCGTTGGCGATCAGCGTACCGATCTCGTTGCCGATCGGAGCGAGGACGATGAAGGCAATGGGGATCGTGACGATCATGGTGCAGAACGGCGTGAAGACCGTGGACAGCACGTCGGGCATAACCTTCTTAAAGAACTTCTCGATGAAGTACAGGACGGGCACCGAAAGGATGATCGGCAGGACGGACTGCTGGTAGTTGGCAGCGGCGATCTGGATGCCGTAGACGGAGATGATTCCGCCGCCCTCCTGGGTGGCGACGCTCACCACGGAAGGAGCCATGAGGGCGCCACCGAGCAGCATGCCGAGCACCGGGCTGGCGCCGAGCTTCTTAGCCGCGGCATAACCCAGGTAGATGGGGATAAAGGTGAACGTGGCCTCGTACAGCGTGGTGTAGAGGAACGTATAGGTCGGGTCGTCGGCCGAGAGCACACCGAGCATGGTGGGGCCGAGGACGGCCGCGATGGTACGGAACAGACCGCCGGCCATGAGCAGCGGGATGAGCTGGGTCATGGAGCCCGACAGATAGTCAAGGATGATGTTAGGCAGGTTCTTGAGCTCGAACTTCTGCTTGGAAGCATCGAGGTTCTCGTCGACGGCGGCACCCTGCTTGACGCCGGAGATGGCGACGAACTCGGCGAGCACCTTGGGCACGTTCTGGCCGATGATGACCTGGAGCTGGCTGCCGGCGAACTGGCATCCCAGAACACCCTTGACCTTCTTGATCTTCTCCACGTCGGCCTTGTTGTTGTCCTTGAGCGTCAGACGCAGGCGCGTCATGCAGTTGGTGGCGACGGAAACATTCTCCGCACCGCCCACGAGCTCGAGGACATCGGTGGCAATCTGCTTGTTATCTACTGCCATGGGACCCCTCCCCATATCTTCGTGTGCCAGCCCCCTTGGGCTTAGGCACGCCTTTGGCCCGGCGACTATAACCCCTTACGGTTGCCGGACCCTTGGATACGCTTTTGTAAACAAGGTGTTTACTGAACGTTTACGGGCTTTAGTTTACACGGAGCGCCGAATTTATGGCAATTTTGCCGTCTACAGTCCGGTGAACGGTAGGTAATCGGGGGTGAACGTATTTGAATGGCGGGAAATGGTCTCTTTGACCCTCTATTGATATATAGCCATTTACGTGGGATTTTATTTTGATGAACACCTCACTGATCTGTTAACTCATCAACAGAATCCCTGCTAGAAGCTAGTAAACATATGTTTAGTAGCTCACGACGTGTTCAATTTTGCCGTTTACCGAGTTCATCTGGTTATTCTTCAATTCTAGATTACACTAAACATGTTTAGTTTGTATTGCCGCAGATGCCAGGCATTCGCGGCGCAAGGGAGGCAGCTCATGGAACTCAAATTGTGTACCTACGCAACCGTCACCACCTTGGGCGACTTTGGCCCCTGGATCAGCAAGGTCGTACTCGACCTGCCCTGCACCGTGCGCGCCAACGACATCGACGCGAACACCTTCCATATATATGTAGAGCGACACGAGCGCTCGGGCGATGTTCTGATGCGCAAGGAACGCGGCGCCGACCATGCCGCGCCCTCCGTGGGTTACATCGACATTCTCGCCGCATATCCGTGCGACGAGAACGGACGTAAGCTCGCCGTGGGCACCCATGTGGCGCTCGAGGTCGCCGAGCAGCGCCTGACCAAAAAGATCGAAGGCGGCGTCATGGGCTCGCGCATGCTCGATGACCAGTTGCACATCACGCAGCTCGCGGCTCTTCCCGGCAACGACGGCGACGATCCCACCTGCGGCCTGGTCTTCGACACCTGCCGTGGCGATATCTGCCCTGCGCTCAAAGGCTGGAGCAACGACACGCAAAAGACCGCCGTCGACGGTATCGCGCTCGAATACGGCTTCTTTGAGCCCAGCTTTAAGGCCGAGGACTCGGCATGCTTCAACCCCTTTGCGCCCGAGGCCACGGCCGTGCCCCAAAAGGCACCGCTCGTGGTGTATCTGCACGGCGCCGGCGAGGGCAAGGGCGCCACGCAGGGCGAAGGCGCCACGCGCGCCTATATCGGCAACCGCGTGACGGCCATCAGCCAGGCGCAGATCCAGCGCTACTTTGGCGGCTTTGCCTGGGTGCTCGTACCGCAGTCGCCCACGTTTTGGATGGACAACGGCGTCGAGCAGCTTGGTCACTCCAACCAGAGCATCTACTCCCCCGTGCTCAAGGCACTTATCGATGAGTTTGTCGCCGAGCATGCCGACCGCATCGACACCGACCGCATCGTGGTCGCCGGTCTTTCCAACGGCGGCTTTATGACCCTGCGCCTGTGCGCCGACTACCCCGATTTCTTCGCCGCGGGCCTTCCCTGCTGCGCCCCGTGGTACAACGCCACGGACGAGGACGTGGCCGCGCTCGCCAAGACGCCGCTGTGGTTTACGCACTCCAAGGGCGACGAGCTCGTGTCACCGCAACAGACCGTGCTGCCGCTCACGGCGCGCCTGCGCGATGCCGGCGCCAACGTGCACCTCACCTACTTTAGCCATGTCGAGGACCTGACCGGCGTGTATCGCGAGGCCGACGGCTCGGCCAAGAAGACGTTCAACCACGGCGTGTGGATCCACCAATTCAACGACCTGTGTTATCAAGACTTCGACGGGGGCAACGTACTCATCGACGGCGAGCCGGTGGGCTGCTGGGAGTGGTCGGCCAGGGTTTCGAGGTAACCATCCCATCGGGGGCTCTGACCTTTAGTTTTGTAAACGTCCTCGCGCATGAGCCCCGCTTATCCTGCTCCTTCGGAGCATCGGATAAGCGGGGCTCGCGCTGCGGAATGTTTACAAAACTAAAGGTCAGAGCCCCCTAAGTTAACGTTGTTCGAAACGCTGGTCGGCCGCTTCCGGCGGGCCGCCGGGTCGCGGGCGATGGGGGCGTGGGTCCCGTCTTGCCTTGCGCGTAACTGGCTGAATTGATTTTGATTGGAGCTGTTCCTATGTCCCAGAAGTTGACTCGAGTGATTGTTACCACTGATATGGAAGTCGATGATATGAACTCGCTTGTTCATTTGGCTCTGTATCTCAACTTGCTTGATGTTCAGGCTGTGGTGTATACGGCTTCGCAGTATCACTTTCTTGGGGATGGGGTTCATACGCTCGGCGAGGTGAATTCGCATTGGCGGACCAAAGGGCGGCGCTCTTATGAGTGGGCTGTTGTGCCTCATGAGCCCGATCCGCTAGCCGGCGAGCTTCGTGAGTATCGGCCGTTTCCCGAGCATTGGATTGAGAGTCTCTGGAGTAATGAATATGCCCAGGCTTGGCCGCAGTTGCAAGCAAATGCGGCCGCTGCCGGTGAGCCGCCGTTTCCCACGCCCGCCCAGATGATCGAGCGCACCTTTGTGGGAAATGTTGCCTTTGAGGGTGATGTGACTGAGGAAACTGAGGGGTCTCGCGTAATTGCGCAGGCGATTTTAGATGATGATCCGCGTACGTTATGGTTGCTCAGCTGGGGTGGTATGAATACGATCGTTCGCGCCCTCATGAGTATTGCCGAGCGCTATCGCGCCACGCCCGAGTGGCCCGCCGTGCAGCAGCAGGTCTATCAGAAGGTGCGCGTGATGGGCGTTGCCGATGGCGTGGGACAGGACAACTCGTGGCTCGACCATGGGCGCGAGCTCTTTCCCGAGCTCATCTTTTGGCGTACGCCCTATATGTATGGCAACTATTTCGACGCCAAAACAGCTCAGCCCGATACGCTGCCGCTGTTTAAGGCTCCCTGGCCCGAGCAGAATCTCACGCAGGGCAACGGCCCCCTCATGGCACGCTATATGCTCTATGGCGATGGTAAGGTCTACGAAAACGAGCCTGAGCGCTTTCAGTTTGGCAAGCATGCCCGTCTGGATTGGGGCCTGGAAGGCATGCCCGCGATGCAGTTTGAGCGCGGCGATTTTATGGCCGAAGGCGACAGCATGACCTATATTCCGCTGCTGCCGTTTGGCCTGCGCGGTATCGACGACCGCGGCTTCGATACGCTGCTGGGACGCATGTTTTTTGATGGGCATCCCGATGCGAACGCGCCCGCCGGTTTTGCCTCCATCGGCACGCCCGCAGACGACAATCTCAATCCCTATCTGCGTGCCTATCAGGAAGACTTTGCCGCCCGCGCGCAATGGTGTGCCCATGATCCGGCCATCTGCTCGCATCCGGCGCATGTTGTCGAGGTCACTGCCGACCGCAGCGCCACAGCCGGCGAGCGCGTCAACCTTACAGCGACCATCGTCGACCCCGACGGCAAGGGCTTCGATGCACATTGGGATGTGGCCGTAGACCCATCGAGCTATGCAGGCGTCCAGGATCTGTCGATGTGGCAAGAATGCACGGTAGACACCGCTTTCATCGTGCCCGCCGACGCGCGACCCGGCGACCGCCTTGTGCTCACCCTCACCGTCCAGACGCGCGCCGAGCGCCCCTGCACCCGCTACGCCCAAATCGCCGTAACCGTGGCATAGCAAGGGCGGCGCCCACATTCGGCAGCCGCCGCATTCGGCAAAGAGTATCCCCAGGCGTCAAACGAGCGGGGATTTTTGGACACCCAAACAACGAGAGTGGACAATCTCCCACTTTGAGCCCACAAGCAGGCCAAAAATGGGAGATTATCCACTCTCGTTCTGCGAGCACTCATTGGGGACGTACTTAAATGAGTAGTTTCACTCATTTAAGTACGTCCCCAATGAGTAGGAAAAATGGGCCATGTGTCCCAGTTGTGGAGACTCGTTGAGCCGTCTGGGTATCGTGAAAGGCTGCGCACTCCCCCATCATCAAAAGTGACACACGCTACCAGTTGATGGGAGGCAGCCATGGGCTTCTTTGACAAGATGTTCGAGAAGAAAGAGTGCGCGATTTGCGGTACCGAGCTGGGACTTCTAGGTAAGACAAAAATCAATGAAGGCTACCTGTGCAAAGAGTGCGCCGGCAAGCTCTCCCCCTACTTTCACGGCTATCGCTCCAGCACCGCGGACGATATCCGCGAGCAGATCGCCTACCGC
>CAJLJQ010000032.1:0-20407 GCA_905207015.1 uncultured Collinsella sp. | reverse complement strand
GAGCGCCACGGCGCAAGCAAGTGCGATTGCTGCCACAACCAGCTTATTCTTGGCTAGGCTCTTGCTTTTTGCCAGCTGCTCGCGCTCGGCATCCTGCTGCTTCTCTCGCTTCTCCATGTGCGCCCCCTCTCCTACTTACCGCTCGTGTTGCGCGCGATCAGGTAGATCACATCGGTCTCTTTGGCGCTCTCGTCCCACGAAAGCTTGATGATAAAGTTGAGCGTGTCATTGTCAGTCGAGCCGTCGAGCGTCTTAGCGTTGAGTTCGCTCTTGCCGAATTTCTTGTATCGGTAGAGCGGGCGCGCGTTGCGCTGGACGTTTTGATAGTCCTTGAACGTAGGGTCGCTTGCGCCCTCGCCCGGCACGGCTGCCAGACCGTCGTTCTCCTTGTTGATATATTCGAAGCTCGTAAGCAGGTTCTCTCCGGTTGCTTTCCAGCTATAAGATTTGCCGTCTGCGGTACCGCTCACGTCGGGCGTCTGGAGCGCAGACGTGTTCTCGGCTCTGTACAGCTCAATAGTGAGACCTGTAATGTTGGTCGTATTCGCGAGTTGCAGCTCAAAACCGTCACCGCCCGTTTGCACGCAAAACGCGCGCTTGAGCGTCACCGTGTTGCCAGTCTTGGTATCGCCGTATTCGGGGTTGTAGCTCAGGTCGATCTGCTCTGTTGCCGTAGCGTTGGGGCCCAGCACTTTGAGCTCTGCCGGCTCCTTGATCTTGCCGACGGTGGAGCCGCGATTGGCATCGACGAACCATCCGAGCGTCAATCCCAGCAACACGAGAAGCACGGTAAGCAAGCCCATGATGGCAAGGGATTCGCGACGGTGGCCGCTCACCCAAGCCTTGATACGCTCGATGCGGCCAGCCGGACGCGCTTCGCCGTGCGAGCCGAACCCGTTGCCGCCGGGGTTTGCCGCTCCTTCGTTGTGTTTGATATCGCCCTGCTCGCGGGCATTAAGCTGCTCGTCCATTTATTTATCCGCCTCCTTGGCGGTAAAGCGCACGCGAATGTACTTGACGTTCTTGCCGATAATCTCGTCGGCGTTGTTGTAATAATTGGCGCAGGTTTCCACATCCGCAGAGGACATGCCGGCTCCGACAGGCGGAACCGCGCTAGGCGCCTGACCTGGCACGCTCGTGCTATCGGCGCGGAAATAGCACGCGTGGTTATTGTTGATGTCGCCGACGAGGGTCGTGTATCCCCCCTCGTCGCCTGTGTTAGCGAAAAGGTTGCCACCGTAGCCGGCGTTGCCCGTGCGAACATAGCTCTTGAACTGCTCCGGCCAAATCCAGTAGAGGGTTTTGGTGACGGTTTCGGTCGTATTGTTTGAGCCCTCAGCACGAAAGCTCTTCGCCGGAATGGTAAAGCTCTGTGTGATGACGGTGACGCTCGCTCCGTCCTGGGTCACCGTGGTTGTCGTGGGAACCAGCGGATTGGAGTAAAAGCCAGAGGTGTCTTTGCCCTGGAAAACCAAGATATGGCCGCGCACCAGATTTTTAAGCGAGTTGATGATCTCTTCATTTTTCGATGCGTCCGTAGCAGTGCCGTCCGTGCCCGCAACGCTCGTCTGGACAGAAATCTCCCAGGTCATCTCCACCGTAATATCGTGCAGGTCGTTGCAGAGCGGCTTGACGTTGAGCTGAAGCTGGCCCGCCGACCCCGGAGAAAGACTGCCATCGGCACTCATGTTATTGAGGTTGAAAAGATTGTTCACGGCAAGGCTTGTACTGTCCGACGCGTAGTTGTCCTGGGCGTCGTACTTACCTGCCGTGCCGCCCTGCGTTCCCGAGAGCACAAACCGTGGGCCCTTCGCCCCGATCGTACTCCCCGTGGCACTCACTCGGTTATTCGCGGCAAACCAGGCCAGGCATGCAAAGATGGCAACGATGGCGGCCAGCACAAACAGACCGCTCACCAGGAAATCCTTCCAGAAATCCTTGAGGGTCCGCACATGCTCGTCGGCAGCTTGGCGGTACTCGGCCGCCGTCTTGTGCTGCTGGAGCTCGCTATGTCGGTCCATGCCACTCATCGTTTGCGTTTGCCCTGCTAGCGGGCGTGCCATCCTTTCCGCTCGGTCGCGTTTATCCGTTGTTCGCAGGTAGAGAATTCAGGCAGAATACAACACCGTACGATAAGGTAAAAGAATAGCATTGACCTGCGGTTTGCTCCACAGCGCAAGCCTTAATGATGTCTTAAAGATTACGAATAGCAGCTTCTTCCATATGCCAAGGACATGGTGCAAACAAACCTGACCACTTGCACCAATCCGCAGCACCGGGCAGCGGGCACACGGCGTGCCGCCCCTTAACACCCCAACGCGCGCACGGGTATCGCGTAGATACCGTCCTCGACCTCGCGGGCGTACTCACCCACCCCCACAATCACGGCCATAAACTCCGGTTCGCGTGTGCGTGAACGAGGATTTCCACAGACCTTCTTGCGAACGCGCTTGAGGCTCTCGACGCCGGCGCTCGCTTTATCTTCACTCACCTTAATCTCAAAGGCGGCCCACCGTCCGTCGGCTAGCTGCACGATAGCATCGCACTCAAGGCCCGAATCGTCGCGATAATAGCGCACGGGCGTGCTATCCAGCAGGTCGAGCGAACGTGCGTAGACCGAAAGGTCGCGTATGACCAAATTCTCAAACACCAGACCAAATGTCTGCCAGTCGGCAAGCAGCGCCTGCAAGGACATACCTAGCAAGGCGCAAGCAAGGCTCGGATCTGCCAGATAGCGCTTGGGCTTGACGGTAAAGCGTCGTTTGTCGCGCGCGGCGGGAACCCAACCGGGGACCTCCTCGAGAATGAACATGCCTTTGAGGGCATCCAGGTACCTACGCACCTTGGTCTCGTCGGCAAACGCTGCGGGCTCCTCCTCGGCACCGAACATATCCATAAGAATCGTTTTATACGTGGTTGCCTGTCCCAAATTGCGCGCGATCGATGCAGAGACTCGACGAGCAATATCGGGGTCGAGACCGACCGCCGGAAAGCTGCTCGAAAACGTGGTGTTGAGATATTCGCGGGCGATGAGCTGGGCGTCAGCCGAAACCATATCGATCGCCTCGGGCCAGCCGCCGCGGCAAGCGGCTTCGACAAGCCCCGGTGTATCGCCATTGCACCGACAGGGCTCAAAACGATGCTCAAACAAGCCCGCCAGGCTCACCTTGCCGTTGGACTCGCCTGTCTCGGCAAGCGTCATGGGGTGCATGCGGACGCGGCCGATGCGGCCGGCTCCACTATGCGCGGGCGCCTCCGCCTTTGAGCCAAACGCAGGCGTGGCGGAACCCGTGAGGATATAGGCGCCGCGCGTACCCCGGGTGCGGTCAACCTCGTGTCTAACGTAGTCCCAAATTTGGGGAACGCGCTGCCACTCATCGATAATATGCGGACGGTCTCCCAGCAACATCATCGCCGGGTCGGCACGCGCGAGGTCGAGATTCTCGTCGACATACGAGACGGACGCCCCATGCTCAAGCGCGGCCCACGTCTTGCCACACCACTTGGTGCCTGCAATCTCGACCGCGCCAAAGACGTGAAGGTAGCGCTCGATTTGCACATCCACGATACGTGGGATGTATCCGTCCCGATGTAGCCTCTCACCTGCCATGAGCCACCCCCGCAGATTTCCAGGTCCTGCTTTCTGATTCTTCTATTCCACTGTAGCAAATTCGGATTTTCGGGTAGTTGCGATTCGGATTTTCGTGTTCATATAGTTCGGATTTTCATGTTCTGAGGATTCGGATTTTCGGTCGCTCAAGATTCGGATTTTCTGAACACGCTGGTCAGCGGGCGCTCTTATTGGCAAAAAGGCGGGGAGCACCGATACGGCACTCCCCGCCCACTCAATACGCGATAGCTTTCTTGCTTAAAGCTCGTTGGCCGCGTGATACGCCGTGCGAATGGCGCTCGCGATGTCGGCGGTGCGCTCGCCCGAGCAGTCGCCCACGCAGGTCACGGGCACCGTCACGCCGTCCAGGTCAAACGCGTTGGCCTTGGAGCCCACGGCCATCACCACGTAATCGCAGGCGATCTTCACCGGCTCCTCGACGCCGTCCTCGGCGGTGCGAACGGCCTCCACACCCTCGTCGGTAATGGCGGTCAGGCGGGTCTTCACGTGCTGTTCCACGTTGTGCTCTGCAAAGTCGCTCATGATCAGCGGCAGAATGGTCTCGGACTCGCCCGCGGCAATCTTGTCGAGCATCTCCACGATCGCCACCTCGCAGCCGTGCTGCAGCAGGTACTCGGCAGTCTCGGTGCCCACCAGGCCACCGCCAATGACGGCGACGCGCCCGCTGAGCTCCACCTTGCCGGCCAGCACGTCCCAGCTCGAGACGACCTTCTCCGAGTCGGCGCCCGGAACGGGGATGACCACGTCGTGCGCGCCCACGGCCACAATCGCGGCGTCGGCGGCGTTGAGGTCCTCAGCGGTAGCGGCATGGTTGAGCTCAACCTTCACGCCCAGGCCAGGCAGAATCTTCTCGTAGTACTCGACCGAGCGCATAATCTCGTCCTTGCGCGGAGGCGCAGCAGCCAGCACAATCTGGCCGCCCAGATGATCGCTCGCCTCGTAGACAGTCACGTCGTAGCCGCGCTTGGCCGCCACGCGCGCGGCCTCCAGGCCGGCGATGCCGCCGCCCACCACGGCGATCTTCTTGTCGCCCTCGCCCGGCTTAATGGCGATGGTCGCCTCGTCGCCGTTCTCGGCATTGAGCACGCACGAGATGTACTGGCGGTTTTGAATCGCGTCGACGCAGCCCTTGTTGCAGTTGAGGCACTCGCGAATGGGCTCACCCGTGGCGGCCTTCAGTGCAATGTCGGGGTCGCACATGAGCGAGCGGCCGTAGGCGATGATATCGGCCGCGCCGTCTTCCAGAATCTTCTCGCCGGCCTCGACCGAAACCACGCGGCCGACGGTTGCCACCGGCACGGAGATCAGGGCCTTGACGCGCTCGGCCACGGGCAGAGTCCAGTTGTAGGGCATGGCGCCCATGGGCGGAATGGTGTCGCCCATGTTGCCGGTGTGGTTGGCCTGTGCGACCTGGATCATATCGATGCCCGCGCCCTCGAGCAGCTTGGCGAACTCGCAGGCCTCGTCGGGCTGCAGGCCGCCCTTGCCGCGCGGCGTGCCGTCGGGGTTCTCCATGATCACAGGGAGCTTGTACTCCACCATCAGCTGCGGTGCGGCTTCCTTAATGGCAGCGACGACCTCCAGCGCATAGCGAACGCGGTTCTCGAACGAGCCACCGTACTCGTCCGTGCGCTTGTTGAGGATCGCGGAGCACAGCGAGCCCACCAGACGGTCGCCGTGGACCTCGATGGCGTCGATGCCAGCCTGCTGCGCGCGGGCGGCCGAGGCGGCGATGGCCTCTTTGATCTGGGTGAGCTGCTCTACGCTCGCCTCATTCACAAAGTGCTGCATATCGTGGTGCAGCTTGGCGTAGGCCTGCTTGCGGATCTCGTTGGACTCGGCCATCTTGGCGGCGAAGGTCTCCTCGTCGCCGGCGGCCTTGGCCTCCTGCGCGGCCTTGGCAGCGGCCATGGAGCCCATGACCATGCGGCCGACGCCGGGCACGTCGTACTCGGGGTGGAACAGCTGCAGCGCGACCTTGGCGCCGTGCTTGTGGACGGCGTCGGCCAGGGCCTTAAACGTGGGGATCTGGGCGTCGGTTGCCAGCTTGGGCGTGGGGCTCGCGGTCATAACGGGAGCGACATCGCCGATGACGATGTAGCTCACGCCGCCACGGGCCAGGCGCTCGTAAAAAGCCAGGCTGCGCTCGCCGATGGAACCGTCGCGCTCCTCATAGCCGGTGGTCAGCGGGGGGAACATAATGCGGTTCTTGAGCTCAAGGGGGCCAACCGTAATGGGCTGGAGCAGCTTGGATGCAGGTGCGGTCATGGATATTCCTCTCTTGTAGGCGCGGCGGCGATGATGCCGCGTAGTTGTCTAAAGGATATGGCATGGGAGCACGGCGACGCAACGGAAATCGGCGGATAGCAGGTAGCGACAGGTGGATGGGGCGGGGCGGCCCGTCGGTTTGTCTCAATCTGTAACAGTAAGGCCCACTTTTGGCCTCCACCTGTTACAGATCGAGACAAACCAACCCGGCCCGCTAGAACATCTAAATCTGTAACAGCTACCCGGCAAAATCCGTCCCTCGTGTCACAGATTCAGATAAACGGAGCCCGGCTGCCGAAAAATCTCGTTCTGTAACATCTATCGGCCAAAAACGGCCCCACGTGTTACAGATCGAGACATTCCCCTCAGCCCATCCTCAACAATCTCAATCCGTAACATCTAGGCCCGCTTTTGACCCCTACCCGTTACAGATTGAGATTTTGTTTGAGATTTGCCGAGGGACTATATCCACGCGTCATCGAAGCCACTGCGACAGAGGTGCGACATTACTGCGACAGAGGTGCGAAATAGATCGACCACCTTACCTTATCGTGTAGAACTGTTTTGGGTCGTTATGGGATGAGCCGTGCCATTCGAGCAGCCCGTCTTCCTCAATTAACTTACCAAGCACCCGGCTTGCTGTGCGGCGATTTCTCCCGATGTGCGCTGCAAGCTCCCTTGCTGTCACCCTTCCGTTCGCAAAGGCCAACCTGACGGCGGCGAGCTCATACTCCCCCAATGAGGCGATCACCTCCGGTGATACCTTGTCCTCGAGAGCCTCGCTTCTCCTTACGGTTCTGGCAACGATATTGTTCTCAAGCGTTAGCTGAACCCTTGCCCCATCAGGTTCCGTGTAGACCGGATCATTGAGCAGAGAGTTTTGCATCTCGGTATAAATGCGCTTGACGCCCTCGTTTAGCTCCCGAACCCAACCGAATTCAACCAGCGTGCGCGCGATGCGTGGGTTGCGCGAGTAACGAGTGGTCCTCATGTTGTCGAGCGTCACGATATTGGGAAGCGCGCCTGGACTGATGATTTCCAAACGGTCGTCGAACATCGAGACCCGGATGTAGTCGCCGCGGAACGAGTAGTCGCGATGTGTCACCGCGTTGACCAAGCCCTCGAACCAGGCGAACTCAGGATACTCAGGCACGGTCTGGAATTTCCCGTCGGGCCCCAGGAACTGAAATTCGCGGAGCATGCTCGAGATGAGTTCGTAGGCGTCTTGGATCACCTTAGGCAGCGGCCCACAGAAGCTTCGTTCTTTCGTGATGTTGAGACGCTCGCCCGTCTCCATTTTGACGCCGTCGTAGCGCAGGACACGGACTCGCGCCTGTGGCATCATCGCGGACGGATCCAGCGCGAATAGCAAGGCTCCAGCAACGGTCAGCTTTCCGTCACGCATAAAACGACGACTTCTAAGGACCTGCTCGTCGGAAACTTCGGTTCCAAGAATCCCTTTGTAGCGATCAAGCACTTCATGGTCCACGTCATCTAGGGAGGAATCCTCAACAAGCTCGTCCTCGAAGATTCTCTGCCCCTTATCGTACTCGAGGGCAAATACCTGTTCGCGGCTGAGCCTCACGCTCTTGTCGTCCTGCCGCAAGAAAACCTCGCCGTCGCTCACGCGAGCAACAGAGTGGTTGGTCGAGGCATCGATGTCCAAAACGAGAACGAAGTCCTCCTCGCCCGAAGAATTGACCACGGGGATTCGGTCTTTGCGGACAATAGGGGTTGGCGTGCAAGTCGTGAGCGCAGCGCGCTCGAATTTCTCAATGTCGCGCGCGCCGTTACGCTTGAAGCCCGTCACCTCACCATTATCCTCGATACCGATAACGAGCTTGCCTCCCGCCGAGTTGGCGAATGCACTAATAATGCTTCGCAATCTCCTTGTCATCCTTGCGGGCGCTCTTTCGATCGAAGTACTGATTCTCCCTGAGAGTGGAAAATAGAATCACATCGTTTGTCGCGATGGGTTGCTGCATTGCCGCCTCCTTACATGGCTCCATAAAGAAGTGTAAGTCAAAGGCATCGTATAGACGGCCCCTACATAGCGGCCCCTTTATTGTTTTTAAGACGTCACTGTTTCTAGTTAAGGATCGTTAAGGGTCGTCGCAGCTCCTTCCAATTGGAATCTATCAATCGACAAGTCAATCCATCCAGCCCGTGATTATCGATAGCCCGTCCGCCTCACATAATAAAAAGAGTCAAGATTCACTCATAAAGGAGAGCAACAACAAAATCTCAATCTGTAACAGCTACTCGGCAAAATCCATCCCTCGTGTTACAGATTTAGACAAACGGGGGCCGGCTGCCGGAAAATCTCGATCTGTAACACCTAGCCGCCCAAATCGGGTCTAGATGTTACAGATCGAGATTTTGTTTGAGAGGCCGAGAATTGAACCGAAAACACGGTCCCGGGATAACAAAAAGCTCGCCGGCTAGGCCGACGAGCTGCAAGTTCTTGGTCGCGGGGGCAGGATTTGAACCTACGACCTCCGGGTTATGAGCCCGGCGAGCTACCAGACTGCTCCACCCCGCAATGTCTGGGCGCCTCATGTGCGCAAAAAAGAATATTACGCGGGAGTTCGGTAAACGGCAAGGAAAATCTCGTAGAGCATAATTCCTTCATATTTAAACCCCTCAGCCCCTATCACCGTAAACGAATCGCAGCCGAGCGCCGTCGGCGGCGCGTATACAATGGTGCGCGTCCTTTTACGCCGACACCTGGAGTAGACATGCTGCTCGCTATCGATATGGGAAACACGCAGACGGCCATGGGCCTGTTTGACGGAGACGAGTTGGTGCAGTCGTGGCGTATGCCCACCGACCGCTCCTATACCGCCGACGAGATCCACGTGCGCCTGATGGGTTTCTTTAAGATGTACGGCCTCTCGCTCGATACGGTTGACGCGATCGCCTTTGCGGGCGTGGTGCCGCAGCTCTCGCGCGAGTGGCACGCCGTGGCCGACCGCATTGCCGCAGACGCCATCGTCATCGGGCCGCAGACGGCCGCCGTGACCAAGCTGCGCGCGGCGCGCCCCCAGGCCGTGGGCGCCGACCGCGTCGCCAACGCCGTTGCGGCCGAGACTTTCTACGGCGCGCCGGCGATCGTGGTGGACTTTGGCACCGCGACCAATATTGACGTCATCGATGAGGACGGTTATTACATTGGCGGGGCGATTGCGCCGGGCATCCGCATCTCCATGGACGCGCTTGCCGCCCGTGCCGCCAAGCTCGCCAGCGTGCCGCTCGAGGCGCCCGAGCACGCCATCGGTTGCGACACCGAAGAGTGCATCAAGGTCGGCGCCGTGGTGGGCGCTGCCGCCATGGCCGAGGGCCTGGTCGCGCGCATGAAGCGCGAGCTAGGCCGCGAGGATGCCACCGTTATCGCCACGGGCGGTCTCGCCAGCATCGTCGCCGATTCGACCGACGCCTTCGACATAGTCGACGGGCAGCTCACCATCAAGGGCATCTGCGAAATCTACCGCCGCATGCAGGAGCTGGGGTAGGACAGGGGCTTAAGTCGAGCATGCCCGATGCCACAGCCCCCGCAAACGTTCGCCAAGCCTATTCCTCAAAACTGAATTATTTTCAATTATGAGGAATAGCGGCTCCTCGAATACACCCAGCACAGCGATATCGTGCATGTTTCCTATTCCTCAAAAACGAAAATTTTTCAGTTTTGAGGAATAGGGCGCTGGCAACCCATTCCCCAGATAGGCGAAACCCTCCCCGGCACAGGCCGAAGAGGGCTTCGTTGTCATCGTTATCTTTGAGCGCGGGCGCCTCGCGTTACAGTCCGCGAATCCGTACGGCCTCGGGCGGAAACTCCTGCTCGCCGGCATCGGTCTTGATGGTCGCGCGACCCCAGATGTCCAGGCCCGCAAACACACCGACCGCAAGCGGCAAACCGTTGGGCGACACCGCCGCAACCTGACGACCCAGCAGCGGCACCATATCGAAGTACTCACCCAGCACCGGAGCCAGCGGGCCGGCAGCGCCCTGTGGTGTGTTGGCGGCAACCGCCCAGGTGTCCACGCGGGTCAGCACGGCGGTGGCCAATGCCTCGACCAGCACCTCGTCGGCCATATCCACGCCAAGCTCACCCAGCGCCGCACGCTCAATATCAACCGTCACTGCGGCAAACATGCCCGCGGCACCGGCACCGCCGTTGACGGCGACGCGCGCGAACGACGTCTCAAACGCAGGCGCACCGCACACGATATCGCTCGGCCACTGGATACCTACCTTACCGGCAAGGCCCAACCCCAGCGTCGAAGCCGTGCCCACGAGCGCGTCCATCATGCCCATCGCGGCCACAAACGGCAGGCCGTGGAAGGCGTGCATATTCACATCCGGACGCACGACCAGCGAAAACGTCAGCGAAGCATCGCCCGCGTTCCATGCGCACCAGCCCGCGGACACGCCCTCGCGGCCCGCGTCACGCGCCGCGTCGAGCTCGGTACCGGCGACAACAGCATTCATCTCGATCATCTACATACGCCCCAATTCGCCCACGATATGGCCCACGCGATCCTCGGGTTCCTTGACCTCGACACCGTTGTAGCGGAAGAACCGCGCCGGGTCGTGCATCAGGTCCTCGAGCGGCACCAGCACAAAGTCGCGCTCGCCGATCAGCGGATGCGGCAGGCGCAGCTTCTTGCCGCCGTGGGTCTCGCCGTCCATCCACAGCAGGTCCAAGTCGATGGTGCGCGGACCGTTGGCCTTGGCCTTTTTGGAGCGGTCGCGACCCAGCTCGGCCTCGATCTTCATGAGCTCGTCGAGCAGCACCAACGGCGCCAGCTCGGTCTTAATCTCGATGACGGCGTTGGCAAACGCGTCCTGGCGCGTCTCGTAGGCCGGCTCGCTCTCGTAGATCTTGGAGGAGTTGGACACGCAGGTGAGTGGAATCTCGGCGATCATGTCGCGTGCGGCGCGGATGTTGTCACAGCGATGCCCCAGGTTGGAGCCCACGGCCACAAACGCGCGGCGCGGCTGCGGCTTGGCAACCGCCCAGTAGCCGTTCAGGAACTGCGCAAAGCCCGCGGCGTCGTGCACGCGCACGATGTTGGCACCGGCCTGGATGGCGCCCAGGCACACGCCAAACGTAGCGGCATCGCGCTCGGCGGCCTCGGTCACGCCCGAGACGGCGCCCACAAAGCGCTTGCGCGATACGGCGCACATGAGCGGATAGCCCAGTGACGCCATCTTGGCAGTCTCGCGCTGGATGACGATGTCCTCGTTGGCCGTCTTGCCAAAGCCCGGACCGGGATCGATGCAGATGCGGTCGCGCGACACGCCGGCGTGGATGAGCGCGCGGGCCTGGTCGGACAGAAAGCCCATGACGCGGCGCATGATGGGCGCCGAATCGGGCAGGGTGAAGCGGCGGAGCTGCGAGGTGGGCACGTAGGCTTCCTCGCGGCGGGCGCTGCGGCGCATCATGGCGGCCAGGCGGTCATTGGGCTCCGATGCGGCCTCGGTGGCCTCGGGCGCGGGCGCGACGGTCTCGGCGGCAGCAGCCTGCTCGGCGGCCGGCGTCTCCTGCTCGCTTGCAGGCTCGGTCGCGGGCTCAGGTTCGCCAAACGGCAACGAGGGCTGCACCACGCCACCCGGAAGCTTGGCCTCCGGCTTAGGCTCACCCAGCAACTTGCCGCGACGGCGGCGAGCCGGCTTCTCGGCCTCACGCGCGGCCTCGGCAGCCGCCTCGCGCGCCTTCTCGGCAACAAACGCCGCAGCCGAGGTATCGAGCTGCACCGTTGCGTGCGTGCGTGCGGGCGCGGCGACCTCGCCGGCATGCATCACGATGACGCCGCAGGTGCTCGTCTTAACAAACTCGACCATCTTGGGGTCGGTGAAGCCCGTCACGTCGTTGACGATCGAGGCGCCGCAGCGCACGGCCGCCTTGGCAACCGCCACGTGACGCGTGTCGATCGAGACGATGGCGCCCTCCTTGGCCAGCGCGCGCACCACGGGTAGCACGCGGCGAGCCTCCTCGTCGGGGTTGACCGGGGTAAAACCAGGGCGCGTGGACTCGCCGCCCACGTCGATGATGTCGGCGCCGGCATCGAGCATCGCCAGGCCGTACTCGATGGCGGCATCCGGGTCGAAGTGCTCCCCGCCATCGCTAAACGAATCGGGCGTCACGTTGAGGACGCCCATGATGCGCGGACGGTCAAAGCTGAGCTCGTACTTTCCGCACCGCCATGTCTTGCTGTCGTTCGCCATGAACATCCTCCTAAAATGCCCACGCCGCCGCGCTCGGGCGCTGGCGGCGGGGTCGCTTTGCAATCAGTCTTTCTATTGTATCCGCGCGCGGGGGCTAGAACGCAAACGCGGCCGCGATGTCGCAAGAAATCAGCAGGTCGGCATTTGCATCCTGATCGGTGGGCGCCAAATTGCAAATGGCCAGCGTATCGCCAGTAAAGTAACGCGTGAGGCCCGCCGCCGGATACACTACGAGCGAGGTTCCGCCCACGACGAGGGCGTCGGCTGCGGCGATGGCAGCAACGGCACCGGTCAACACATGCTCGTCGAGCGGCTCTTCGTAGAGCACTACATCGGGCTTGATGCGGCCGCCGCACGCGGGGCACGCAGGCACGCCCGCGGCATCCTCGTGCTCGCGCGAGCAAATCCACTCGGCGCTATAGACTGTGCCGCACGACTGGCAAATGTTGCGATGGACCGATCCGTGCAGCTCGAACACGCGCTGTGAGCCGGCCATCTGATGCAGGCCGTCGATATTTTGCGTCACCACGGCATTTAGCTTGCCGGCGCGCTCCAGCTCGGCCAGCTTGGTGTGGCAGCGGTTGGGCTTGGCGCCAAGCGCGATCATCTTGGTGCGGTAGAAGTCAAAGAACTCGGCCGGATGTGCCTCGTAAAAGCTGTGCGAGAGCATGGTCTCGGGCGGATAGGCAAACTGCTGATGATACAGGCCGTCCACGCTGCGGAAATCGGGAATGCCACTTGCCGTGGAAACACCCGCGCCGCCAAAGAAGACCACGCGCTTGTGGGTGTCAAACAGATCCGCCAGCGCGGCGGAGGCCTGCCTGGGGTCCGATATTGCCTGCGTCATATGAGTCCTCCGTCCTTGTTAGTCGGGCAGCGTTGGGCGACGTCCCAGCATGCGGCCTTTAAGTCAGCATGCGCGGAGCCCACCCCGCCCCTGTTGCGCTAATCTTAAGCCTGCCAACCCCGTCGAAAGGACACCATGCCTCAGACTTACACTTTCGCCTCGTGGAACGTTAACGGCCTGCGCGCCGTGCTCAAAAAGGACCCGAGCTTTACCCAGATCGCACAGGAACTCGATGTCGATATCCTAGCGCTGCAGGAAACCAAGCTGCAGGAGGGCCAGGTCGATATCGACCTGGCCGGCTATCACCAAACCTGGAGCTACGCCGAACGTAAAGGCTATTCGGGCACTGCGGTCTTTAGCCGCCAGGAACCGCTGCGCGTGCTGCGCGCCGACGCGCTGCTGCCCCACGCCGGTGAAGGCGAGGCAGCCGAGCTCGTTGCCCAAGCCGCGACCGAGGGTCGTGTCTGCGCGCTGGAGTTCGACAAATTCTGGTTTGTGGATGTCTACACGCCCAACGCGCAAAACGAACTCGCGCGCATCGATGTGCGCATGGCGTGGGACGATGCCTACCGCGGCTTTTTGAGCGCACTTGAGCGCGAGACCGGAAAACCCGTCGTGACCTGCGGCGACTTTAACGTGGCGCACGAGGAGATCGACCTTAAGAATCCCAAGTCCAACCGCGGCAACGCGGGCTTTTCGGACGAAGAGCGCGGCAAGTTTACCGAGCTGCTCAATGCCGGCTTTACCGATACCTGGCGCGCGGCAAACCCCGACGTCGAGGGCGTCTACAGCTGGTGGAGCTACCGCTTTAATGCCCGCAAGAACAACGCCGGCTGGCGCATCGACTACTTCCTGGTAAGCGACGCAATCGCCGGCAACGTACGCGGCACCGGCATCCGCGGCGACATCTTCGGCAGCGACCACTGCCCCGTCACCCTCACGCTAGAGCTCTAGCCCCAACTGATCCCCTGGGGACGGAGGAAAAGGAATCATTTTCACTTCGCGAGATCATCCACGCAGCTCGCTTGCCACGAAACTGGCCCATCTACTACGTTTAAGCCACTACCCTCAACCACAGCGAACAACGCAAAAAGAAAACCGCAGGTAGAAAGCCTGCGGTTTTTCATAAAACACGGTTGTGGTTGGGGGTGTCGGGCCAAACGTAGTATATAGACCTATTTCGTGGCGGGCGGGTCCAGCTGATTCCCTGGGAACGCCTGGAGGCGAAAGGAAACGGATCAATTTGGCTCTCCGAGGGCCACGATGCCCGTCGTATCAGCCGGCTATTTCAAAACTATGCCGGTTTACGGGGCTGAATCGCGAACCCCCAACCATACGCAATTCCGAAATAATAAAACCGCAGGTAAACGGCTTGCTCTATTTCAAAAAACCCGGCATGGTCTGCCTGTGCCAATCTGGCCCCGTAAACCGGCATAGTTTTGAAATGGCGCTTCGGCAGTATTGATTCCCGCCCCGGCGTAACCAACCCTACAGCCCGTATTTCACGACGACTCGGTTGATGCGGCGACACCAAGGCTTGTACAGGGCGACCAAAAACACGCAGGTCGCAAGGCCGTGCGCGATATCGAACGGTACGGCGGTGGCAAGACGCGCCATGGCACCCGCCCACGTGAGCGGTTGAACAAAACCGATAATGTCGTAGGCGTTGATCACAACGCCGTACAGCAAACCCGAAGCAAAGCCGTAGGTCAGCAGCACCGGCATGCGCACGGTTCCATCGGCGCGGTCAAACGCGCCCGCATGCGCCAGCGCACCACCGATATAGCCCACCAAACCCCAGGTATACATCTGCCACGGCGTCCACATGCCCTGTCCAAAAAAGAAATTACTGGTCAGCGCTGCCAGCGCGCCAACCATAAAACCATTGCGGCGACCAAGCGTCGCCCCCGCGATAATGGCGATGGCGCTCACCGGTTTAAAGTCGGGAATGGGGCCAAACAAGATGCGCCCCGCCGCGGCCAACGCCGCCAACACCAGCGTGGGCATAATCTGGCGCAGGCCCGGCCGCGACGCCTCGTAGCCTGCAAAGAACAGCGCAAGCACCAGCGCCACCACGACAAGCATGGCAAGTGCCGCCTGCTCAACGCCCGCCAGCAACGCCGCAGCCATCACGGCTGGCACCGCCAGCAGCAGCGGGATCTCCAGTTTTGCGAGCAGGCGCGCGACGCGATAATCCGTCATCCCATCACGCCCTATAAAACACGTTGTCGGCAAAGAAGTCGGCCGGCGGCTCCATGCAGGCAATCTCACCGTCAAACATCATGGCAATGTCATCGGCTACCTGCTCGGCAAAGTCCAAATCGTGCGTGGCCATGATGACGGTGCCGCCAGCCTTCGCATGGTCACGCAGGGCGCGGGCGATGATGCGGCGGCTCTCCAGGTCCAAGCCCTTCGTGGGCTCGTCAAGCAGCAGCAGCTCGGGGCCAATCAGCAGCAGCTTTGCCAGCGCGAGCAGCTGGCGCTGTCCGCCCGAGAGGTCGTAGGGGTGACGCGTCTCCAGGCCGTCCAATCCCAGTTGCGCCGCACGCTCCCGCGCCAAGTTCTCGTCATATCCGCAGGTCGAGGCCCATTCCATCAGCTCATCGCGAACCGTCTCGGCAACCAGCAATGCTTTGGGATTCTGAGGCAACAGCGCCGCCGAGGCCGCTCCGCGCACCATGCGGCCGCGCTGCAGCTTGGCGGTCTTGGCCAGCACCGAAAGCATCGTCGACTTGCCGCAGCCGTTTCCGCCCACGACTGCATGCACCGCGCCAGCCGAAAACGACGCATCGAGCCCGCGCAGCACCCAACCGCCCGCGCGATCGTAGCGAAACCAGCCTTCCGACAGGGTGGTAGCCGACCCGCCGTGCATTTTTTGGAGTATTCTGCTCCCATCCGTGCGCGGGAAGGCTTCCGAGCCGTTCTCGAGCGACGCTTGCGCCACAAATTCGGACGATTTGTCCAATTCCGAACTTTTTTTCGCGCTCGATACGTCCCCGGGCGGCTCCAGAGAGCCCAAATTGTCCTCACGCCTGCTGAATACTCCGTTTTTTGCACATCGGACGGCACCCCACCCCAACATGTCGTCGGAAAACAACGATTCTCGGCGTCCCAAAGAAGCCATATCCGCCACCTCGCGCACGCGACCGTCCTCAATCCGGTACGCACACGTCGCATACTCGAGCATTGGGCGCGGTTGATGCGTAGCCACAACAACCGTGCAGCCCAACTCACGGTTCACGCGAAACAGCGCGTGCAGAAAATTCTTCTCGGCAACGGGATCGAGCTGAGACGTGGGCTCGTCGAGCAGCAGCACACGCGGACGCAGCGCCAGGACGGCCGCCAACGACAGCAGCTGCTTGCGGCCGCCCGAAAGCGTGTCAGTATCGCGATGAAGCCAGTCCTCCAGACCAAAGAAATAGCTGGTCTCAGCTACGCGACGGCGCATCTCATCACGTGCTAGCCCCAAGTTTTCCAGGCCAAACGCCATCTCGTGCCACACGGTTTCGCACACGATCTGGTTCTCGGGATCCTGAAACACGTAGCCCACGCGCTCCGCCGATGCCCGCACGTCCATGTCGGCAACGTTCTCGCCCAGCACGCGCGCATCGCCAGTGCGCTCGCCCGCCGGAGCGATCTCGGGCTTGAGCAGCGACAGCAGCGTCGACTTACCCGATCCGGTACCGCCAACAAGCAGCGCAAATGCACCTTGGGGAACACGCCAATCAAGCCCCTCGAGCACCGGTGCCTCGGCCCCGGGATAGGCAAAACTAAGGCCCTGCACCTCAATCGCCGGAATATCCGGGCCGCACGCCGCGCCCGACACCGGGCCCCTATCCAACCGAGCCATCAGCCAAACCTCTTCTCATCAATCGCGTGCAACGCGCAAGGCAGCATCATCCAGGCAGCGTACACGACATAGCCCAGCCACGGCGCCGGAACCGAGAGCTGCGGATAAAACGAATACTGCGTCGTCGCGGTCCACGCCACCGCCACCGCGACAGCACCAAACAGTGCGAGCCCGGCCAGCGCGGCAACGTCGCTGCGCCCCAGTCGATACCGCGCATACGTCGTACGACGCGTCGCGGCACCCCACCCGCGCGAGCGCATCGCGTCCGCGCGCTCCAGCGAATCTTCCATGCCCCAGCCCATCAACACGCTCGACGCCCGCAGGCGCGAGCGTACGGGGTCGGCCGGCGCGCGGCCCGGCACATCAATCGCATCCTGCACCGCCAGCACCGTACGACCGCGGCGCAAAAACTGCGGGATAAGCCTCATGCACATCGAGATCATGAGCGCAATCACCGGTGCGGCATTGCCCAGCAGCGCGAGCACCTTGTCGTATTCGAGCATCGACGCCGCCGCCTCAAACCACAGCACGCTCGCCACAAACAGCCCGCCCATGCACAGGCCGTATACCATGCTCTCCAGATACACCGCGCGCATGCCAATACGGAACAGCTCCGTCGAGCCCGAGGCGCTAAACAGCGGATTGACCAGCGCGATAATCAAAATCACCGGCAGCTGCCAGCGAAGCGCCCCCAACGTGCGCGCAGCACTGCGCGTCGCAAGCCCGTATGCCAGCCCGCCCGCAAGCGACAGCGCGATCAGCACCGGTTGCATCGAGAACATGGTGAGCCCCAGCGTCAGCACCATGTAGAGGGCCGGCACAGCCGGATGCGACATCGAGAATGCCGCGACGGGCTCGCCGCCAAACTCCTCTTGTATGTTGTCCACGGGCACCCCCGTCCCCTCGCTCAAACGACAGCTCCGCAGCACCGCCAACGCCGCATGCAAGCAGCGCAAACGCCACGCCGGCGGCGCAAGCCTCAACCGCCGCAAACCAATCGCTACGCGCTCAACATATGCCTGCGGTATCATATTGCGCCGTGTATCGTTTCCAAACACACGTCTCTATAACGTAACAGGAGATCACATGGACGCAACCGCAATTATCCTCGCCGCCGGCGAGGGCACCCGCATGAAGTCGAACCACTGCAAGGTTTCGCACAAGATCCTGGGCAAGCCCATGGTTCAGTGGATCGTCGACGCCACCATCAAGGCCGGCTGCAGCCGCGTCGTGGTCGTCATCGGCAGCCACGCCGACGAGATGCGCGCCCTCATCGATGGCGCCTACGCCAACAGCGCCACCAGGGTCGAGTGCGTCGAGCAGACCGAGCGCCTGGGCACCGGCCACGCCGTCAAGGTCGCGCTCGAGGCCTGCGGCATCACGCAAGGCCCCGTCGTCGTGCTCAACGGCGACTTGCCGCTCATCACCGCTGACACCGTCGCCAAGTTCGCACAGACCGTCGCCACCGGCGAGCTCGCCTGCACCGTCATGACCATGACCCCGCCCGATCCTTTCGGCTACGGCCGCATCAAGCTGGGCGCCGATGGTCAGATCGAGCGCATCATCGAGCAGAAGGACTGCACGCCCGAGCAGGCCGCCACGCTGCTGGAGTGCAACGCCGGCTGCTACGCCTTCGACGGCGCGCAGCTTGCCGCCCACATTAACGAGATCGGCAACGACAACGCGCAGTCCGAGTACTATCTGCCCGACATGCTCGAAATCCTCAAGGGTCACGGCCAGGCGGTCTCCATCTTCCACTGCGACGACTACCGCGACGGTTTGGGCGTCAACAGCCGCATCCAGCTCGCACAGCTCACCGCCATTGCGCGCGACCGCATCAACGAGCACTGGATGGCCGAGGGCGTCACGTTCATCGACCCCACGCAGGCTTGGATCGGCCCCGACGCCACCATCGGCCGCGACACCGTCGTGTGGCCGCAGACGCACCTGATCGGCCACGTCACCGTGGGCAAGGAGTGCCAGCTCGGCCCCAACAGCCGCCTCACCGACACCACCGTCGGCAGCGGCTGCACCATCGATGAGACCATCGCCATCGAGTCCGTCATCGAGAACGGCGTCGACTGCGGCCCGCGCGCCTACCTGCGCCCGGGCACCCACATGCTCGACGGCTCCAAGGCCGGCACGCACGTGGAGATCAAGAAGTCCACGATCGGCGAGGGCTCCAAGGTGCCGCACCTGTCCTACATCGGCGATACCACCATGGGCTCCGGCGTCAACGTGGGCGCGGGCTCCATCACCTGCAACTACGACGGCGTACACAAGCACAAGACCGTCATCGGCAAGGATGCCTTCATCGGCTCCGACACCATGATGGTCGCGCCCGCCCAGATTGGCGACGGCGCGCTCGTGGCCGCCGGCTCCGTCATCACCGAGCCGGTCCCGGCCGACGCACTCGGCCTGGGCCGCGCCCGTCAGGTAAACATTGAGGGCTGGGCCGCCGATTATCGCCGCCGTCTGCACGAGGACGACGAGGTATAACGTTTTACCAAGCATCTAAGGAGCTGTTCCCATGGGGGCGGCTCCTTTTTCTATGCTGACCTGCGCGGCCGGATGAGTGGTCGGTTCGTGTCCGTTGACGGTAAAGACGTTATCAAGACCCGATTAACCCCGTCGCGCGGTTACAATGCAACAAGGCATCTATATGGCATTCGATATAAAGGAGAAGGGTAATGCCGATTAATGATCCCGAGAAGTCGGAGAATATGCGCAAGTCCATCCGCGTGTATTCCGGTTCCTCCAACCGTCCCCTCGCTCAGAAGATCGCTGAGTACCTTGGGGTCGAGCTTTCGGGCCTTACGCTAAAGCAGTTCGCCAACGGTGAGATTTACGCCCGCTACGACGAGACCGTCCGCGGCGCCGACGTCTTCCTGATTCAGTCCGTGGCCGGCGGCAACGTCAACGACATGCTCATGGAGCTGCTCATCGCCACCGACGCTGCCAAGCGCGCATCCGCCCGCTCCATCACCGCCGTTATCACCCACTACGGCTATGCCCGCCAGGACCGCAAGGCCGGCCCGCGCGAGCCCATCACCGCCCGCCTCGTCGCCAACCTGCTCGAGCGCGCCGGCGTCAACCGCATCATCACCCTCGACCTGCACCAGGGCCAGATTCAGGGCTTCTTCGATATCCCGGTTAACCACCTGTCCGCGCTGCCGCTGTTTGGCCAGTACTACAACGACATGCACTTCGACACCGACAACCTGGTTGTCGTCTCCCCCGACGTGGGTCGCGCCAAGGCCGCCAAGAAGCTGTCCGACATGCTCGGCTGCGACCTGGCCATCGCCCACAAGGGTCGTCCGCGCCACAACGCCGCCGAGGTCATGGGCATCATCGGTGACATCAAGGGCAAGACCTGCATCATCAATGACGACATGATCGACACCGCTGGCACCCTGTGCGCCAACGTCAAGGAGCTCAAGGCCATGGGCGCCGGCGACATCTACGTGTGCGCCACCCACGGCATCTTCTCCGGTCCAGCCATCGAGCGCCTGAACGACGCCCCCATCGTCGAGTGCGTCGTCACCGACGCCATCCCCGTCGAGGTCGGCGGCAAGATCAAGAC
>CAJLJQ010000031.1:0-20433 GCA_905207015.1 uncultured Collinsella sp. | reverse complement strand
GCGAGACGTGCTGCAGATCGGCGGCTGTTCAAGCGGAAAGCGTATCCCAGTTTGAAGGCGAATTTTGGGATGCAGTTTCCCCTTGGGGCCTGTTTGGGAAACTGCGGGACGGAATTTTGCTTTATTGTGGGTCGCACTTTCCGCAACGTGCCTCAACCGGAAAGCGTGTCCCAGAATTTGCGCTCGAAATGGGATAGGGTTTCCGCCGTCCGCCTGCTAGCAAAAAGGCCTCCTGAGTCGTTGCTCTGGAGGCCTTTCACTTACTTGCAAATGCGCGCGTTAGTTGTTCTTGGTCAGACGCTCGACGTCGTGGGCGATCATGTATTCCTCGTCGGTGGGGATGACCATGACCGTGACGGCGGAACCGGCGGCGCTGATGACCTGTGGGCCGTTGCCCACGGCCTCGCGGTTCTTGTTGTTGTCGATGCGCACGCCCAGCCACTCAAAGCAGTCGCAGAAGGCCTTGCGGATCGACCAGTCATTCTCGCCGATGCCGGCGGTAAAGGTAATGGTGTCCACGCCCGCCATGGAGGCAATCATGGAACCAGCCTGCTGCATGGCCTTGTATGCGAACATATCGAAGGCGAGCAGGCAGCGCTCGTCACCCTCGGAAGCGCGCGTACGGATGTCACGGGCATCGTTGGAGATACCCGAGATGGCAAGCAGACCGGACTGCTTGTTCATCATGTCGTCGACTTCCTGGTAGCTGTAGCCGCCCTCGCGCTGCAGGTAGCACACGGTAGCCGGGTCGATGGAGCCGCAGCGGGTTCCCATCATTAGGCCGTCAAGCGGCGTGAGGCCCATCGTGGTGTCGCGGCACACACCATCCTCGATGGCGGCAAGCGAGGCGCCGTTGCCCAAATGGCACGAGAGCAGGCGGTGGCAGCGCGAGCCCAGAATCTCCTTGGCCATCATCCACTCGTAGCGGTGGCTCGTACCGTGGGCGCCGTACTTGCGCACGTGGTACTTGTCGCACACGTCCTTGGGCAGCGCATAGGTGTAGGCAACCTCGGGCATGGTCATGTGGAACGAGGTATCGAAGACGGCCACGTTGGGCAGCTCCGGATACTTCTCGCGGCAATATTCGATTGCCGCGGCCTCGCCGTAATTGTGCAGCGGGGCGAGCGGTGCCACCTCAAGGATCTTAGCCATGACCTCATCGTCGACGACCGCGGAATCATCGAAGTGCCAGCCACCCTGAACGATACGGTGGCCGATGCCATCAATCGTAAAGTCGGTCTTCTCGAGCTCCTCGAGCACGCGCGCAATGGCGCAGCGATGATCGGGAAAAGGAATCTCCTCGGTCAGCTTGGCACCACCGTTCTCGGAGTGGCCAAAGGTGCCCATATCCGAGCCGATACGCTCGCAGTTGCCCTTGGCGAAAACCTCGCGGGTATCGGTATCCAAAAGCTGATATTTAAGGCTCGAGCTGCCGGCGTTGACAACAAGTACGTTCATGAGACTCCTTTGCAGTGCGATACGGTCGGCGCAGACCCCTTAAGGCGGCCGCATGTTAATAAGAAGTTATCACAACTTGATAAATAGCTATCAGGCATATCGCTCAACGAGACAAAAGAGGGGCTGAACGGCGCTCGGTCGTCCAGCCCCTCCCCTCTTGCAATTACTTGCCGTTGACGATGCGCTCGACGTCGGAAGCGATCATGAACTCCTCGTCCGTGGGGATGACGAAAATCTTGACCTTGGAATCCTTGGCAGACAGGCACCAAGCGCCGTCACCACGCAGGGCGTTGCGGGCATGATCCATCTTGACGCCCATAAAGGCCAGGCGGTCGGCAACGCCGGCGCGGACGGCCGGAGCGTGCTCGCCGATGCCGGCGGTAAAGACCAGGGTGTCCATACCGCACATAGAAGTGGCCATCTCGGCAGCCTTGGCGGCAATCTTGTAGACGAACATATCGAAGGCGAGCTGAGCCTCGGGGTCGCCAGCGGCAGCGAGCTCCTCGACATTGCGGCAGTCGTTGGTCTTGCCACCGGTCACAGCCAAAAGGCCGGACTTCTTGTTCATCATCTCGTCAACCTCGTCGAAGGTGTAGCCGCCCTCGCGCTGCAGGTAGCACACGGTAGCCGGGTCGATGGAGCCACAGCGGGTGCCCATCATGACGCCGTCGAGCGGCGTCAAGCCCATGGTGGTGTCCATGCACTTGCCGTCCTCGATGGCGCACAGGGAGGCACCGGAACCGATGTGGCACACGACGACCTTGCGGGCCCCACCGTTGGTCATCTCGGCGACCTTCTTGGAGATGTAGCGGTAGCTGGTGCCGTGGGCGCCGTACTTACGAATGTGCAGCTTGTCGCAAACATCCTTGGGCAGAGCGTAAGTCTTGGCGACCTCGGGCATGTTGAAGTGGAAAGCGGTGTCATAGACCGTGACGTTGGGCAGGTCGGGATACTGCTCCAGGCAGTACTCGATAACGTTGGCCTCGGGGTTATTGTGCAGCGGGGCGAGCGGAGCAACCTCGCGGATCTTGGCGAGGACGTCCTCGTCGACGAGGGAGGAATCACCGAAGTACCAACCGCCCTGAACGATACGGTGGCCGATACCCTCGATCTTGACGCCGTTGGCTTCGAGGTCCTTCAGGACGACCTCGATGGCGACCTTGTGGTCGGGAAACTCGATGTTCTCGGTCACCTTCTTGGAGCCGTTGGCAGCGTGGGTGAAGGTACCGCCGGTAAAACAGACGCGCTCGCAGGAGCCCTTTGCGGACACCTTGTGGGACTTGGTATCGATGACCTGATACTTAAGGGTCGAAGATCCTGCGTTGACGACCAGAACGTTCATGTGTCTCCCTACTAACAGGCGGTGTGGCGCCGCCAGGTTACATACGCTTCAATAATAAACCCAAACGCCCTCGCGCTCGGGTTTATTGCGTTGATATATAAGTTATCGGTGCCCAAATACTCATGACCTTTGGCTTGTAAGACGAAATAGCGCGGGGATATACACAAGGGAAGAAATCCCGAGCGCGACAAGCAATACGACTCGAATGCCCGCAACGCTACTCAACACAGCGTTGAGCAGATAGAAAAGAACGGCACCCACCGCCACCATCTGGCTTTGAACCGAAATCAGTGAACAGCGCATCGAAGAATCGGCTGCCTTTTGAAAAATTGAGTATTTAATTGGAGCAAATAACGAGTACGCAACCGTCTGCAGCACATAGAACACGGGCAGCAAATTAGCCGGTGTAAGGGGGATCAAAAACAAAGCTGTCAATACTAAGCGAACGATGCCGCAAATACGCGCAAAACGGCCCTTGTCGACATGAGCAATCACACTGGGCACAATAAGCCCCATGGAGGCCGAGGCAAGGAGCTGGACCGCAATGGTCACACCCGAAGCGACGGCATTCATTCCGCGACCCGCAAGCAGCAGTGAGAAAAAGTCTTCCAGGGCGACAAAAGCAAATGCCTGAGAACAGTCCATGATGAACGCTGAACGAAGAATGCCATTACCCGCAATAGCGGCACCGATCATCTTCGGGCTAATCCCATGTTCAGGTGTCGTCGCAGTGCCCCCTCTTCGCATCTCAGGAATGCAGACAACGACAACCAACGTCAACACCATTGCGATGATATCTGCCGAAAGACCAATGAGATATGCACCGACGGACGAAATGAAACCGCCCACGCAAGCGGAGATGGCATAAGAGGCATAGAAAACAAATCGCTCAACGACATTAAGTCTTACGAGCTGGTCCTGAGAGACGCTGTCAATGTAAATCGCTTCGATGGATCCGCTCACACACGCAACGGCAAAACCCTTGAGAGCGAACGCACCGATTAAAAGCAGGGAAGAACGGACGAGAAGCAGGGCGGCGTAGTATCCAAGCATTCCCACGACGCCAACGAGACCGCTTGTCTTTCGTCCAAACCTATCAGCAATATAGCCAGTGGGAACTTCAAGGATGAACTTGCTCACTTGATATGCAATCATCATGCTAGAAATCGCCACCATCGAGAATCCGACGAATTCAAGGTAAACCGTCAGAAAATACAAAATGGTGCTGAAGTTCGACAGGAAAACGAACATCATATAAAGCAAAGTCGTACGGTTTTTCATACTCCGCCCTCCAAGAGTCAGCAATCTAAATCGGAATCTTGGAAAAGCATGAGGGCAAAGCTGTCAGTTATGTGTTACAAGGCGTCAATAATCACTTGACGTCTCGAAGCCAATTAATCTCACGAAGCAAGGTGACGCAATAGGTGCAGAAAAACCGTCTGGTGTCGATCAGTCCAGGAATTCTGCCGATAGCAAAAGTAGATAGGCAAGGTTACATCACGCGAACCTTCAATGGAGCACTCACTCACTTCTGACCCATCCGATGCGAGAGGGGACCCAGACAAACTCAATATCAATCCCCCGCCTTGAAGAAACTCAGTCTGAGCCCTGCTTCCGTATTCAACATCACGGAAGCGAAAATTGACGAGCTGGGCTTCAGGGCATTGGTTAATCGCATTGAGACAGGGTGACAAATTAATGGGAACAGCAAGCCTGCCGCCCAGTAACTCACGAATGGTCATAGCGTCAACAGATTGATGACCCGCTGGGCATGAAAGAACCTTGAGCTCCTTTTCACCCAAATATTTTGAAGAAAGGACGCTGTCCCGTGGTTCCTCAAACGAGATAGCCGCGTCCGAAATTCCAAGTATAAGTGATTCAAAGCATGTTGCCGTTGGCTGATGCCACACATCAAGATGAATCTGAGGGTGCGAGCGTTCAAACGAGTCATACCAGTTTTCGGCAAAAAGGCGCCCCCGCCCATGAAGGCAGGGGGCGTAAAGACGAAAGTGGCCATCGGGGGAGACGCCGTCGCCCCTCGATTGAGCGTACTTTTTGAGATCGTCGACTTGTGCCAGGATCACGCGTGCACGACGCGCAAATTCTCTGCCCGCCGGAGACAAAACAGCCTCCCCCGCCGATCGGTCGAGCAAACCAATCTGATACTCAGATTCCAACTTTTTGATTGCCGACGAAACGGCCTGCGGACTCACATGAACGGCGCGAGCCGCTTTGCGCACGCCGCCATAGTTCGCTACCGCTTGAAGGTATTCGAGTTGAGAAAGCTGCATAGATTACTCCAAAGGCAGCCAAGTCGACGGGCTACGCACCCTCAGATGAGGTTCTCGCCCAGGTTCTTGCCGCCGAGAACGTGCATGTGGAAGTGCATGACGGTCTGGCCGGCATTGACGCCCTTGTTGGAGATGACGCGGAAACCGTCCTCCAGACCCTTGGCTTTGGCGACCTCCTGGATGGCGTGAGCCATGGCGCCCATGGTCTCGGCCGGCACGTTGTCGGCGATGTCGCCGTAGTGCTTCTTTGGGATCACGAGCGTGTGGACCGGCGCCTGGGGGTTGAGGTCGTCGAAGGCGATGACCTGGTCGTCCTCATAGACAACGGTCGAGGGGATCTCGTGGCTGGCAATTTTGCAGAAGATGCAATCGCACATGGTTGGTTCCTTTCTCACAGACCAAGGTGATTATATTTGGTCGGAATGGTTAGAACGAGAGGCTGTCGTCGGTGTTGGCGGCTTCGCCGTCGGCGAGCACGTCGTTGCCGTCGACGTCCTTAAGGAGCACCGAGACCTTCTGCTCGGCATCGGACAGGCGGGTGCGCAGGCTTTTGAGGAGCTCGACGCCGCGGGTGTAGCTCTCGAGCGACTCCTCAAGCTCCATATCGCCCGACTCCAGGCTGCGGATGATGAGCTCCAGCTCCTGCGAGGCCTGCTTGTACGTAAGCTGCTCGACCGGGGTCTTCTCTGCCATATCTGTTTCCTTTCCTAAGGGTCTATCACTGCGAAACGCGGTCTACTCGACCGTATCGACCGTTGCTGCCACGTTGCCGTCTGCCATGCGCACGCGAATGGCGTCGCCAGGCTTAAAGGTCTTGGCACTCGTAGCCACACCATCATCGCTGTACGCGATGGAATAGCCGCGAGCAAGCACTTTGAGCGGCGACAGGGCATCGAGCGACGCTGCCGCACGGCTCAGGTCGGACGCTGGCTTGCTGAGCATCGTGCGCCCTTGATGCTCTAGGCGGGAACTCGCAAGCGTGAGCGCATGGCGCTTACCATCGAGCCCCGAGGTGCTTGTAATCAGACGCTCGGGCAAGCGCTCAAAGTTGGAGCGGAATGTCCCGACCGAGCGTACTATGGCGCCCGACAGGCGATCGGCAGTCAGCGCAAGCTCCGATTCGCGACGCTCGACCATAAATGTGGGGTCGTTGAGGCACGGGCGACACGCAGCGGCATCGAGCGCATCACCCAAGCGAGCCGTATAGGTATCCCAGGCACGGCGACCGCGCTGATCGAGCATCTCCAGGTCGACCTGGGCCGACCCAATCATCGATGCCATCGCGGCGCCCAGACGCTGATGGCGCGTCTCGAGCACGTCGGCCAACTCCGTCATAGCCGGCGCCACCGATTCTGCCGCTGCCGTTGGCGTGGAGGCGCGACGGTCGCTCACCATGTCGCAGATCGAGGTATCGGGCTCATGCCCAATGCCCGTCACCACAGGCACGGGACAGGCTGCCACCGCACGGGCAAGCTCCTCGTCGTTAAAGGTCATGAGATCCTCGAAGGAGCCACCGCCGCGCACCAGCAAGATGCAATCGGGTGCCGGCGTAATGGCAGCGGCGCGGCGCAAGCCTTCAATAAGCTCTGCCGGCGCACCCTCGCCTTGCACCTTTGCGCCCACGCAGACGAGCTCGACGAGCGGGTTGCGTCGGCGCAGCGTACGCTTGACGTCGTCGATTACCGCACCGGAAAGCGAGGTGACGACCGCCACGCGGGAGCAGAACACCGGGATGCGGCGTTTGCGCGCTTCGTCCATCAGGCCCTCGCGGCGTAGCTTTTCGGCCAGTTGCGCCACTTGTTGACGCAGCAGACCCTCCCCCGCCAGCGAGAACGAGCGGGCGACAAAGCTCATACGACCCGTGGGCTTATAGAGGTTGAAGCTGCCCTTAAAGCTCACCTGCATGCCGTCACGCAGATCGAAGGTACGCTTGAGATAGGCGCCCTTCCAGATGATGCAGTCGACGGCGGCCGAGTCGTCTTTAATCTGGAAGTAGCAGTGGCCGCTTCGGGCGTTGGGGCCACGGAAACCCGTGACCTCGCCCAGGACACTCAGCTGCGGAATGGCATCGAGCGCGCCGGCGGCGATCTCTACCGCCTGGCTCACGCTGAGCTCCTTGCGCTCCTGATCGTCCGAGCCGTCGAACTCGGCGGAAACGGCATTGCCGGTTAGATTCCAGCCTGCCACGCAGCCTCCTTTCGTCATCGTGCACAAGGGCTTCGGCCCTGCGCAAATTCAAGTCCAACACATAGTACAGCGCCGCGGGGACACGAATCCCCGCGGCGCCCAGCGACCCAATTTGTTATCGGTTGGAGTTTCTGTTGTAGCGAGCCATAAGATAGAGCAGCTGAATGATCGAAGTGAGCGCTGCGGCCACATAGGTAAGCGCGGCCGCTGTCAGCACCTTCTTGGCACCGTTGACCTGCTTGGAGCTCATGCCCGACTGCTCGATGTACGCCACGGCGCGGCGGCTGGCATCAATCTCGACCGGCAGCGTAACCAGTTGGAACAGCACGCTAAACGAGAAGAAGATCAGCGCGAGGGTCGTGAGCCCGGCAATGTTCATAAACAGGCCCAAGAGCAACACGATGGTCCAGGTGTTCTGGGTAAAGTTGACGACCGGCACGAGGGCGGTGCGAACCTTCATCATGGCGTAACCGCTTTGGCGCTGGGCGGCATGGCCCGCCTCGTGGCAGGCGACGGCAACGCTTGCGACCGACCCGCCCGAACGGTTGGCGTCCGAGAGATACAGGTTATTGTCCTGCGGGTTGTAATGGTCGGTGAGCTCGCCGGCGACACCCTTGATACCCACGGCATTGCAGCCGTTGGCGTCGAGCATGCGGCGAGCGACCGTGGCACCCGTGTCGCCGTCCGAGCGAACCTTGGACCACGTCTTGTACGTCGAATTGATATAGCTCTGCGCAGCAAGGCCAAGCACCGTGCAGACAAGAACAACCAGCAGGTACAGCGGGTCGATACCAAAGCCGTATCCATAGTAATAAGGCATGCGAATTCCTCCGAATCGAGTTACACGTTGGAGGCATTCTACCCACTCGACTGACCAGCAAATCAACATCGATGTTTTGGCAATGTCAGCGAAAACGGTCGAGAGCGAGCAAGGTGACGTGAAAGAGAAGCGTCGCGTACTTTGGTACGCGAGCGACGATTGAACGTCAGATTGCCGCTCTCGGCCGTTTGCAGCGTCGAGCTGTTACGCGGTTTGGTAAAACCGCGTAACTATATACCTATAACAACTCAATCTTTCCGTCCTTCACGGTGAGCCCCATATTGCCGGAAAGCAGATCGTCCAGGCGCGAACCCACAAGCTCAAAACGCCAGCCTTCGCGCAGGGGGCTTTGCTCAGGATGCTCGATGTAATCGGCCAGGTCATCGCGCGAGGCAATGACCGAGGTCGCCACCCCCGAGCGCTCGGCAACCAGGCGGATGAGCGCGTACATGAGATCCGTCACGCTCTCCAGCTCCGGAGAGATCTGGCGATGCCCGCGCACCATGAGCGGCAGGCGATCGTGCGGGCAGCTCGCACCGCGCTTGATGGCCATGAGCGCGCCGTCCACGTCGCGCTCCCCCAACTGGTCGGTACCGCGAATGCTACGGAACTCCTCAACGCGCACGGGATTGCGCTTAACGAGCGCCAGCAGCGTGTCGTCGGACATGACCCACTTGCGCGGGATGTTGCGGCGCTCGGCGCGATCCTCGCGCCAGGCGGCGAGCTCGCGCGCGATACCCAGCTGGTGACGGCTGCACGAATTGATGCGTTTGACCTTGCGGAACGCCTCGTGGCGATCGGCGCGATAGTGCGACTCGTCGGCCAGCGGGCGCAACTCGTCGAGCACCCAGTCCACACGGCCCAGCTCGCGCAGGCGACCCATCATCTCGGTATAGGCGACGATCAAGTACTTGACGTCATCGATCGCGTACTCGATCTGCTTATCGCTCAGCGGGCGGCGCGACCAATCGGTTAGCGACTCGGTCTTGGGCAGCGATACGCCGCAGAACGCCTGAACGAGCGCTCCATACGAAATCTGCTGGCGCTCGCCCAAAAAGGCGGCGGCAACCTGCGTATCAAAAATCGGTCGCGGCAACGCTCCCACAGTGTGGAGCATAACTTCCATGTCCTGCGAGCAGGCGTGGAAGACCTTGATCACGCTCTCGTCGGCCATAAGCTCGGCAAGCGGCGACAGGTCGTCGATCACCAGCGGATCGACAGCGACACTCTCGGCGGGGGTGGCAATCTGGACCAGGCACAGGCGCGGATGAAACGTGCGCTCGCGCAAAAACTCGGTGTCGACGGCGATCGCGTCGAACTCGCGGGCGCGCTGGCAAAAGTCGACCAGAGCCTGATGTGTGGAAATGTACATATCAACCCATCGAATAAGGTTAGGCCCGAAAAACACGGGTAGGATATCGGCATTGCCCTACAACTATACTCGGTTAGTCACAGAACGGGAACGTAAGTATGCGCTGCCTTATCATCCACAATCCGGCATCGGGTCCCAGCTCAGATGAAATCTACGCATTCACGCACGCCCTTGCACAGGGCGGCGACGAGGTCGTGATGCGCTTTATCGGCGATGGCATGGAACCCGAGGACGCCGTGGCAGACGTTCGCGAGTTCGACCGCGTGGTCGTCTCGGGCGGCGACGGCACTGTCTCCAACGTGCTCGACCAGATGCGCGGATGCGGCGTCCCCACGCTCGTCTTCCCCTCCGGCACGGCCTGCCTGTTCTTTAACAACATCGGCAATGCCCCCGAGGCGGCGGCGCTCGCCAAGGCATGCCGCGCCGGCCGCACGGTCAAGGTGGACATGGGCGAGCTCTTTTGGCTCGACGAGAACGGCAACGAGAAGCGCCATGGTTTTATCATCATCGCAGGCTCGGGCTTTGACGCCGAGATCATGATGAAGGCCGCCCCCACCAAAAACGACATCGGCGAGATCGCCTATTTCCTGTCGGCGCTCGCCACACCCAACCCCACGGTGGCGCACTTTACGATTGAGCATGACGGCATTGTCGAGGAGCTCGATGGCATCTGCTGCATGGCCGGCAACACCTCGGTCATCCAAAACGACATCAACCTGTTCCCCGATTGCCGCATGAACGACGGCATGGTCGACATCGCGGTCATCGAGCCCGTAAAAACCGTGCAGCTGCTCCCGACCGTGATCACCGCCGCGCTCGACCCCGCCGGCAAGGTGCTCGGCCGTCCGCAGTTCAAGATCATCCAGACCAAAGAAGCCAAGATCACCTGCACGCCGTCGCTGGGCATGCAGTTTGACGGCGAGATCATCTCCAGCAACTCCGGCGTCTTTGGCGCCCGCGCGCTGCCTCAATGCCTTGATATCATCGTCGACGAATTCTCGCCGCTCGGAAAATAGGAGGACCCTATGAACGACAATCCCCTGATCGGCTTTATTGTCATCGTCTTGGCCATGCTCGTCGGTTACGCCATCAACGTGATTCACCGCCGAAAGAAGTAAATCCACATTGGTATGATATTCATCCAGTTATCGACTCTCCCGCTGTTTATGCAAATCCTAAACAGCGGGAGAGTTTTCTTTTTGACCGCCGCCTAATGCTTTATTCAGCTACAGTAAATGCAGGGTGCCTTTATTTAACTAAAGCCATAAAATGAGTATTATTATCCGTTCATCGTATATTTCTTCACGCTCATCGAGCAAAGGCTGTTGTCGAGTGAATACTCTTTACACTTCCTTTAGGCTAGTGGATGTATTTATTAGCTGAAACTCCGTACGGTTTCGCGGGGTTTCAACAGTTGGGAGGGATTATGAGGTTTACTCATCCTGTCAACACGCTCAAGAAGCTCGGCTGCGGCCTTGCGTTTGGAGCAGCGGCTATCATGGCCATGCCGACTTCGGCACTCGCCTGCACCCAGATCTACATGGGCAGCAAGCTGACGGCAGACGGCAACACGTACTACGGCCGTTCCGAGGACTTCGGTCCGCGCTACATCAAGCACTTTGGCATTGAGCCCGCACACAAGGACGGCAACGAGTACACCTCGGTCGAGTCCGGTTTTGAGTACAAGTCCAAGGGCGCAACCTACCGCTACACCTTCGTTCGCGACAACCCCTCGCAGTGGGAAGATCGCTACGACGCATATTCCGAGGCAGGCATCAACGAGAAGGGCGTCTCCTGCTCTGCCACGTTGAGCACCTCCTATAACGAGAAGGCCGAAGAGGCCGACCCCATCACCGAGGAGACTGGCATTGGCGAATACAACTACGCCAGCGTCATTCTGGGCGAGAGTGCCACGGCCCGCGAGGGTGTCGAGCTCCTCGGCAGCCTGATTGACGAGCAGGGCGTCTGCTCCAACGACCAGATCATCATTGCCGACAACAACGAGACCTGGTTGTTTGCAGCGCTTTCCGGCCATCAGTGGATCGCCATGAGGCTCACTGACGATATCGCCTCGCTCAACCCCAACATCGGCAACCTCACCTATGACGTCGACCTCGACGACACCGAGAACTGCCTCCACTCCGAGGGCATCGAGTCTATGCCTAAGGAGAAGGGCTTTGCCGAGTACACCGACGGCAAGTTCGACGTCGCCAAGACCTACGGCGAGGAGATTGGCGAGGCCGGCATGCACCAGTGGTCGCGCTATATCCAGGGCCGCGATTACTTCATGGCTCCGCTTGCTGAGGGCACCGACTACGAGATCGTCAAGGACGAGCGCGAAGACGCTCGCGCGACGACCGGCGCCCTGGTCCACGAAATGCAGCCGCTGTTCTTTACGCCCGGCAAGTCCGACTGGAACACCTTTGAGATGATTCGTTCCTTCGCCGCTCGCGGCGAGAATGTCGCCGGCCTCAACGCCAACACCGACGGCGCGTATGCCATCGGCTCCAACCGCAACACCGAAATCCACACCTTCCAGATCCGTCACGGCATGGACCCCGAGATCGCGACCATCCAGTGGGAGATGCTCTCCAACGCCGAGTTCTCCGTCGCTATCCCCCTCTATTCCGCACTGCTCACCGAGGTCAGCCCCTACTTCAGCGATCAGGATGTCTCCTTCGATCACTGCGAAGAGGAAGACGTCGTGAACAACGAGGAGCCCAAGAACTCCATCAACTACGTCCTCATGGACATCAACACTCTCGCCTATGAGAACCGTGACCACTGCGCCACCGGCGTCCGCGCCTATCTCGACGCCCTGCAGAAGGAACTCATCGAGCAGAATCTGACCGTCGACGAGGCCATGCAGGCCGCTGAGGGCACCGAGGCCCGCACCGCCCTGGCCAACAAGGCCGGCAAGGCTGCCACCAAGAACACCTACGTCAAGTGCAAGGCCATGCTCGAGGAGATGCGCGACTACCTCAAGAAGGGCGACTTCTCCGAGGAGTTCGTCCCGAGTGACTACGACGCCGATAATGACTGCCTGGTCGAGTCCATCACCTACGCCGACGAGGCCCTTTCCGATGAGGACGTCGCCGAGCCCGAGGTTAAGGAAGAGGCAACCGAGGAGAAGTCCGAGGGCAACAACATGGCCGCCATGGCCGTTGGCGCCGTCGTCGTCATCGGTGTCTGCGGCTTCGTGCTCTATCGTCGCAAGAAGGCCTAAGGCCCTCATGTCTTAGCTGAGCGGACAAGGCAGCAATGGCAGCCTCGCCCACTTAGCCCACTCTTTTGACCGGCGGGAAACCCGCCTGAAATCTTTTCAAAAAAGATTTCCCCGCACACACTTCGCTGTGCTATAGTGCAGCGCAACAGCAACTAGGTGCGACCGCGCCACGGCATCACGAAAGGAGCCACCAACATGAAGAACACAATGAAGTCTCTCAACAACTGGTGGTGGCGTGATGCGAATACGATCGGTCGACAGTGAGTCCCTCACGCCTGTTTTTGCGCTCTAGGTGATTGGAAGGCCTCCGGTTTCGACCGGGGGCCTTTTTCTATCTCGAGCCCGATCGCATTCGCATCACGCGCCTCCGCTTTTCTCTTGCAATCCCCTTCCGAAAGGATTTTCACCATGTCTCAGAACACCACCGCCACCCAGCCCCGCACCGTCCAGACCGCCGATCGCGGCAAACTCGATGTCCGCGCCCTCGTCCTGCTCGCCATCCTGCTCGCCGCCGGCTTCATCCTCAACTTCACCGTCGGCAAGGCAATCTCGGGCATCTCGGGCGGCATGATCAGCCCCGAGTTCATCATCTCGGCCTTCTGCCTCACCATCCTGGTCGTTCGCCCCAACATCGGCCAGGCGCTCGTCATTGGCCTCATCTCGGCTGCCGTAATCCAGATCACCACTACTTCGCCGTTCGTCGATTTTGCCGCCGAGGGCATCGCCGCCATGCTCATGGCCGGCATCGTCAACGCCGCCGGCAAGAACGGTCAGGTCAAGCCCGCCATCGCCATCGTCGCGACCTTCGTGACCACCTTTGTCTCGGGCGTCATCTTCATGGTCATCAAGATGGCCATGCTCGGCGTGGTAGGCGAGCTCGCCGCCGCTATGCTGCCCGTCGTCGCCATGACCGCCGTGTTTAACGCCATCCTGGTCGGCGCTCTCTACCTGCCCATCCAGAAGGCTCTGAAGCTCAACTAACCTGCTCGGCTTTACGAGCCACCCCAACGCTCCACCAGCAAAGACTGTCCCAAACAGCTAGCTCTTGGGGACGTTCTTAAACGACTAGTCATTAAAGAACGTCCCCAATGACTATGAAAGGTATCCATGGAAACGATCATCAACGTCGACGATGTCTCGTTCTCCTATGGCAAGCAGACCGAGCGGGCGCTCAGCCACATCTCGCTCAGCGTGAACAAGGGAGATTTCATCGGCATCATCGGGCCCTCGGGCGCCGGCAAGTCCACGCTTGCCGCCTGCCTGTCGGGTGCCGTGCCCCACCACTACACCGGCACGTTCTTTGGGGCCGTCATGGTTGACGGCCACGACACCTGCGAAGCCTCGCTCACCGACGTGTCGCAAATCGTCGGCAGTGTGCTGCAGGATATCGACACGCAGATGGTCGCTTCGGTCGTCGAGGATGAGATGCTCTTTGGCCTCGAGAACTTTGGCGTTCCCCACGACCAGATCGAGCAGCGCGTGAGCGAAACGCTCGAGACCGTCGGCATCAGCGACTTGCGCGACCGCGAGATCGCCACCCTCTCGGGCGGACAGAAGCAAAAGGTGGCCATCGCTGCCATCCTCGCCATGCGTCCGCGCGTCTTGGTTCTCGACGAGCCCACCGCGGCACTCGACCCCGCCAGCTCCACGTTGGTCTTCGAGACGCTGCGTGAGGCAAACCGCGCGCTTGGAATCACCATCGTCGTCGTTGAGCAAAAGGTCGCCCTACTCTCGGAGTACTGCAACCGCGTGCTCGTGCTCAACCATGGCGAAATCGCGCTGCAGGGCGAGCCACACGAGGTCTTCGCGCATACCGACGAGCTCCGTGCCATCGGCGTCGACTGCCCTCGCGTCACGCGTATCTTCAATAGCCTCGAGGCCGATGGCCTGGTAAGCGGTACCCCTTGCTTGGATGTCGACGAGGCCGAGCGCCTGATTTCGGGCATCGTCGACCCCGCACACGCGGCCAGCGAAGCCCAGGCGCCCGCCGGCTCCCCGCATGCACCGTCGTTGCGCCCTCATGCCAAGGACGCCGAGCCCGTGCTCACCTTCGATCACGTTGAGTTTGCCTATCCCAATGGCGGCGCCGCCGTCCACGACCTTAGCCTGACGCTCTATCCTGGCGAGCTCGTGGGCATCGTCGGCCAAAACGGTGCCGGCAAGACCACGCTCACCAAGCTGCTCACAGGCCTGCTCAAGCCCGCCTCGGGCAGCGTGCGCGTCACGGGGCTGGACACCGCAGCCGTTCCCACGAGCCGCATCGCCCGCGAAGTCGCAACCCTCTTCCAAAACCCCGACCGCCAGATCTGCAAGGATACCGTACTCGACGAGGTCGCTTTTGGCCTAGAGCTTGCCGGCATCGACCGTGCCGAGGCTCTGCGTCGCGCTCGACTCGTTATCGACCGCTTTGGCCTGCCTGCCGATGAGGCACCTTTCTCGCTTTCGCGCGGCCAGCGACAAATGGTGGCGCTTGCCTCCGTCGTAGTTGTTGAGCCCAAGATCGTCGTGCTCGACGAGCCCACGAGCGGCCTTGATTACCGCGAGTGCATGACCGTCATGGAAACGGTGCGCACCATGGCCGAGCGCGGCTGCGCCGTGATTATGGTCTGTCACGACATGGAAGTCGTTTCCGACTTTGCCGAGCGTATCGTAGTAATGGCCGACGGTCGCATCCTCGACCGCGGCCGCACGCACGAGCTATTCTCGAACATCGATCTCATGCGGCGTGCCTACGTGGAGCCTCCCCAGGTTATTGAACTCTCGCGCCGTCTGGCATCTTCCGTCTCGCCCGCTTTTGCGCAGGTGAGCGAGGTCACCGATGTCGTTCGCATTACCAAGGAGATGGTCCACCGTGGTTAACGTCATCGACTACATGCCGGGCGATACGCTGCTGCATCGCCTGAACCCCGTCGTCAAACTGGGCCTCGCCGCCGCCATCATCGTCGGCATCTTCTTGTCCGACACCTACATGGCGCTGCTGGGCTTTTTGGTGCTCACCCTTGCGCTGGGTGCCTATGCCGGCGTCGTCGACCGTCTGTTCTCGCTGCTCGAGTTGCTGATTCCGCTCGCGCTTATCATGCTGGTGCTCCAGCTGGCCTTTATGCGCGATGGCAACGTGGTGTGGGGCTTTATCACCGACACGGGCCTCATCACGGGATCGAAGGCCTGTCTGCGCCTGCTGGGTGTGGCGTTACCGCTCATCCTCATGCTCATGGTGACCAAGCTCAACGACCTTGCCAACGCCTGCGTCGAGGTGCTGCACGTACCGTATCGCTATGCCTTCACCTTTACCACGGCGCTGCGCTTTGTGCCGGTGTTTGGTCAGGAGATGAACGCCATCATGGAAGCGCAGACCGCGCGCGGCGTCGAGTACGACACCAAGAACCCTATCAAGAAGCTTAAGCTCATGCTGCCACTGTGTGTGCCGCTGCTCATCTCGAGCGTGGGCAAGACCGATGCCACGGCCTTGGCGGCAGAACAGCGCGGCTTCTATCTGCGCACGCGCGCCAGCTCGTACAAGCGCTACCCCATCAATGGCCCGGACATCGCCGTACTCATCGTCAGCATCGCCCTCATCGCCATCGGCTTCCTGTTCTAGTTCGCCACCGACAGCAACCGCCCAACGCAAAAGGCCTCGGCTCGCACCAAACGAGCCGAGGCCTTTATTGTTTCACCAGATAAAACCTACCAAAATTAACCTGTCCCTTTTTGACGGGTCGGAAGCTAGAGGCGGTAGGGGACGCCGCTGCGGATGATGGATTCGCGCACCAGGACATCCATGGCATCGAGGGTGATCTCGGGCATCTCTCGATACTTCTGCAGCACCGATAGCTCGGTGCAGGCCAGAATGACACGGTCGCAGCCGCTACGGGCGAACTCCCACATCACGCGGTCGAACTTATCCATATCGGGCTCACGTCCGGCTTTCACATCATCGTAGATAAGCGACATCACATCGTTCTGACGTTTCTCGCTGGGATAGACGACCTCAACACCCACAGCCTCGCATTCGCGGCCGTAGACGCCCGCGCCCACGGTTCCGTCGGTGCCCATAATGCCAATCTTGTGCACCGGCTCGGCCGGCATACTCAGGGTGGGGTCGAACTCGCACTCCCCCATCACCGCACCCGCAAGGGCATAGCGCACCGACTCACGCGGCATGTGGATAATCGGCACCTTCGTAAACGACTGGATCTGGTCGTAGAAGTAGTGCGACGTGTTGCAGGGAATGGCAATGTGCGCACAGCCCAGCGACTCGAGTGCCTGGGCACACTCTTTCATGGTCGCCAGCAGCTTGGCATGCTCGCCGGTCTTAATGGCAAGCGTGCGGTCGGGCATGGTCGACTTGGAGAGCACCACCATGTCGATATGTTCCTGATCGCAGGCAGCAGCCGTATGGCGCACCACCTGGTCGTAGTAATACGACGTGGCCTCGGCGCCCATGCCGCCGATAACTCCCAGCTTTTCCATCGCCGCCTCCTTGGTGACGCTTGCGCAATTGCGCGTATCATACCCGCGCCCGCCCGATGTAAACCGGACGGGCGCCGCACTCATCTACTTGTAATACGTCTTGAACAGCTTAAAGTGGCGCAGCTTGGTGTGCCACATGCGCAGCCAGCGGTTAAAGACAAAGTCGCCCTTCATAAACGAAGGGTCGGCGCCCTTGCCTTCCTTGTCCAGGCGATGCACCTTAGCGCGCAGCTCGGGATCCTTGACGTACTTGTCGACGACGCCCATGGGAACGACCATCCACAGCGCCTCGTCCTGCGCCGTCACAAACTCCGGCTCAAACGGGCGGTTGAACACATACTCGTCCACCACATACTTGGCAACGTTAAAGCCGCTGTTAGTGACGTAGTAGTTGCTGCGACCTTGGCGCGTGTTGAAATCGAAGAACTTAAACGAGCCGTCGCGCTCGTCGTACTTAACGTCAAAGTTGGAATAGCCCACAAAGTGAAGGTCCTCGAGCAACTTGCGCACGCCGCCCATGAGCTCGTCATTGGGCTCGGTGATGATACAGGCGTGGTTGCCGACACCGTGAGGCTGATGCTCCTCGAGCAGCACGTGACCCAGGCACATCATGCGCACCTTGCCGTTGCGGTCGGAATAACTGGTGAGCACGCGCATGTACTCGTCATTGCCGGGCACGCGATCCTGCAAGATCAGGTCGTCGGTGTAGCCGCTGGCATACGAGTCGCGAATGACCTGTTCCAGCTCTGCACGGTCGGCAATCTCATAGGCCTTTTTCTGGCCCTCGAACTCGTGCTGCCACCACATGATGCCGTCAGAAGGCTTCAGAATCATCGGGTAGGGAAAATCGATCTGGTCGAGCACTTCGGCAGGTGCCTCGCCTTGGGCGTTCAGCATCGCCATGGTGAAGGTAAAGGTATGCGGATAGGGCACGCCATGCTTCTCGCACAGCTCGTAGAAGATCTCCTTCTTCTGACACTGCTCAAGCATGCTGTAGGGAGCGTAAGGCGCGACGATGTTATCCGCCAACTCATGGGCATCCTTGGCCTGAGCCACGAGGGCAACATAGTTATCGCCACAGCCCACAAGAACAATCGTCTTATCGGCATGCGCTTGGGCAATGCCGTTGACGGTCCTGAGCATCACGGGCATGGTATCGATATCCACGTTGGGCGTGTAGTCGATAATCTGGCTGCGGTACGCGGGACCCGTCTGGTACTTGCCAAAGACCAGGCTCTTGACCTGGTACTCCTCGTAGAAGGCGCGCGCCACCGAATAGGCGTTGATGTCGCCACCGAGCAGCACGGGAATAAACTCGCGCTCTGTAAACTGCAATGCCATGGAAACTTCCTATCATGAACTGCCCACACAACGGGCGGTCTTTGCGCAACTGATTTATTCTAGCGTGCCAAACCGCCGGCGCCCAAAGCTCCACCGTATCTATGGCAATCAGCGCAATTATCCAGCATGAAATCCGCCCTCGCCGTGATGGGACCCTGTAGTTGCAAAACCCCACATGAGGCGACTTTTGATAAACAAAAACCCTCTCGACAGGGTTCCGTAACGTTAAAGTTGAACTCTATGGTTTCTCAACAATTCACCATAACTGCAGGTCAAAGCCAAAGCCTCAAGTTCAACTTGACCCTTTGGAACCTTTAAGGTTCAAGTTGAGGTCGAAAGCAGTAGTAGAATACCGTTCGGACCATAACCTACGATTGATTGCAGAGGGACTGGATGCAGCATTCGAATCATCGCGCCGCAGCGCTCATTGCGTCGAAGCCGGCTCGTATCATCACGAGCGCCGCGCTCGCCGTTGCGCTGACGGCCACGCCGATGCTCTCCCCCGTTGCGGCGTATGCCGCCTCGCAGGCAACGCAGGACCAGCTTTCCGCAGCCCAGCAGAAGATCGAAGCCGCCACGAGCGCCTACAACGACGCCCGCACCAAACTCGATGACCTGCAAAAGCAGATTGACTCCAATGAAGCAAGCATCGAGGAAATCGAGGCCAAGCTTCCCGAGCAGCAGGCCAAGGCAAGCTCCGCCATGCGCGATCTGTACAAGTATCAGAAGGGCACCAACCCCATCGTGAGCTTCCTGGTCAACGCGCAGAGCCTGGGTGAGTTCATCACGACCTGCAAATACACCAACCAGATCACGAGCTCGAGCGTCGACGAGATCGAACAGCTCAATAACATGCAAACCGAACTCGAGCAGAACAAGGCTGAGCTCCAGCAGGCCAAGTCTCAGCTTGAGGCAGAGCAGAAAAACGCCGAGGATGCGTTGGCTCAGGCCCAGCAGCTCCGCAGCGAGGCGCAGGCAAAAGCCGAGCAGGAAAATGCCGCCGAGCTTGCCAAGCTTGAGGCCGATAAGGCCGCTGCCGCCGAGAAGATCTCGGGCGAGGGCGTAAGCGGCAACAATTCCAGCAGCCAGGCCACCAACACCAACACCACCATCGACACCACGGTGAACAACGCCAATACCGGTAGCTCCGATTACGATTCGTTCATTAATGAGTGGACGAGCCGCATCGACAATTATCTCGCCGGCTCCCCCATGGCAGGCCAGGGCTATAACTTTGCCGTCGCCGCTTGGAATACCGGTGTCGACCCCCGTTGGTCCCCCGCCATCGCCTGCATCGAGAGCACCAAGGGTGCTTATTGCGCCAATTCTTACAACGCCTGGGGCTGGAGTGCCCGTGGCGGCGGTTGGCGCAGCTTTGGCAGCTGGAGCGAGGGCATCTCCGCTCACGTTGCCTATCTGGGCGCCAACTACGGCTCCACCCTTACCCCGGCAGCGGCCAAAAAGTACTGCCCGCCCACGTGGCAGGACTGGTACAACAAAGTCGCCGCTCAGATGAACCGCATCTAAGCGCAACTGCAAAGGGCCCCAATGGGGCCCTTTTCTTTTAGGTAGCGGAGGTATTGACGACGCCGGTCGCATTGGCAATCGCGACTATGACGATCATGCATAGGAGCAGCACACCCAATGCCTTGAGCCAGAGTTTCGCGAGTTTCTTGCCGCGATGGCTGTCGAGCAGTGCGAATCGCCGACGAAGACGGCGCTTATCGAGCAGCGCAAAATGCATAAGCACCATAAGGCCATCGACAAAGAAAAAATACTCGATTATGAGAAGCCACGTCGGGTAGCTTTGGTTTGCTCCCGTGGGGTGAAAGACGGCAAAGTGACTTCCGGCAAAGAACACAAGTAGCGAGAAGCAGACGAGCGCATTCCAAATGCGCCCCAGAGACTCCGGAACGCGAGAGAGCA
>CAJLJQ010000030.1:0-20679 GCA_905207015.1 uncultured Collinsella sp. | reverse complement strand
GGCTGTACCATGGCCGAGCTTGAGTCCCAACCACTGTCTGCCGATGAACGCGCCGAGTTGGAAGAGCTCCGCGCCGAGAAAGCTCGTCGCGAGGCCCAGGAAGAGGCACGCCGCGAGCGTGAGGAGTTGGCCGCCCTGCGTGCCGAGCGCGAGAAGGCCGAGGAGGCCGCTGCGAAGGTTGCATCCGAGCCCAAGCCCGCGCCCGCACCCAAGCCCGCTGCTGCGAAGCCTGCACCTGCCGCGCCCAAACCTCAGCCTAAAAAGGCCGCTCGTCCCAAGTCCGTCGATCCCAAGCCGAGCCGTGACGAGATGAGCTTTGCCCAGCGCATGGTTACCTCCAAGGAGCCTGCGGGTGAGAACGAGATCCCCGGTATGGCGCCGGCTCAAAAAATCATCATTGTCCTTGCCCTCATCGCGTTTGTCATCTTTATGGGCTACACGATCCTGACCAGCATGGGCCTGCTCTAGCCGATTCGCGCCGGGTGCCATGCCCGAACACTCTGCCCTCCTCCAACCCTCAACCTCTGCACAACGCATCCGAAAGGTCGCCCCATGGCTTTGACCGACATCTCGCATCCCACCGACATCGCAATGCTCACTGATCTGTACGAACTCACTATGGCCCAGGGCCTGTGGGAGAGCGGCAAGGCCAATGAGCAGGGTTGCTTTACGGCGTTTTACCGCGACCATCCCTTCGGCAGCGCGTATGCCGTCATGTGCGGCACCGCCGAGCTGCCCGAGCTTGTCGAGAATCTGCGCTTTACGCCCGAGGACATCGACTACCTCACCTCACTTCAGGCCCCGGCCGGCGGCGCGATGTTCAAGCCTGCATTCCTCGACTACCTGCGCGATTTTCGTGCGCATGTAAACATCGACGCCGTCCCCGAGGGCGAGCTCGTCTTTCCGCGCGAACCCATGGTGCGCGTCACCGGCCCCGCGCTTGAATGCCAGCTGCTCGAAACGGCGCTGCTCAACATTGTCGGCTTCCAGACGCTTGTCGCCACCAAGACGGCGCGCGTGGTGCTGGCGGCGGACGGCCGTCCCGTTGCCGAGTTTGGCCTGCGCCGCGCTCAGGGTCCCGATGGCGGCTTGGCCGTCGCGCGCGCGAGCTACGTTGCCGGCTGCTCCTCTACGTCCAATGTGCTCGCCGGCCGCCGCTACGGTATTCCCGTCTTTGGCACGCATGCGCACAGCTGGGTGATGAGCTTCGATTCCGAGCTCGAGGCCTTCCGCGCCTTTGCCAAGTCGAGCCCCAAGAACTGTACGCTGCTCATCGACACCTATGACGTGCGCGAGGGCTGTGAACATGCCATTACGGTTGCCAAGGAGATGGAAGCGGTGGGCGAGCGCCTGTCGGCCATTCGCATCGACTCCGGCGACCTCGCCAAGCTCTCCAAATATGTGCGCGGCCGTTTTGATGCCGAGGGCCTGCCCTATGTGGGGATCTCGGTTTCTAACGATTTGGATGAGTACACGATTCAGTCGCTGCTCGACCAGGGCGCGCCCATCGACAGCTTTGGCGTGGGCACCAAACTCGCGACCTGCTACGATCAGCCTGCGCTGGGCGGCGTGTACAAGCTTTCGGCCCGTCGTGCGAGCGACGCGGAGCCGTGGACGCCGGTGGTGAAGCTTTCCGAGCAGCCCTACAAGCGCACGATCCCCGGCGTGCAGCGCGTACGACGCTATTACGACGGCTTTGGCGGCCCGGTTTGCGACATGATTTATGACGAGGACCATCTGGCAGGGGAGGGCGCCGCGCGCGGCAATACCCTTGTGGCCGTGAACGATGCCGCCCTGGTGACCGACGTGTCCGAACTTGAGTATCGCGAGCTGCTGGTGCCGATCGTGCGCGATGGCAGTGCGGTGGCTCCGCGTGAGAGCATCCAGGACGCGCGCGAGCGCTGTGCTTGGGCGCTCGACCATCTGGACGCAGCTTTCAAGCGCTTCCTGTACCCGCAGACCTATGTGGTGGGTATGGAGCAGGGCCTGGCTCAGGTGCGCGACGAGCTCGTGCGCAAGAACATGGCCGCGGCCTCTGCCTTTCCCTGGGCTCACTAATTCCTTGGGCGGTAGGGGCGAGTCACGCTTCCCTGGCCGCCGGCTCGGCCGTTCGCTGAACAGTTGATTGGTTTGACGTATGACGACTTCTTATAAAACGATGGTGGTAAAGATCGGTTCGTCCACGGTGGTGGGCGCCGACGGCAAGGTCAACCGCGCCTTTATCGGCGGGCTTGCCGATCAGGCCGCAGCGCTGCGCAAGCTCGGCTGGCGCCTGGTTGTGGTGAGCTCGGGCGCTATCGCCTGTGGCTATCCCGTGTTGGGCTTCGACCGCAAGCCGGTCGGTGACCTGCCGAGCCTGCAGGCCTGCGCCTCGGCCGGTCAGTGCATCATCTCGTCGGCCTACGACGAGGAGTTCCATGCGCGCGACCTGCTCACCTCGCTCGTGCTGCTCACGCGTCACGACACGGCGCGCCGCACGTCCTACCTGCACGCGCGCGACGCCCTGCTTCGCCTTGTGGAGCTGGGTGTGGTGCCGGTCGTCAACGAGAACGATACCGTCACCGTCGATGAGATCAAGTTTGGCGACAACGACACGCTGGCGGCGCTTGTGAGCTGCCTGGTTTCTGCCGATCTGTGCGTGACGCTCTCGGACATCGATGGTCTCTATACTGCCAATCCGCATGAAGACCCCACGGCCGAGTTTGTTCCTGTCGTGCATAAGATCGATGCCAAGATTATTGCCTCGGCGGGCGATTCTTCCACATCGGTGGGCACGGGCGGCATGATTACCAAGATCCGCGCGAGCCGCATCCTGATGACGGCGGGCATTCAGAGCGTGATTTGCTCGGGCGAGGAGCCCGATGCGCTCGTGCGTCTCGCCCGCGGCGAGAGCGTGGGCACGCTGTTCGATCCGCCGGCGGAGCGTCTGGACATCGCACCCCGCAAGCTGTGGATCGCGCTGGGCGACAAGGCACATGGCTCGGTGACGGTCGATGATGGTGCTGCGAAGGCGCTGGTCAGCCGTGGCTCTTCCCTGCTTGCGGTGGGTATTCGCGAGGTCGATGGCCAGTTTGCCGAGGGCGATGTGCTCGATGTGTGCGATCCGAGCGGTATGGTCGTCGCCCGCGGTATCGCCGAGGCCGATTCGGACGTGCTGGAGCTTGCTGCCGGTCGCCGCCAGGACCAGATCGCCAGCAACCGCCTGCTCGCTAACCTGGCCGAGAAGCCCGCGATCCATCGAGATAATCTGATCGTCTTCGCCTAACCAATTGACGCTGCAAACGCCCCTAAGCGGCAATCTGACGTTCAATCGTCGGGCATGACCAAAAGGTCAATGCCCTCCTCTTTCACGTCACCTTGCTCGCTTGGGGGCGTTTTCGCTTTCCGTCCTCTACCTGCGGCGTTGTCGTCGGCGGCACTTCGGGACGTTCCTTTTGTGCCGGCAGTTGGGACACCCCTTTTGTGCCGGCGGACGCGGGCGCTCCTTTGCTAGAAGATCCGGCGCAGGTCTCCTCGGTTGAGGGCTTCGTCGAAGAGGCATTTGAACACCACGCTGCCGTGCAGGCCGTCGTGCTCGAACTCGTTCGTCACCCAGGCATGCGAGTTGCCCACGCGGCTGAGCGTATCGAGCTGCAGGCCCGAATCGACGTACATGTCGTCGAAATACACCGCGGCCTGGAGCGGCACCTCGTTGCAGGCCAGGCGTTGCGGGTCGTAGATCTTGTCCCAGCTGGTGTCTTCCATCAGCAGGTCCATGGCGGGTTTAAACGGCTTAAGCTCGGGCATCTGCTCAAACATCCACGGGAACATGGCCTCGCCGGTAAACATGAGCGGGCGCGCGAGGGTGTCGAACTCGGCACGGTGTGCCTTCTCCTCTGCCGCGGCCCAGCGAATGGGCATGGTATCGCCGTCGGCGTAGATGAACTCCTGAAGCGTCCAGTACAGCGGATTCGTGCGCGTGTTGGTGCGCTCGAAGGCACGCATCAAAAAGCTGTCAGATATCGAGACGCCGCAGGTCAGCGTGCCGTCGCCGTCAACAAAAGCGTGATCGATAATCCAATGCATGCGCTCAAAGCTCGGCTTCATGCCAAAGTCGCTGCCCATGAGCTGTAGGCGCTCGACCGTCATCGGCGAGCCGTCGGGCAGCACGGGCTTCTGAGCCTCGAGCGCATCGGCAAGAGCCGCCACGCGCTCGACGTCGGCGGGGTAGCGGTCGTAATACTGCTGTGTCTTGGCAGCCATGCGCGGGAAGGTGTGCGCGTAGACCTCGCTTGCGCTCGCCGGCACGTGGGGGATGCCGCCGCAGGTAAAGCTTGCCGCCACGCCCTCGGGGAAGAGCGACAGATAGCTCAACGTCAAAAAGCCGCCGTAGCTCTGCCCGAGTGTGACCCAGGGCTTGCCGCCAAAGCCCACCAGGCGCAGGTACTCAAAATCGCGCACGATGGAGCTGGCGAGGTGGCGCTTGAGGAAGTCCGCCTGCGAGCGGGCCGCATCGGCGCCGGCTGCCTCGGCGCGATCGCCCAAGGTGGCAATCGTGCGTCCGTCCACGCAGCTACTGCGGCCGGTGCCGCGCTGGTCGGGCAGGACCACGCGGAAGTGCTTGACGGCCTCCTCGATCCAGCCATCGCTTGTGGGTGACAGCGGACGCGGGCTCTCGCCGCCGGGGCCGCCCTGCAAAAACAGAAGCAGCGGCAGATCGTCGTTGATGCGGTCGGGCGCGCAAACCACGCGGTAGAAGAGCTTGATGCTCTCGGGCGCGCCGGCGATTGGTGCCGGCATAGCGCCGCGGCGCATGGTGCTGCCGACGGCCAGGAGCATTGGCTCCAGGCCGCGCCAGTCGAGGGGGACGTCGATGCTGTGGTCCTCGACATACAGGCCGGGGACGTGGTACGAAGTAATGAGGGCCATGTGAGTCTTCCGTTCGTTGCGGTGTTTCGGGTTGACCAATTCTACCGCCGCGGGCGAGGCCATGCGCAAATCGGCTACCATGGTTGCAAACTTCTAGGAGAAAGGGCCGTCCATGTCGGTCGATATAGCCACGTATGTCCACGATCTTGCCGTTGCCGCTAAGGCAGCGTCGGCCTCGCTTGCCACGGCGAGCGACGAGCAGCGCCAGGAGGCCGTGCGCGCCATGGCCGCAGCACTGCGCAACGGTATCGACTCCATCGTCGCCGCCAACGAGCTCGATATGTCCGCTGCGCGTGATGCGGGCACCTCGGTCGGATTGCTCGATCGTCTGCTGCTGACGCCCGAGCGCGTCGAGGGCATGGCCGCCGGCCTGGAGAAGCTCGCCGAGCTGCCCGATCCCGTGGGCCGCGTGCTCGATCACCGTGTGCTTGCGAGTGGCGTGGACCTTACGCGCGTGAGTGTGCCGCTGGGCCTGGTTGCCATGGTCTACGAGGCGCGCCCCAACGTGACGGCCGATGCCGCGGGCATCTGCATCCGCACCGGCAACGCCTGCATCCTGCGCGGCGGTTCGCTGGCCTATCACTCGTGCGCCATGATTGCCGAACTGCTGGCCGATGCGCTTGAGGCCCAGGGCTTTCCACGCGAAGCTATCTCGATGATCGAGTCCACCGACCGCGAGGCCACCGGCGAGCTCATGAAGCTCCGCGGTATTGTCGATGTGCTCATTCCGCGTGGCGGTGCGGGCCTGATCCAGCGCTGCGTGCGCGAGTCGCTTGTGCCGGTGATCGAGACGGGCACAGGCAACTGCCACATCTACGTGCATGAATCCGCCGATTTTGACAAGGCGCTCAACATTATCGTCAACGCTAAGACGCAGCGCGTGGGCGTGTGCAATGCCGCCGAGTCGCTGCTGGTCGACCGTGCCGTGGCGGATTCGTTTTTGCCGGCGGTCGTTGCCGTGCTGCACGACCACGGCGTGCTGATTCACGGCGACGAGGCCACGTGCGCCGCATGCGCTGCCGCCGGGCTTGCCGAGGGCGACGACTATGTAGCCGCGACTGAGGAGGACTGGGGCCGCGAGTATCTGGCGCTCGAGATGAGCGTGAAGGTCGTGGCGAACGAGGACGAAGCCATCGCGCACATCAACCGCTACGGCACCATGCACTCCGAGGCCATCGTTGCCGAGGACGAGGATGCCTGCGAGCGCTTCCTGGACGCGGTCGATGCCTCGGCCGTGTATGCCAACGCCAGCACGCGCTTTACCGACGGCGGCGAGTTTGGCCTGGGCGCCGAGATCGGCATCTCGACCCAAAAGCTCCACGCCCGCGGCCCCTTTGCCGCCGAGGCCCTCACTACCTACAAATACAAGCTCCGCGGCACCGGCCAGGTCCGTCCCTAAACCTGTTGCAAACGAAAAACCACCACAAAGGCGCCTGTCCCCTTTGCGGTGGTTATAGGTGGCGTGGGCGGTTAGGCCTGGAAGGTGTCGCGATCGGGAGCGAAGGATTGCATGGCCGCGATGGTACGGTCGAAGAGCTCGGGAAGCTCCCAGCCCAGCATCTCGGCGCCCTGCGAAATCACGTCACGCGAGCAGCCGGCGGCAAAGCGCTTGTCCTTGAACTTCTTCTTGAGCGACTTGGTCGTAAAGTCCATGACGCTCTTGCTCGGGCGCATGACGACGGCGGCTCCGATCAGGCCGGTGAGCTCGTCGCAGGCGAACAGTATCTTTTCCATCTGCAGTTCGGGCTTGGGCAGCGAGGTGTTGAAATCGGACGTGTGCGTCTGGATGGCGCGAATGAGCTCGGGAGAGGCGCCCTCGCCCTCGAGGATCTCGGCCGCATAGATGGTGTGGTTCATGGGGTCATCCTCATGCTCCTCCCAATCCAGGTCGTGCAGCAGGCCGACGATGCCCCAAAACTCCTCGTTCTCGGGGTCGAACTCGCGCGCAAAGTAGCGCATGGTGCCCTCGACCGTTTCGCCATGGGTGATGTGGAACGGGTCCTTGTTGTGCTCGTTGAGCAGTTCGAACGCACGGTCGCGGGTGATTCCGGCGGTAAGTGGCTCTGCCATAAGAGGCTCCTTGTGCTCGTAGGTATCGCTAAGAATGAATACTACTAGAACGACTAGAACGAAAAAACCACCACAAAGGTGCCTGTCCCCTTTGTGGTGGTTTTTGGCGCGGATGGGTTAGTTGAGGGCGGCTTGGGCTAGGCGGGCTTCGGCGTCCTCTTCGGTGACGCCCAGGGCCACGGCGAACTCCTCAATGGAGCGGCGCTTGGCCTCCTTGAGTACGCGCATGTAGTAAGAGCTGGGCTTTTTATCAGCTTCCTCGGCCTGGCGAATGCGGTGCATCATGGTCTTTGCCACGCGGACCGTCTCGGGCGCGCCCAGCTTGAGCTGCTGCTTAAAGTGCGTCTCCTCAAGCGAGCTGTTACGCTCGGTAAAGGTGTCGCACTCCAGCTCGTCATAGTGGCTCAGCAGGTGCTCGGCATCTTGCTGGGAGATGGCGGCATGCAAACGATCGGCCTGCGCCACGGGGTACATGAGGATCGTCTGCGCATGTCCCTGCTTGGTCTCGAGCAACAGCATGGGCTGCGGCGTGTCGTCCCTAAAACCGACGACGGTGCAGACTCCCTGACCCGGATGAATGACGTGTTGACCGATTGAGAACATGCTACCTCCAACTTATACGAATTTACGTATGTCTAGAATAACACGCTGACGTGCGCAAACCCTTACTTTATGCAGGAAAAGCACACAATTCTGATAGGTAAGAGTATTCGATAACAGACGCAGCTCATTCACACCTTTATGCATTTTCAACGCCTGCATAATCTGCAGGCAGACCGGCATCTTTGAGTGACTCCATGCAAGCTGTAGTCATTTTTGTGCATATGCAATATCTATTAGCTTTACCCTGCGACAGTGCCCGTCGCTTGTGATAGAGTGCTACAAACTCTGGCTTTTGCCCTACGAGTGACCAAGAGCTCGGGGGCTTTAACACAAGGAGGATCTATGCCCGAGAAGATTGAAGAGCTGGTACGCGCTGCGCTTGCTGCGGCCCAGGAGGCCGGCGACCTTTCCGCATTTGAACTTGACGATTGCGCTATCGAGCGACCGGCTGACACTTCTCATGGCGAGTGGACCTCTACCATGGCCCTGAAGTCCGCCAAGCTGGCCCACTGCGCCCCGCGCAAGATCGCCGAGGTCATCGTTGCCCATATGCCCGAGGACCCCGCGATCGAGAAGGTCGAGATCGCAGGCCCCGGCTTCATCAACTTCTACCTCTCCGTTGCCGTCAAGAATGCCATCTTTGGCGAGGCTCGCGAGAAGGGCATGGACTTCGCTAAGTCCAACGTCGGTGGTGGCCTGAAGACCCAGGTCGAGTTCGTTTCCGCCAACCCCGTCGGCCCCATGCACATCGGCCACGGCCGCTGGGCCGCGCTGGGCGATTCGCTCTGCCGCGTTATGGACCACGCCGGCTATGAGATCCAGCGTGAGTTCTACATCAATGACCACGGCTCTCAGATGAACACCTTCGGCAACTCCATCAGCACGCGCTATATGCAGCTTGCCGACATCATCGCCAAGCAGGGCGTTGATATCGACGAGGCTCACAAGCTGCTGATCGCCGACCGTGACGCCTTTGTTGCCGACGAGAACGACGAGCACCCCGAGACCCATCCGTATCAGGACAACTTTGCCGAGACCTTGGGCAAGGACTCTTACGGCGGCGACTACATCATCGACGAGGCCGCCGAGTTCTGGCGCACCGACGGCGACAAGTGGGTCGACGCCGATCCGCAGGAGCGTATGGAGAGCTTCCGTGAGCGCGGCTACGTGAAGATGGTCGACAACATGCGCGACCTCTGCCACGCCGTCAACTGCGACTTTGACCGTTGGTACTCCGAGCGCTCGCTGTATGTGAAGGACACCGAGGGCGAGACCGCCGGCACCTCCGCCGTCGACCGCGCTTTTGAGAAGCTCGACAAGATGGGCTACCTCTACACCAAGGACGGCGCCCTGTGGTTCCGCTCCACCGATCTGGGCGACGACAAGGACCGCGTCCTGATCAAGTCCGACGGCGAGTACACCTACTTCGCCTCCGACGTCGCCTATCACTGGGATAAGTTCCAGCGCGTCGACCACGTCATCGACATCTGGGGCGCCGACCACCACGGTTACATCGAGCGCGTCCGCTGCGTCTGCGACGCTCTGGGTTACCCCGGCAAGTTCGAGGTTCTACTGGGCCAGCTCGTCAACCTGCTGCGTAACGGCAAGCCCGTCCGTATGTCCAAGCGCAAGGGCACCATGGTGACCCTTCAGGAGCTCGTCGACGAGGTCGGCTCTGACGCCGCCCGCTACACGCTCATCTCCAAGAGCTCCAACCAGATGGTCGACTTCGACATCGAGGCCGTTAAGAAGCGCGACAACTCCAACCCGGTCTATTACGTGCAGTACGCTCACGCTCGCGTCTGCTCCATCCTGCGCCGTGCCGCTGACGTAACGCCTGAGCAGGCCGACGAGATGGGCATGAAGGCCGTTGCCGCCAAGGCCATCGGTGAGAACGTCGATTACTCGCTGTTGACCGACCCGACCGAGCTCGCCCTTTCGCGTAAGCTCTACGAGCTCACCGACCTGATCGCCAGCTGCGCTCGCGACCGCGCCCCGTTCCGTTTGACGCACTTTGCCGAGGAGCTCGCCGGCGACTTCCACAGCTTCTATGCTGCCTGCCAGGTGCTGCCGAGCGAGGGCCGTCCCGTCGACCCCGAGCTTTCGCGCGCCCGTCTGGCCGCTTGCGACGCCGTCCGCGTAACGCTCGCTCTGGTGCTCACCCTCGTTGGCGTTTCCGCGCCCGAGCAGATGTAATCTGCGGGTCATTTGACCGTACAGACTTGGTTTAACTGAGCCTTGAAAGCCCGATCTCCCACGGAGATCGGGCTTTTTTCGCAAACGCCGACGTATTGACGAATTTTGAACTGCTGGAAATACGAAACTATGCCGGTTTACTACGATGAATTGAGGAATTCCAACTACGCCGGCTTTTCGCAAAAAAGCGCAAGGCATCTACCTGCGGTTTTAGTTCAACATGTTTCGGAGTGGTCGCGGTTGAGCGATTCATCGTAGTAAACCGCCATAGTTTTGGCGGAGGCAGTCAGATTTGTGGGTGTTAAACCAAAGAGTGCCCCTTTTGACTAGTCGTTTAAGAACGCCCCCAATGACTAAGTTGCAGGTGGCGGCGGTTGTGTTACACTAACGCTGCGTAGTTGACGCAATCATCTCGATACAGATCAATGATGTCCGTCGTTTTGAACGGAACTAGACTGTTTAGCCGCCCTGAAGGTTTATGCAGGGAGCATGTGATCACAGGGCTTGAAAAGAAAGTTGAGCAAACACTGTGTCTGATCAACAGCAAGAAAACGAAATAACGACGACGCAGGCCGCTCCCGCTGCACCGGTTGCGTCGGACCAGGTCGCGGCGCCCGCGCAAGCCTCGGCTCCTGAGATGCCCAAGGCTGCTTCGACGCCTACGCCTGCAGCGGCTGAGAAGGCCGTGTCTGCAACTGGTGAGGAGGCTGCTCCGGCAAAGCCCAAGCGTACGCGCCGCACGGCCAAACCTGCCACTGACGGCGAGGAGGCCACCAAGCCCAAGCGCCGTACCACGCGCACGACGCGCGCCAAGCGCACCGTTGCAGCTGACTCTTCGGCGCCGATTTCCGATGAGGTCGCGCAGGCACGTGCGTTGGCGCAGATTAGCGAGGCTCAGGTGGTGCGCGCCCGCCGTCGTGCTGCCGAGCGCGAGGCCGCGGCTCTGACCGAGCTCGCAGCTCCGTATGTGCCCGAGACGCCTGCCGCCGACCAGCCGACCGAGAAGCCGGCACCGCGCACACGCCGTCTCACGGCTGCTAAAGCCGAGCAGGTTGCTGAACAGGCAGCCCCCGAGCTCACTGAGGCTTCGGTCCGTTCCGCGGCAGGGGAGGGCACATCGCCTGCTGAGCCCGCTGCGCCTGTCGAGGCCAGCGAAGTTCCCGTTGTCGATCCGGCTTTGCGCCCGCACCGTCGCGGTCGCAAGCCCAAGGCCTTTGTCGAGGCCGAGAAGGCCGCAGCCGCAGCCGCCGCCGCTCGGGATGCTGCGGCGACCGCCAAGTCCTCAACTGCTGCCGATGAACCCGTCCAGGATGCTACGACTTCCGAGGCCGTTTCTGCCGATGCCGAGCCCGCCGACGTCCGTCCCGGTCGCAGCCGTCGCACTGCTGCTAAGCGCACGTCCAAGGCTAAGGCTGCCAAGAAGGGTGCGTCCGAGGATTCCGCCGAGACGACCGCCGATGCATCGACTGATGCCGTCGAGCCCCAGGACGTCGAACAGCCTGCATCCGAGAAGCCCAAGCGCGGTCGCAAGAAGTCCGTTAAGGCCAAGGCCGCCGAGCAGCATGCTGATGTCGAAGCGCAGGTCGATTCCGGCGCCGAGGCCAATGACGCCGCTGCGGCCAATGTTGACACCACCGCAACCGATGGTGCCGCCCCCGCCGAGGGCGAAGACGGCGCTCGCCCCAACCGTCGCCAGCACAAGCGCAACGAGGAGCGCAACGAGCGCAAGGACGAGCGCAACAACGACCGTCGCAACCGCCAGCGCGATCGCAAGCAACGCAACAAGGAGCGTAATGCCGCTCCCACCGAGCCCACGCTTTCGCGCGAGGAGCTCGCTGCCATGAAGGTCGCCGAACTTCGCGAGAAGGCCAAGGAGTTCGAGATCGAGACGACCGGCAAGAAGAAGGCCGAGCTCGTCGAGGAAATCTACGTCACCGCTGCGAAGGCCGAGGGCTTCCGCGACATCAAGGGCATTCTGCAGATTCGCCCGGACAGCTCCGGCATCATCCACGCCCATGGCTACATGAAGTCCAACGACGACGCCTTCGTGCCCGCCTACCTCATCCGCTCCGCGCGCCTGCGCACGGGCGACGTCATCGAGGGCTCGCTGCGTCCTTCGCGCGGCGGCGACAAGCGCGCCGGCCTCGCCAAAATCACGACCGTCAACGGTTTGGACCCCGAGCAGATTCGCAACCGTCCCAAGTTCGGCGACCTCACCCCGGTCTATCCCAACGAGCCGCTGCGCATGGAGCACGGCAAGGACTCCATTACCGGTCGCGCCATCGACATCGTGTCGCCGATCGGCAAGGGCCAGCGTGGCCTGATCGTGTCTCCGCCCAAGGCCGGCAAGACCACGATCCTCAAGAAGATCTGCCAGTCCATCTCGATTAACAACCCCGAGGTGCACCTCATCTGCCTGCTCGTCGACGAGCGCCCCGAAGAGGTCACCGATATGCAGCGTTCCATCAAGGGCGAGGTTGTGGCGTCGACCTTCGATATGCCTGCCGACAACCACACCCGCGTGGCGGAGCTCGTCATCGAGCGCGCCAAGCGCATCGTGGAGCTGGGTGGCGATGTTGTGGTGGTGCTCGACTCCATCACGCGTCTTGCCCGTGCCTACAACTTGGCGGCGCCCGCCTCAGGCCGCATCCTTTCGGGCGGCGTCGATTCGGCGGCCCTGTATCCGCCCAAGCGCTTCCTAGGCGCAGCCCGCAATATCGAGAACGGTGGCTCGCTCACCATCCTGGCCTCTGCCCTCATCGACACCGGTTCCAAGATGGACGAGGTCATCTTTGAGGAGTTCAAGGGCACCGGCAACATGGAGCTTAAGCTCGACCGCGACCTGGCCGACCGCCGCATCTTCCCGGCTATCGACCCCGTTGCCTCCGGTACGCGTAACGAGGATCTGTTGGTCGACGAGCAGATGCGTCCGTTTGTCTTTGGTCTGCGTCGCATTCTTGCCGGCATGAACAACACCGAGCGCGCGGCCGCATCGTTTATTAAGGGTCTTAAGGGCACCAACACGAACCAGGAGTTCCTGGTGCGTTCGGCCAAAAAACACAGCGACTACGAGCAGACGTTCTAGGTTGTCATCCACACGCAACGATAGTCATCAATGCGATAGAGGGTCGGGGCTTTGAGCCTCGGCCCTTTTCCGTAGCGCCGCTCCGCGCTTATTTTTGACCGTAAGACCGACGAGCAGCAGGTTTCCCGTTTCAATCCGACATCGTCGCTTGCAATCGGCAGGGCGGTTTCGCATAATAGCTTTTAAGCTTCGCGACGGAAAACGCAGATGAAACGAACCATATACCGTTGCTTTGGGGCATAGCCCCGCTTCATCTTCTCTCGCGCAGCCAACTGAATGATGCGATTTGGGTGCTGGAAGATGGGGAGAGCTCATGGCTTCTTCTGATGCAACACAACGAGCAGTCCTTGCCGGACTTTCGTGTGGGATCGGCCTTGCCGCTCCCGTGGTTATGTATGCCGCGACGCTGCCGTTTTCGTCGGTGAACGAGACGGTCGTGGCGGGTGCAGTTCCCTTCGCCGTGGGCGCGGTGGCGGGCGTGGGTATCTATGCCGCCTCGCTGGGTATCTCCGAGTATCGTGCGCAGCGTGAAGAGCGTCTGTTCCAGCCCGATGCCATGGGCGGTGCCGCCAATCTCAATCAGCATCAAAGCGAGTTCAAGACCGCCTCGATTCCAGCTCAGCAGCAGGATGCGACTCCTTACGCTGCGACTTCTGCTTCTCAGGCTCAGTCGGAGCAGTCTACCTCGGCATTCCTTTCCGGCCTGACTGGTGCGTTCCAGCGCCGTCATGCCGACGATGGTGTTCCTACCATTGCTCGTGCCGCAGATGCTATGGACGAGGCCGAGGCTTGGTCCATGATCGACAGCATGCTCGACGACGATTCGCCGGTTAGCTGCGACCCTGCGCGCTCGCGCGACGTCTATCAAGTCGCCATCGACGAGCTCACCAACGGCGGGCAGACCGGCTCCTTCAATCGCGATGACATCGCCGCCGCGGCGCGTGCCGTGTCGGGCTCCCAGGCCGCCCCTGCGGGCAGCACGGCGGCTTTTGTGGCACTCGTTGCCAACGCGGCAGCCAATAACGCCTACAGCGCTACCTCGGCGGACGCGAACGTTTCTGCCGATAATTCGTACGTTGATGAAGCCATGACCGCGGACGAGGAGGCCGTTGCCGCCCGCCGTGCCGCCGAAAGCTCGCTTTGGGGCGCTCCTGCCCAGCAGCAGGCGGCTGAGGCTGCGCCGTACAATGCAAACCTCGCCAGCATGCCTATCATCTCCGGTGCCGCGGGCATCGATCTCGATGACCTCGATGAGCCTGCAGCCATCACCGCATCGATTGATGCCCAAGATCGCATCGACACCGGCGACCTTCCGGACGCCTCGCTCGAGGTTGATGTCCCCATGGCCGATTACTCGGGCCACGAGGGTATGTGGGCCGCCGCCACCGCGATTCTGGATGAGATTGACGAGCCTGCTCCTGTTTCAGCCCCCGCTCCCGTCGCTGCCCCTCAGCCTGCTGCCCCCGCCTATGTCGGCCGTCACAGCGCTGTGTTCCCCGAGGATACTGCCCGTATCTCGCGTGAGAGCATCGAGCGGGCCGAGGCTATTGCCGCCGGCATTATGGAAAATCGTCGTCACGAGCGCGTCAATCAGATCCTCGAGGAAGAGATCGAGCGTCTTCAGTCCTCTACCGCCAAGCGTACGGGCCGTGCTTATCTGAGCGTTATCGAGGGCGGTACCGCCAGCTTCGCGCCGCTCCGCGCGGAGGCATAACTTCTGCATGGTTAAGATCAATCGAAAATGGGCGGTCGTAACCTGCCTGATGGCGCTCTTGATCTGGGGCAATTCGCTGGTTCCCGGCTCGGGGTCGGGCTCACTGAGCCTAACGGTCATGGAAGCTATCCGCGGTTTCCTGCACGGCGTGGGACTTCCATATGAATGGGTGACCAACTTTGTTGTTCGCAAGTGCGCGCATTTTTCCGAGTATATGGTGCTCGGCATCCTGGCAACGCACGCCTTTGATTTTGAGGGCCGGCGCACCTTTGACGTGCTGCTGCCCACGGCGGTGTTCCTGCTGCTGATTCCTTCGATTGACGAGACGATTCAGCTCTTTGTGCCGGGACGCGCCGGCATGATCACCGATGTGATGATCGACTGCTGTGGAGCGGCAACGGGCGTTGTGCTCCGATATCTCTTACGGTCGCTGATGTGCGCCAAAAAGGCCGCCTAGGACGTATTGTTTGGTCCTAGGCGGCCTTTTTTATTTGAGGGCTTATATGAGGCGTGGTGGCGTCGTTTCGTAGGTCGGATTTGCCGGGCGCGCCACGCCCTGTGGGTTCATCTGCTACTGAAGCGCCTGTGCGCCCAGGGCCAGGCAGCCCATAACGCCCTGCTTGCCCTCGAGGCTGTTGTTGACGATGTAGTTATTGATGTCGTTGACCTCGGTCGTGACGATATAGCCGTTGAGCATCTCGGCACACTTTTTGCGTGCGAGCGGCACGATGGGAGTGTGGTCGGCCACGCCGCCGCCGATGATGATCTTTTGCGGCGCGTAGCACAGCGTGTAGGTCATGAGTGCCTGTGCCAGATAGCCGGCGAGCAGGTCCATGGCTTCCGGGTCATCAGCCATGTCTCCGGCGCTCTTGCCATCCCAGCGCTTTCTAACGCCGGGGCCGGCGATGAGGCCTTCGAGGCAGTTGTCATGGAAGGGGCAGGCGCTGTGCTCGCCAATGGTGTCGCGCGGGTCGCGCGTGACCAGGATGTGGCCAGCCTCGGGATGCATCATGCCGTGCACGAGCTTACCGCCCGAGAGCACGCCAGCGCCCACGCCGGTACCGATGGTCAGATACACCACGTCAGTGAGGCCCTGGGCGCAACCAAAGGTGACCTCGCCCAGGCAGGCGACGTTGACGTCGGTGTCGTAGCCGCAGGGAATATTGAGCTCGTTTTGGATGGTGCCCAGCAGGTCGAAGTAGCGCCATGCCGTTTTGGGCGTCTCCAGGATCTTGCCGTATTGGGGCGAGGCAGGGTTGACTGCGGTGGGGCCAAAGGCGCCGATGCCCAGCGCGGCGATGCCCTTGTCGGCAAGTCATGCGTTGACGGCCTCGACGGTCTCCTGCGGAGTCGTGGTCGCGATCTGCTCACGCTCCAGGACCGTGCCGTCCGCATAGCCCGTGGCGCAGACCATCTTGGTGCCGCCGGCCTCGAGCGCTCCGATAAGCTGCTGCTCTGCCATAGTATTCCTCTCTGGGACGAGTTGCTCCGTGACTAAAGTATAGCGCTCTAAAAAATAAATGAGGTCGCTTTAAAAAGAAACCTCGTGGCCCAATGGGTTCACGAGGTTTCTTTAGTGCCTTTAGTTACTGACCGTCCTTACCCGCGCGGCTCGATTTTATCACGCAGAGACTTGAGGTTCTCCAGCGCCGCGTTAAGCGTCTCGTCTCGCTTGGCAAAGTGGAAGCGGATGAGGTGGTTGACGGGCTCGCGGAAGAAGCTCGATCCGGGACCAGCGCCCACGCCCCCCTTGGAGGCCAGGTCCTCGCAGAAGTCGAGGTCGCTGTCATAGCCAAACTCCGAGATATCCATCATCACGTAGTAGGCGCCCTGCGGCACGTTGTGCGTGAGGCCGATGCTGTCGAGTCCCTGACAGAATAGGTCGCGCTTGGCAGTGTAGAGGTCGAGGACCTCCCGATAATAGCTATCGTCGAAATTGAGGGCGGTAACGACGGCCTCTTGCAGGGGAGCGGCGGCGCCTACGGTGAGGAAGTCGTGGACCTTCTTGATGCGCTCGGTGATTTCGGCAGGAGCGATGGTGTAGCCCAGGCGCCAGCCGGTGATGGAGTAGGTCTTGGACAGCGAGCTGCAGCTGATGGTGCGCTCGAACATGCCGGGCAGCGTGGCCATATAGACATGCTCGTGGGGCGCGTAGACGATGTGCTCGTAGACTTCGTCGGTAATGCAGTAGGCGTCGTACTTTTTGCACAGGTCGGCGATAAAGGTGAGCTCCTCGCGGGTAAAGACCTTGCCGCAGGGGTTGGACGGGTTGCATAGGACAATCGCCTTGGGATCGTTGTCGCGGAAGGCCGCCTCGAGGATCCCACGGTCGAAGTCAAAGGTGGGCGGGTTGAGCGGCACGTAGATGGGCTCCGCACCCGAAAGGATCGTGTCGGCGCCGTAGTTCTCGTAGAACGGCGAGAAGATGACGACCTTGTCGCCGGGGTTTGTGACCGTCATCATGGCGGCCATCATAGCCTCGGTGGAGCCGCAGGTGACCACGATGTTCTCGATGGGGTTGATCGGCATGCCCATAAAGTTCTCCTGCTTGGCGGCAAGCGCCTCGCGCATGGCCTGGGAGCCCCAGGTGATGGAGTACTGGTGGTAGAGCGGCTTGGGGTCGGTGGCGATGGTGCTGAGGCTATTGAGCAGCTGCGCCGGGGGATCAAAGTCGGGGAAGCCCTGTGACAGGTTGACGGCGCCATACTTGTTGGAGATGCGCGTCATGCGGCGGATGACCGAATCGGTAAACGTTGCCGTGCGGTTGGAGAGTTCTTTCATGCCGGTCCTTTCGAGCATTTGCAGTGGGGCAAGTTTACTCCTATGAAACCGGTGGGAAATGCTCGAAATGGTCTCGAAAAACTCTTTTCAAAATTCTTGAAAATTGGGGCTTGCATCGCGTGGCGTTCCTTGCAATAATAGTCGAGCGCGAAGCGCACAGGACACGGTGGGTGTAGCTCAGTTGGCTAGAGCGACGGGTTGTGGTCCCGTAGGTCGAGGGTTCGAGTCCCTTTACCCACCCCAGTTCTTGCTTCGTGTTGATATCGGGTCGTTAGCTCAGTTGGTAGAGCAGGGGACTCTTAATCCCAAGGTCCAGGGTTCGACCCCCTGACGGCCCACCCAAAGATGATTAAGACGGTCAGCGAAGGTTGGCCGTCTTTTTTATTAACCTCGCATGGGGTCGAACCCGAAAGGGCACGGCCGCTTTCACAGATCGAGTCTACCCTGGGGATCGGTAAAACCGTCAGTACCTTCCTTGAGTTTCTTCTCGTCTGCCTTCACGCTACGCTCGAGCTTTTTTGTATCCTCGGCAGGTGGCAGGTTCTCGGGGACAATTCCGCGGTCGATGAGGCTGCCACGCACGCTTGTGTTGTTCTCGACGTGCTCTTGCTTGATCTGGTCCAGACCGTACAGGTCGTGTTCCTCGGCGTTGAAGGCCGTCATCGAGTTCGTAAGGTCCTTTGCTTTGATGAGGACATCGGCTAACCTGTCCGCCAATGCCGAGCTCTTGGATACGCCGAGCTGCTGCTTCATTTCCGCCGTGCTTCTGCCGCCGAATAACGCTTCGTCGCCCTTCGACTTGATGATCGCGAATCCTTTGGAGTCCACGCCGCGTTTGAACGCAATACCCGAGAGCTGTTTCTCTGAATCGGATAGCGAGTGGCGCGCCTGTAAGCGCTGAATCTCTGCGAAGCGCTGCTCTATGAGCTCTTGGCGGCGCGTCTGCACTGCAAAGTATGCCTGGGCGAGCGCGATCTCTGGCTTGTTTGAATCTCCGTTTTGGGCGATTAAATAGCATGCATAGCGCGTAAGCTTGTAGTCTTTAACCGCGCGAGCGGCGACACCGGCAGTTACCATTTTCGTGGTGTCACGAAAATGGGAATCAACTGGAGTTTTATTTGTTTCGCACGAGACTTTTGCCCTCTTAACAACTTCGGCGAAGTTCTCCCATCGAGTGTATCCCATGGGTTCCATTAAATCGCGTGCGAGCCAATACTCAACGCCGTCTTCCACATTGGCGTAGCTATCAAGTTCGACACGCCACTTCTCGATATCTCTACTGTCCATATCTCCTCCTCGCTGATCTATTGTCTATGCGCGCTTTGCCCGCTCTGTACTCAAAATAAGGATACGCTGCCGTGCGGACACGAATGGGCCCCGTGCCACTTCGAGGTCACGGGGCCCATAGATATCGATTAGCTGTGCTCTGCTCTAGATAGGTGTCCAGTTTAATTCGATCGATAGTGCGAACCCAGGCTTTCGGTCCGCTTGCGCATGGCTTTGACCATCTCCGTTGCCAGCTGATTCTGCGATTGCAGGCGGGCGAGGGCTGCGATCTCGCTGTCATTGGCATGCGGCTTGCTCAGCGCCGTTGCCTCGTCTTTCAGGCTTTCAAGCTGTTGCAGGGCCTTGGATAGACCTGCTTCGGTCCTGTTGATCATGCAATAGGTACTCATCGTGTGCTTAAGGCTGTGTGTCAGGCGTTCGGCATCTGTTGTGGCAATGCCATACTGAGGGAGGGCGATATCCATCGGAGCGGCCGCCTCGGGAGCGTCCAGCGCTGCTTGAGCCGCCGATGCGCCCGCGATGCGCCCGAATACGATGCCATTGGCACTCGACAAGCCGCCGATGCGGTCGGCGCCGTGCATGCCGCCTGTTGCCTCACCGCAGGCGTAGAGGCCCTCAACGCCCGTGTACGCGGTCTTGTCGATTTTGATACCGCCGTTGGCGGCGTGGGCATACATCGCCACGCGCATCTCGTCGGTCGGCGCGATGCCGTACTCGTCTTGTAGCCAGGTAGCAAAGGTCTGCACAAACTCGGGGACGTCCTCGCGGGGGAAGTCGTAGTGGAGCGCCAGGCCTTCGGCTCCCGCTTCGTCGATGGCTAGGTCGATAGCGCGAGAATCCAGACGCGAAGTGAAGGGACCATATCCGGAGCGTTGCTCGAGCAGATCGTCGAGCTTATCGTCGGCGTTATCGACCGGCTGGTCGAACTTGACGTAGCGCCAGGTCTTCTCGTTAAAAACAAGGTTTCGCTTGGGCTCTATAAAGCCGGGCATCATCTGCATAAACTCTATATTAGTAAGGGACGCACCGTGCGCCAGCGCGATAGCCTGTGATGAGCTGAGCACGTCGGTGGAAGTGAGGCTGCGCTCGAACAGGCCACCCGTACCGCCCGCAGCGATGATAGTGGCCTTGACTGCCATAGGCACGAGACGCTCGTTTGTCCGGTCGTAGAGCGTGGCGCCGACAATCTTTCCGTCCGTATCTTCAACAAGGTCGATAAGCTCATGGCGGGGGAGCAGGCGAATGCCGAGCGACTCGATCCGGGTCGTCAGAGCGTCCTCAAGGGGCTTGCGGGTGAGGCCGCGCCACATGCGCGTCTTGTGGTCAAAGCAGGGGATAAACTGCTTTTGCTGAGCGCTTTCGGCGCTTTGCGGACGCTGAAGCTCAACGCCCAAGTCTTGCTCGAGCCATTCAATTGCCTGGGGAATGCCGTGGACGAACGTCTGGACGAGTTCGGGGTCGGCAACGCCGCCGCCGACGGCCTGGATGGTGTCGATAAGGTTCTGTTCGTCGCCTTCGTCGACGGGACCAATAAGGCCGAGGCCCCAGGTGCCCGGGAAGAAGCTCGATCCACTCATAGTCTTTCCGGCGCTTGCCACAGCGACGGTTGCACCCGTGCGCGCCGCTTCGATGGCGGCGCAAAGGCCCGCAATGCCAGATCCAATTACCAGTACATCAGTCGATTCCATCGGATTCCTTTCTCGTCCGGTGCATTGTCGCACGGGTGATCGGCAATGGGGCCGCAAAGACTCGGCAAATCGGTTAAGGGCAATTATGGCAGGTGGGTGTCATGGACACTTTGACGTTCCATCTCGTCTCATCTCGTATTTCGCCCCAACTGGTATATCGGCATTAGCTACCCTGCGACAGCGTAAACAAAAAGAGCCGCTACCCGGGTGGATAGCGGCTCCAAAGCTCAACTATATGAGCATCGCGCGGGCGCGATTAGGCCTTGAGGGCCTCCTCGACGGCGACAGCGCAGGCGACGGTGGCACCGACCATGGGGTTGTTGCCCATGCCGATGAGGCCCATCATG
>CAJLJQ010000029.1:0-21270 GCA_905207015.1 uncultured Collinsella sp. | reverse complement strand
GATTTGCCCGGTCGGTAGCTTTCGCGGCTACCGACCGGGCTTTTTGATACCAACGCAAAGAAAGGCCGGCGCGCTGCGTATGACAGCGCGCCGGCCTTATCGGTTTAGCTATCGAAGCGTTCCTGCTATGAACCGAAGTTCGTTGCAGAATCTACGCTCGAAACGCTACATCTGCTTGCGGCGACGATCGCCCAGCGTCACACCCGCAGCCACGAGTGTAATACCGCCGATAACGAAGACCTCGCCCGCAAGCGCAGAGTCATCACCGGTCTGGGCGAGCGCGGCAGGCGCGGCCTGTTTCTTGGCAACGGGGGCCTTTGCAGCAGTCTGCGCAACCTGAGGCTTGGCCTGCGGCTCAGCCTTGGGATGATACTTGTCGTACTCGGCCTGCGCGGCAGCCAGGGCATCCTTGGCATCGCCAAGCTCGGCAAGCGCGGCGGCATAGGCGTCGTTGGCATCGGACAGCTTGGCATCGGCATCGCTCAGAGCAGCCTTGAGGCCAGCGGCGGCATCGACGGCGGCCTTATAGCGAGCGTAGGCAGCGTTCAACTTGACCAGCTTCTCGTTGCCCGTCGTGCCCGCGGCAAGGGATGCCTTGTGGTCGACAGCCTCAAGATCGGCCTTGAGTGCCTCGTCGTTGGCAAGCTCGGCCTTGGTCTTGACGATCTCGAGGTTCGCATCGACGACGGCTTCGTTGGCGGCCTCGAGCTGCTTCTGGGCATCGGCGACACCGGCGACGGCAGCGTCATAGGCGGCCTTGGCGTCGTCGACCACCTTCTGAGCGCCGGCGAAGCGCTCGAAGGCCTTGTGTGCGGTGGCAAGCTCGCCCTCGGCGGCCTTAGCCTTCTCCTGTGCGTCGGACAGGGCCTGCGTCTTGGCGGCAACTGCCTGCTTGGCGTCCGAAAGAGCGGTCGCGGCGTGCGCATCTGCGGCCTGAGCCTTGTCAACGTCAGCCTGGGCAGTGTCGTCGGCCTTCTTGGCCTCGCCTAGCGTGCCCTGCTTGTTCGCAAGGTCCGTATTGGCGGCATCGCGCTTGGCGGTAAGGTCCTTGACCGAAGCAGTGGCGTTGTCATACGCCTCATTGGCCTGATCGGACTTTGCCTTGGCGGCATCGCGGGCGCTGCGAGCCTTCGCCTTGTGAGCAGCGGCATCGGCTGCCTTCGTCTTGCTGTCAGCAAGCGCGGCGTTTGCCTTATCGAGAGCTGCCTGGGCAGTAGCGGCCTTGCTCTTGGCGGCATCGAGGTTCTGCTTGAGGGACTCGATGTCGATTCCGCCGAGTGCGTCCTTCGCGGCGTCGTATGCCGTCTTCGCGGCGGCGGTGTCGGACTTAGCCTTCTCGTACTCACCCTTGGCGGTGTTCATGTTCACATCTGCTGCGGTGAAAGCGTCCTGGGCGGCATCCTGCCCGTTTACAGCTGCGAAGTAAGCTTTCCTAGTAGTTCCAAAGTTCTTCTGCGCCTCGGCGAGCTTGCCCTGAAGCTCCTTGAGCTGCGCCTTCTGCGCCTGCGTGTCGCCAGCGTTATAGGCAGAGTCGATGTAGTCGTTCACGAGCTTCTTGAACTCGGAGACAGTGAAATCAGCCTGAGTATCATCAGCGCTGTAATCGAATACGGTTACCTCGGAATCGGTGTTCTTACCGCTACCGGTCGCGATACCGATAGCCACCGTAGCGGAATCGATAATGTTGAGATAGTGCCCGCAGGTGTCTCCTCTTTGATTGCCATTCTTATCTTTTGTACCGTGATACACATCGTAATAGTTTTGGTAGATATAGTACGAATCATAGCGATGAGCCATGAGATCTTTGCCGGCCTCGCTATCCACACCGTACTTTTTAATCCAATTCTCGTAATTAACCTTCTCCTGAGTGTAGAGGCCGGTATAGGGCCATCCGAGAGTGTCCTCAGTCTCGCCGCCGGTATATGCGCCGCCGCCGCCAGCAAGGTTTTCCCCATTGTCGAAGTAACAGTCCGAGTGTCCCCAGATGTTCGATGAATATGATGCATTAAGGGCGGCTGCCACAGTCATGCGGAGGCTGACGCTGAGCGCCGACTGACCGTTCGCCTTGCGGAGGTTGTTCTGGGTGTCGAGATATGTCAGGGCGTTGCGCATCTGCTCCAAGGAAAGCGGGTTGGTGTCGCGAGACATGTCCTGATCGACGTACTGGTCATACCATTCGGCCTTGTCAGCGGCACCGGTCAGCATCGATACGGCGTCCTGGGCGTTCTTTTTCTGCGTGGCTGTGAACTGGCTGCCGTCGCTAATATAGTTCATGAAGCCGAGTATACCTTGGCTGATGACTTCCTGGTCAACGGTCATGTTGGACTTGAGGTCAGCAATCTGCTGCTCAAGAGCCTCAACCTGGACATTAGCAGCGTCATAAGCCTTTTCCGCGGCGTTCGAAGCAGCGCAGGCTGCCTCCCACTCGCTGCGCTTCTGCTTGCGAACTTCGACAAGCTTATCGTACTCCGCCTTCTTGTCGGCCTCGGTCTGCTGGGCCTGCTCGTATGCCGTCTTCGCGGCGTCACGCTTACTGGCCGCGTCCTTGTACTCCTTGTTTGCCGCATCGTATGCAGACTGGGCAGATGCCACAGCAGCGTTGGCGGCGTTGGCCTTCTCCTGCGCGGCAGCGACGGCAGCCTGGGCGGCCTGCAGATTTGTCTGTGCGGTGGCGTCGGCATCCGTCGCGACATTGAGCTCCGCCTGCGCGGTCTTGAGCTCACCAGCAGCAGCTTTCTTGGCGGCCTCAAGCGCACTCAGGTCAACACCCGTACCCGAGACGGCAGCATCGAGCGCGGCCTGCGCCTGGTCGAACTTCTGCTGGGCGTTATCGCGCGCGGTGGTTGCGGCTGCGAGAGCAGCGGCAGTCTCCTGCTTCTTGGCCTGGGCAGTCGTCAAAGCTGCCTCGGTATTCTGCTTTTCCTGCTGGGCGCTGGCCTCGGCAGCCTTGGCCTGGTCCAGATTGTCCTGTGCAGTAGTAACGGCCTTATTGGCGTCATCGAGCTTTGCCTGCGCGTCCTCGACGGCCTTCTTGGCGGCCTCGTACTCGTCCATACCCATGGCCTCGAGCTTGGCCTGGGCATCATCGAGGGCCTTCTTGGCCTCATCCTGCTTTGCCTTGGCGTCCTTGAGCGCCTGGGTCTTATCCTCGACACTCTTGTTGGCCTGTTCGAGCTGATCGTTCAGGTTGCCCAGCTTCTTCTGCTGCTGCTCAGTCTTTTCGACGGCTGCCTTAAGCTCGTCGATCTTCTCCTGAAGCGCGGCTACCTCGGCCTCGTTCTGCTCGGCGGCGTTATCGGTCACGGCCTGCGAGGCCTGATTCTTTTGCTGCTGCGCTTGCTTTTGAGACTGGCCCGCCGCGTCGGCCTTCTTCTGGGCGGCATCGTAGGCGGCCTGAGCGTCCTTGAGCTGCTTTGCCGACTCCTCGGCCAGCTGGGCAGCCGTCTTTACGACCGCTTGGTTACCGGCGGCAACGGTGTTCTCTACAGAACTACCCCCCCCCTGAACAGAATCGCCGTTACCGGTTGACGGTGCGGCGATTGCCGCCAGCGGCGACATGAGCGGCTGAGCAATGAGGCCCGCCGTCAAAACGGTTGCGACGGCGCGGTTAGCAACGCCCTTGACGTTGACGGCCTTGGCCCGAGGCTCAAAGTGCTGTGGACTGTAGTTTGCCATGGCTTTCTCCCTTTGACACGGATGTATCCATACGCTTCAAAATGTAGGAGCTGATTTTTGAATTCTGTTGCGCAACATTGGTCACCAGCGGATTTTTTGAAATTCGCGCTCTCGTGCTTCACAATTTCGTCACATATGTAGGAGCTGGCGCATCATATTCTTGCGGGATCGAATTGAGCCTGTGATTTGCATTTGCTCCCGCGTCATCCGCCCTATCGGATTCCGCATCCAACAGACACCCCGCCCGCCACGGTGTAGAGTAAGGGCGACGGGCGGGATACGCGGCCCTTGCCAAAACGAGGTGGACATGGAACTCGATAAACAACAGATCAAGCGGCTGCGCGAACGCCATCACCGGCGCCACGGCATCCGCCCTGCCCATAGTGAGGCCATGGAGAACGCCACCCGCTTCCTAAAGCGCGCATTCAACATTCGCGAGGGACGCGCGCCCTATCACGTGATCCGCAAGCGTTTTGTAAACGGGGCGCGTCTGACCGGCTCCCACCTATGCATCCTCATCATCGCCATGTTGATCGCGAGCATCGGCCTCGATATCGATTCGGACATCGCCATCGTGGGCGCCATGCTCATCTGCCCGCTCATGGGCTCGGTTCTTGCCATGGCATACGGCATTGCCACGCTCGACCGCGAGATTACCGTCGAAGCCGTCGCCAGCCTTGCGCTGCAAATGGCCTTTTGCCTGGTCACATCCACGTTGTACTTTAAGCTCTCGCCCCTTGGCACCACCACGGCCGCCATTATCGACAATTCGACACCAACTGTCTGGGACCTCGCTGTCGCGCTCGCCGGCGGCTTTGCAGGCGGCCTGGGCAACTCGCGCGACCAGGAACCCGCCACGCTCATCGCCGGTGTGGCCGTGGCGACCGCGCTCATGCCACCCCTGTGCGCGGCGGGCTACGGCATCGCCATCGCAAGCGGGTCGCTGTTTCTCTCGGCGCTTTACGAGTTTGGCATCAACGTGGTCTTTATCGCACTGGCTGCCGAAGCCGTACTACTTCTATTGCGTGTGCCGCTCAAGCGCGACCTCAACGGCGACGGTATTGTGACTGCTGAGGAAAATGCCGAGGTCGACGAGCTGTCACGCAAGGTGCGCCGCCGCATTATTGTGGGCACGGTGATCTTTGCCATCCCCTGCATCGTTATGACCGCGGGGTCTATTGGCTCGGCGCAGGTCGGCGTGCAGGACGGCTACGGCGCCACCGAGACCACACGCGGGATTGCCGCGGTGCTGCCGGGCTTTAAGGATTACACCGTCGCCGTCGAGACCTCGGCCACCGAAGGGGACGAGGAAGGCATTGTAGAGCGCGAAATCGTCGCCCACGTGACGACGAGCGAGACACTCGGGGCACACGACCGTCACGTCGCCCGCAAGCTCATTGACCTCAACGTGCCCGAGCTCGATCGCGTGGAGTTTGATGTGAAGTGATGCCGGCGCGGGATGAATGCTCGCACGGACGCAAGCCACGACAAGGCACAGACGCGATACGGACACGAGCAAATTGCGGGGTGCAGTTCACACCCGAGCCCCGCTCGCTGTTTTATTGCCGTGAATCAACTGTCCGCATCGACATCGCCAGACTCCACCGTAAACGCCGGACCGGTACTCACCAGATAAAAACGGGTCACCCTGGTATCTCTAAATAGGTAGAGCAAGCCCTGATCGCGTCGGCGTGACAAGTACGCCACGTGGACCGCACCGAATTCTTCACCGTTTTCCTTCTTTAATATCAGGATGTTGGGGTCATCCGTACGCTTAAACTGCCCGTCTGTGCAGATTCCGTCTTGGTCGACCAGCTGCCATCGACAGTTGTCCTCCTCAAGAAAAGCCAGGGTTTCCCGACTCGTTTTGTCATCCCGATAGTAACCGTCAATGGCAAAGCCTTCGGAAACGCATTCCTGCATATAGGATGTTTCTCGATTTATAGCAAACTGCCCTGCAGCGCCCAGGAGCACAGCCAGGCAAACCACCGCAAGGGTTATCGAAATAACACGGCGATCCATGTTAGCCCAACCGATAGTTGTTTAACGGAGCACAAAACATACCCGGAACCTCCGATATCAGGGCAAACGACACCTACGGCCTGCCGGCAATCATATGTTTCCAACATCAAACCATATGGTTACAACTCGTTGGAGATAGGTTCCATGAACGGACGATAATTTGCGGCGAACGGCTACATATGTTCATTATCTCAGGGTTCTGGAGGCAATTTTTGGTGCCACCGAGACGTTGTTTTCGGAAGTATGCGGCAAATTCCGGAGCCCTCGAGCACACCCCGGTTTTTCACCAATAAAACCGCAGGTACAAAGCTTGGGCATATCCAGTGTGCTCGGCCTATTCAAATTTTGCCGCATACTTCCGAAATCCGAGTCCGCTGAAGGCGCCTGCAACGCTATTTACGCAACATATGTGCAATAAAAACGGGTGGCAGCCGGTACGGCTACCACCCGTTTGTCTCATATCCAGCACAAAGCAGGCCAGTTACTTCTTAATGCCGCGTCCCAGGCGCTCGGCGACCGATGCCACGGCCTCCTCGCTGGCCGGCCCGCAGCTCACACAGCCGTCATGAGCACGCATCTGGCCGGTGACCTCGTCCATCGCGAGCGGCGCCACCTTCTCGAGCTTAAAGCCCTTACCGGCGCGCATGTTCTCCTTGGCCACACTGATCATGAGCTTAATACGGTTGAGCTGGTTGACCTCGGATGCACCGGGGTCGTAGTCCACCGCGACGATGTTGCTCTCGGGGTGCTGACGGCGCAGCTCCTTGATCACGGCCTTACCCACCACATGGTTAGGCAGGCACGCGAAGGGCTGCGTGCAGATGATGTTGGGCGCGCCATGATCGATCAGGTCGAGCATCTCGGCCGTGAGCAGCCAGCCCTCGCCCATGTTGTTGCACACCGAAAGCACTGTGCGGGCCTTGTCGGCCATGGTGCCGATGCGCTCGGGCGCCTCAAAGCGGCGGGACTTCTCGAGCATCTCCTCCACCGGCGTGCGCATCCAGTCCACCAGCTTGATGAGCGCCTGCATGCCCGCGCGCGTAGTGGGAGAGCTTCCCAGCTCGTCCTTCTGCAGCTCGGCGTTGCTCATGGAGTACAGGAAGAAGTCGAGCAGGCCCGGCACCACGGCCTCGCAGCCCTCGCGCTCGATAACGTCGACCACGTGGTTGTTGGCCGTGGGATGGAACTTGACCAAGATCTCGCCGACCACGCCCACGCGCGGCTTGGTGCCCTCGCCCACGAGCGGCATGGAGTCGAACGCGCGGATGGCCTCGCGGCACAGCTTGGTGTAGTTATGCCTGTTGAACTTGGGCGCCAGCTTGCGGGCGCGCGCCATGTACTCCTCGTAGAGTGCGTTCGCCGCACCGGGCGTTGCCTCGTACGGGCGGCAACGATAGAGCATCTGCATCATCACGTCGCCAAAGAGCACCGCGTAGACTGCCTGCTTAAGCATCGCCGGCGTAATCTTAAAGCCGGGGTTGTCCTCGCCCAGCGCCACGGCCGAAAGCGAGATCACCGGAATCTCGGGGTGGCCGCTCTCGCGCAGGGCCTTGCGGATAAGCGCGATGTAGTTGGTGGCACGGCAGCCACCGCCGGTCTGGCTGATGACCACGGCTGTCTTGGACAGGTCGTACCGACCGCTCTCGATGGCCTCCATGATCTGACCCGTCACCAGGATCGACGGATAGCAGATGTCGTTGTTCACATAGCGCAGACCGGCCTCGACGGCATCGTGGTCAGTCGAGGGCAGCAGCTCCAGGTTGTAGCCGGCACCGCGGAACACCTCTTTGACCAGGTCAAAGTGGATCGGCGCCATCTGCGGGCACAGGATGGTGTAACCCTCCTCGCGCATCTGCTCGGTAAAGGGCACCTTGGGCCATGCGGTCGAGGCGCTCTCACGCTGCGCCTCGAACGTGTACTTGCGGCTCGCGAATGCGGGAGCATCCATGGAGGGTGCCACCGGCGCGGCGTCGCCCTGCTCGTAGGCCTCGCCCGCTGCCGTAGCCTCGGCCAAGCGCTCGGCCTCCTGGTCCTTGAGCGCCGCCATGAGCGAGCGGATGCGGATGCGCGCAGCGCCCAGGTTGGACACCTCGTCGATCTTGAGCACGGTGTAGATCTTGCCGCTGGCCTCAAGGATTTCCTGCACCTGGTCGGTGGTCAGAGCGTCCAGGCCACAGCCGAAGGAATTGAGCTGGATCAGATCCAGGTCGTTGCGCATCGTCACAAAACGGGCGACGGCATACAGGCGGCTGTGGTACATCCACTGGTCGACGACGCGAATCGGACGCTCAGGCTTTACCAGGTGCGCGAGCGAATCCTCGGTAAAGACCGCAAAGCCAAAGCTCGAGATAAGCTCGGGCAGGGCATGGTTGATCTCGGGGTCGTTATGGTAGGGGCGGCCGGCGAGCACAATGCCGTGGCCACCGTGGTCCTCGACCCACTTAAGAGCCTCCTCGCCCATGGTCTGGATGTCCTCATGGAAACGCGCATCGGCCTCAAAGGCAGCGTTGACGGCGGCATCAACCTCGGAGCGCGTGATCTTGGGTCCACGCACGCGACCGCGACCGGCCTCGGCATCGGCCACGCGGTCGACGGCGAGCACCTGATACAGACGGTGCTTGAGCTCGGTCTTGTCGTGATAGGGCACAAACGGATACAGGAACTCGATGTTCTGCTCGCGAATCTCGTCGATGTTGAGCGCCAGCGCCGTGGGGTAGCTCATGACGATGGGGCAGTTGTAACAGTTGCCGGCGGTCGGATCCTCCTTGCGCTCCCAGCGCACGCACGGCATCCAGATAAAGTCGACGTCGCGGTCGATGAGGTTCATCACGTGCCCGTGGCTCATCTTGGCCGGATAGCACACGCTCTCGGACGGCATCGACTCGATGCCCGCCTGGTAGGTTTTCTTGCTCGACTGGTCGGACAGCTGCACGCTAAAGCCCAGGCGCGTAAAGAACGCGTGCCAGAAGGGGTAGTTCTCGTACATGTTGAGTGCGCGCGGGATACCCACGGTGCCGCGCGGGGCCTCGTCGGGGCTCAACACCTCGCGGTTAAACAGCAACTCGTTTTTCTTTTTGAAGAGGTTGGGGGCCTCGGTCTTCTGCTTTTTGTGACCGGCGCCCTTCTCGCAGCGGTTGCCGGTGATAAAGCGCCTGCCGCCGCCAAAGTCGTTAACGGTGAGCTGGCAGTTGTTGGAGCAACGGCCGCAGCGGACATGCTTTTGCGTCACGGTGAGGTGCGCAATGTCCCCGGCCGAAAGGATGGTCGAGGTGCCGTCGGCGCCGGCGCGATCGCGGGCGAGCAGGGCCGCACCGTAGGCGCCCATGCAGCCGGCGATGTCGGGACGCACGGCATGAACGCCGGTGAGCTGCTCAAACGCGCGCAGTGTGGCGTCGGACATAAAGGTGCCACCTTGGACGATCACTTGGCTGCCGATCTCCTTGGGATCGCGCAGCTTAATAACCTTGAACAGGGCATTCTTGATGACGGAATAGGACAGGCCGGCCGCGATGTCGCCCACCGTGGCACCTTCCTTTTGCGCCTGCTTGACACGCGAGTTCATGAAGACCGTGCAGCGGCTGCCCAGGTCGACGGGGGCCTTGGCATGGATGGCGGCGTCGGCGAACGCGCGCACGTCCATGTTCATGGACACGGCGAAGCTCTCGATGAAGCTGCCGCAGCCCGATGAGCAGGCCTCGTTGAGCATAATGTGCTCAATCACGCCGTCCTTCACGCGCAGGCACTTCATGTCCTGGCCGCCGATGTCCAGGATAAACTCGACACCGGGCAGGAATGCCTTGGCGCCGCGCAGGTGCGCGACGGTCTCGATCTCGCCGGAGTCGGCCTTGAGGGCCTCGATGAGCAGCGCCTCGCCGTAGCCCGTGGTGGTCACGTGGCCGATGGTGCAGCCCGCGGGGATGTGGTTGTAGAAATCGGCCATGATGACCTTGGCCGTGCCCAGGATGTCACCGTTGTTGTTGCCATACCAGGTGTGCAGCAGCTGGCCGTCCTCGCCTACGAGCGCGGCCTTCATGGTGGTGGAGCCGGCGTCGATGCCGATGAACACGCGGCCGGTGTAGCCGTCGAGCTTGCCCTTGGGGACGACTTCCTGGTCGTGGCGGGTTTTGAACTCGGCAAAGTCCTCGTCGGTGGCAAAGAGCGGATCCAGACGCTCGACCTCGGCACCCTGCGTGTCACCCAGAGCATCGATAGCCTCAATGAGCTGCGGGAACGTGCTGAGCTTGTTGGACTCGTGCGCCATGGCGGCGCCGCTCGCCACAAACAGGTGAGCGTTTTGGGGCACGATACGGTGCTCCTCGTCCAGGTTGAGCGTGAGGTAGAAGCGGTGGCGCAGCTCGGAGAGATACTGCAGCGGGCCGCCCAGGAAGGCGACGTTACCGCGGATGGGACGGCCGCACGCCAGGCCCGAGATGGTCTGGGTCACGACGGCCTGGAAGATGGAAGCGGCGACGTCCTCGGGGCGGGCGCCCTCGTTGAGCAGCGGCTGGACGTCGGTCTTGGCAAAGACGCCGCAGCGGCTGGCGATGGGATAGATGGTGGTGGCGTTGGCCGCGAGCTCGTTAAGGCCGCTCGCGTCGGTGTGCAGCAGGGTTGCCATCTGGTCGATGAACGCGCCCGTGCCGCCGGCGCAGGTGCCGTTCATGCGCTGCTCGATGCCGTTGTCAAAGTAGATGATCTTGGCGTCCTCGCCGCCCAGCTCGATGGCGACATCGGTGGCCGGGATGAGGGTCTCGACGGCACGCTTGCTGGCGATGACCTCCTGGACAAACTCCAGGTCGAGCCACTGGGACAGCAGCAGGCCGCCCGAGCCGGTGATGGCGCAGGTCATCTGGGCCGTCGGCAGCACGGTCGCGGCGCCCTCAAACAGGTCGCGGGCGCAAGCGCGAACGTCGGTGTGGTGGCGCTGGTACTTGGCATACACGATCTGGTTATCATCGTTGAGCACGGCAAGCTTGACGGTGGTAGAGCCCACGTCGATGCCCAGGTGCAGGTTGCCACGAGCGTTCTTGGGGTTGAAAATCGCGCCTTCGGGGGCGTGGGCGGCGGCTACGGGCTCAGTAGCGGTAGCGGGCTCGGCGGCGACGGACGTCTCCCCTGCCACGTTCTTGGCATCGGCAACTGCCTCGGCAACTTTCTCGACAGCCGCGGTCGCGGCCTTCTGCGCAGCGTCCATCACGGTGGGCGCGGCCTCGCGTGCGGCAGCAACCATGCGGTCCTTGATGCCCTCGACGAGTTTGCTCATTGTCTCTCCTCTTAGTTGTTGGACTCGACGGTTGCAGCGGTGTCGGCCGCGTCCTCGAGCTGCAAGTTCAATAGCTTCATGCCGTATTCCGGCACGTTGATATCGATGGGTTGGCCATACAGGTCGCCGGGGCGCACAAAAGCGAGCACCGTCATAATGCGCGCCATGGCCTCGGGCGATTCGGTGAGCCCACGCTCAAACCAGCGCTGAATCAGGCCGACCTCGGCACTCACAACGTAGGTGACGTAGTAGTCAAAGAACGTGCCCAGCGCCAGGCCCAAAATGCCCGTCTGCGCACGCGGCACCACAGCCTCACGCGCGGTGTCGATGATCCTTTTAATGAAGGCCTGGTCGCCGCCCGGACCCAGCAGCGCACCGATTAAGTCGCGGTTGGCCGCAAGATAACGCAGCAGCTCAACCGAACCGGGCGCCGGCTCGAGCTCATCGATATTGTGATAGAGATCAGGCAGCTGAGCTGCGGTGATGAGCTCAATGCGCTCACGGATCTCGGCCAGCAAGCCGTCCTCGATTTGATTGATAAAGTCGGGGATATCGCGGTAGTGCGAATAGAACGTGCGGCGCGTAAGGCCGGCGCGCTCGGTGAGCGACGCGACATTAATGCGCGAAAGGTCGCCGCTTTCGGCAAGCTCGCTGGCAAGTGCCTGGCGAAGGGCACGCTGCGAGCGAAGGGACCGGCGATCGCATTTCTCGAGCTGGGACAAGCGTCCTCCTTGTTACTCAGCCTGTGCGCTATTGCACAGTGCGAGTATTATTGCACACCGTGTGCATCAACACGTAAAGGCAATATTTGGAATGTGACGAGGGGGCAGTCCCTTTGTCACATTATTCGATGATGGTGCGGGAGTTTTGCTTGCGCATGGTGGCGAGCATGTGTTTGGGGACGGCATGGACCATGCAGCTGCCGATGGTCACGCTCGCGGCGGCCTTAGCTGCATCGCTTGCGTTTTTGGTCGCGTAGCTGTGGCGGAAATGCTTGAGCATGGCGATGTCGTTGCCGCCGTCGCCGTAAACCGCGACCTCGTCCTCGGCAATACCGTAGTAGCCCGCCAGCCAAGCCACACTCTCGCCCTTGTTGCACGCCACGTCCGTGATCTCAAACATCACCGGATCGAACGGCGCGTTGACCACGCGGTCCGAACGCTCGGCAAGATACGCCTTAAGGTCGCGCTCCAACTCGGGCGAGATCACGCGACAATTGATCTTGCACACATCGTGGCGCAAGATGTCGCCGATCGACTGGTCGAAATACTGTTCCTCGTGATAGCCGCCACGTGCACGCATGCCACGCATCACGATACGCTTGATGGGGCTGTCCTTTTTAAAGCCCGCCTGATGCATCTCGAACGATCCACTCGAAAACATGCCATCGGGCGTAGAACAATCAAAACAGATATCCGGAAACTCCTTGAGTAGCTCCTCGGTGATCTGCGGGTCGACGGTCCAGGTTTTGAGCACCTCGCCATGACTGTCGCGCACGATGGATCCGTTGGAGCAGCAGGCGTCAAGCGCCAGGCCTGTAAAGCCATGCTCGCCGATCGGCAGCGTCGAGCGTCCGGTCGCGGGAACCACATGCAAGCCAGCCTCGGTCAGCTCGCGAATGGCGCGGCGGATAGTCCCATCTGCCTCGTGCAGGGCGTTCAGCAGCGTTCCGTCTAAGTCGCTCGCGAACATCTTGATCATGGGCATGCCCCTCCTTCGTCTGCCCGATATTGTAGACGAAGGAGAGGCATGTCCAAACAATGCCGTCCCGGCGCGGCGGGCCACTGCCTCCGCAGATTCACGGTGCCACTACGCGTTAAGACAATCGCCGCAAGCGACTTTTCAGCCGATAAAACAGCGCCATCGTCAGCGTCAGCACCGCCAGCATGGCTGCGAATACAAACGCCGGTGCCCATCGACCATATGCAACGCCGTACACCAATTGCCCAATCGGCGTTGCGCAGGAAAGGACCATGTAAACGACCGAAAGCACTTTTCCGCAGAGCTCAGTCGGCGCTGCCCGCTGAACAAACGCGGTGATTTCAACCGACGCAATGCTTGCCCACACCATGATCCATGCCGAACCAACCGCAAACACGGTGAACACGCATACATCTGCGCCGAACAGTAGCGTAACAATAATCGGTACGACTCCAAAACAGATCATCGCAACATATCGACATATGCCATTGAAAGAAAAGCGATGCGGCCAAATGCCGACCAAGCCACTGCCAGTAAGACCACCCAAGCCCAGAGCAACCTCAACTATCCCAACGCAGGACGATTGCATGCCGAGATGCTTTGTAACAATAATGGGAGCGCCAATCGTTAGCCCAACCAACGCAAGGTTCAAAACTGCCGCAAGCAAAATCACAGCGACCAATGATGCATTTTGCAACAGATACCGAATCGACTCCCGAAAATCGTTTCGGCATGTCGTACGAGTCGCGCTGTCTCCCAGCGTTTCAGATGAGGCATTTTGCTTGAGTACGCCACCAAACAACAGAGCTGAAATCGCAAACGTTACCGACGCGATTGTGCAAAGAGCATCGATGCCAAAGCACCCATAGACTGCCGTCCCGACCACAGGACCCAAGATATTGCTCACCATGGTCACCTGCGAAACCAATGCAGTGGCCCGCTCAACCTTCTTTTCACCCGCCATGCGCACCGTCTCAATTTGGAGCATTGGCTTTAGCAGCGATTGAACACCATATTGAACACAAAGTATCGCTACTACGACGACCGCAAGAGGCAACGAGCGCTTCATGGGGATAGACAGCAGTGATGCAGTCATCAGAGCAATGCCGAGGGCCACGAGGACCTCGCGATATCTTCCCCTATCCGCCAAGATTCCGCCAGCCGGAGTTGCAAGTACGCCGGGTATGAACGCTATCGCCGCGACGACGCCATATAACGTTGACGATCCACTGCGATCGAACAAGTAAAGTGGATACGCAAAGCACAGCGCCGACAGCATCGAATACGTGCACAGCTGCGCAACCAGAAGTTCCGCGAGCCTGATTGACCGCACTGTTTTTGATTTCAACGAGACACCGACGTCTCTCAGCCCAGCCATAAGCCAACCCCCTATACATACCACTAGTATGTATTTAATGACTTGAAAAGGGCAGCCGTGGCTACCCTCACAAATCAATTACATACCGTTGGTATCTATATTACCACCCGGCGCGGTCCCATACGCCCCAAATCTGCGCCGTTGTCTGAAGCACTTCATTACCCAAATCGAGCCCCACCGCGGCAGCCATCTGCGCCAAACATTGTGCGCGAGCGAGCATTCGCTCCTTGGGCTCGAGCGGACGGAACAATGGCAGCAGCCAAAGATTCGCCAACAACGATACGGCCTCCGCCGCTTCGCGCGGGCATTCGCACGCAATGGAGCCGTCGGCGATGCCCTCCTCGATCACTGGCAAGAGACAGCCATCGGCCGACTCGTCAAATGAGCCCTGGTACTGCATCGCCAGTAGGCGCGAGCTTTTTACCGGATCTGCTGCAGGACGCATACGTGCCCATAGCTCAATTTGTGGAACAACGGACTCGGGAGCGTACAGTCGCTTGAGCTTTTGGGCTCCGGTCATATTACCGACGCCAAGCATCGAGCGGCGGTGCTCAACAATCGGAGTCATCGCCCGATCAACCGCGGCGTTGAAAATCTCTTCTTTGCTCTTGAAGTGATGATAGACAGCGCCCTTGGTCATGCCGTCGAGACGGTCAACGATATCTTGAATACTCGTCCCCTCATAACCCTGTGCGCAGAATAGCTCCAGTGCCGCGTCGAGAATCTTCGCGACCGTCTCCTCGGGATATTTATTGCGACCCATAATCCGCCCATCCGCAACGCAAGCCTTGTGCCTCATTGCAGCATTTTAACGTTGCGGATGGCAGACGGTCGATTCTACACCGCGGCGGGGCCATGTTCGCCGGTGCGAATGCGGATGACTTCCTCGACCGGCTCGACCCAGATCTTGCCGTCGCCGACGGCGCCGGTGCGGGCGGCATTGCAGATGATGTCGACAATTCCGTCGACATGTTCATCGGCGCAGATGAGGGTGAACTGCACCTTAGGGATCGTGTTGACAAGCAACTCGTTGCCGCGCACGTATTCCTTCCAGCCATGCTGCGCGCCGCAGCCCTGCACCTGGTTGATGGTCATGCCGCGAACATCGGCAGCAAACAGCGCGTCTTTGAGAACCTCAAGTTTTTCCTGACGGACGATCGCCGTGATCTTCTTCATAGTGAATTCCTCTCTTTAGTAAAGAAATGAATTGCCATTCAATAACGCGGGTTTTCCAAGTGCCCGAGATTGCCCCGAAAGAGGAGCGCCGCGTACTTCGGTACGCAAGCGACGGTTTGAGGGGCAAGGTCGGGTGCTTGGGAAAGCCGCGCTGCTAATCGAGTCCGGAGAACGAGGGGTACGCGCTCTCGCCGTGCTGACTCGCATCCAGGCCCAGTGCCTCGTCGGCCTCGTCCACGCGCAGGCTACCGTGGAACAGCGCCTTGACCACCGCGGCGATCACCAAGTCGAGCATCAGCACAATAACGACCGTCACCACAATGCCCAGAACCTGCGAGACAAGCAGCGACACGTCGCCCGTGTAGAACAGGCCGCCCTTACCGGTCCACGAGAGCTCCGGCACGCAGAACAGGCCCGTGAGCACACCGCCCAAGATGCCGCCGATACCGTGGCAACCGAACGCGTCGAGCGCATCGTCGTAGCCGAACTTGGTCTTAAGATGGCTGATGGCCAGATAGCAGACGGGCGATACGATCAGGCCCATGACCAGCGCCGCCCACGGCTCGACAAAGCCCGCACCCGGCGTAACCACCACAAGGCCCGCAACCAAACCGGTGCTAGCACCCACCAGCGTGGGACGACCGGTGTGCACGCGCTCGACGACAAGCCACGAGACCATGCCCGCCGCGCTGGCCGTCACGGTGTTGAGGATGGCGAGTGCCGCCACGGCGTCGGCCTTAAACTCGCTGCCGCCGTTAAAGCCAAACCAACCAAACCAAAGTAGACCGGCGCCCAGCGCCACAAACGGCACGTTATGCGGACGGTAGCTCACCATGCCAAAGCCGCGACGACGGCCGAGCATTAAGCAGAGAATCAGGCCCGTGAGACCGGACGAAATGTGTACCACGTCGCCGCCGGCAAAGTCGAGCGCGCCGATGATGTCGCCGATAAAGGAACCATCGCCGCCCCAAACCATGTGGGCGAGCGGCGCATAGACCACGAGCAGCCAAATGCCCAGGAAGGCCGTCATGGCACCAAACTTAACGCGGCCTGCCAGACTGCCCGTAACGATAGCGGCGGTGATCATGGCAAACGCCATCTGGAAGGCGATGTTGATGATCTGAGGGTAGACGGCACCATCCGCAGCATTGCCCTCGGCCGCCTGCAGCACCTGGTTGAGCACCGGCAGGCACAGCAACTGGTCAAAGCCGCCAATAAACGGGCTAGAACCGTCGCCACCGTAGGCCAGCGACCAGCCGGCAACAATCCACAGCACACCAACCAGGCCAATGGCGCCAAAGCACATAAGCATGGTGTTGATGACATTTTTGCGCCTGGACAGGCCGCCATAGAAAAACGCCAGACCCGGTGTCATTAAAAACACGAGCATGGTGCAGATGAGCATAAACGTTGTCGATCCCGTATCGTACATTCGCTCCCCCTTGGTCGCATGAACGTTGTCGGCGCTCATGATGCGGCCGAGGGGCAACTGGTGTAGACCAGATACGGCGTTGTTAAACGCTGCGTTGTCGAATGGAAACGGCACCGCAATCTTGGAAACGGCGCGGCAACGGACGCGAAACGAACGGGAAACGTGCGAACGAGAAGGGCGCGCTTGGCTCCGCTCTGGCTAGCGCCGGAACAGCTCGCGGGCTCGGTCGCGGAGGTCGGTAGCTCGAATGACACCCTCGTAACGATTGATGCGCAGACGCGGGAAGGCGTTAAAGAAGCGTAGGTCGCGGCGGCTGAGTGACACGCTCGGTACCGGGCGGCTCATGCGCTTGCCGGCAAGGCGACGACCGAGCGACGGACGCGGCATACTCGGCGCGGCATCGGCCACGCGGCGGGCAGCGAGCGCCAGGCCGCGAGCACCATCCGAGATAAACGTCGGCATCGAAGTCTTCTCGCGCAGGGCATCGAGCGCCGCGTCGCCCAGCTCGGCCAGCCAAGCGTTAACGGCGCGACCGCGGATATGCGTCTGCGCCACCGAGTCAATCGCCGAATCGGGAATACGTTCGAGCATAGAGTCGGAGACGTCGGCAAGCGACTCATTGATGCGGTCGGCAAGGTCGGCACGCACACGCTCAAGCTGATCGGACAGACGCCGCCAGCTCGCCAACGAGCACACCGCATCGACCATCATCGCGACCGCGACGATAAAGGCGGCCAAGCGCACGATTAGCACCGGCAGATGGCCAAGCAGCCCCAGCAATGCCGGCTCCACTAAACGGCAAATACACAACGCACCCAAGCCAAACGCGCAGGCCCAGTACAGGCAGATGCGTCCGTGCAGGTTAAACGGCAGATGCGAGTAATCCCAAAACCGGGCACCCGTCGTTTTTTCCAACAGCACGCCCACGCTATATTCGATCACGCTGCATACGAGCGCGGCAGCGACAAACTGGCTCGAGGCGTCTGGGATTCCACGCAGCAGCAACCAGCACGCAATGCCGCCCGCACCGTAGATGGGACAACACGGCCCTAGCAAAAAGCCGCTGTTGGCAAAGCGTCCGTGGTTGAGCATGGCGCAGACTGTCGACTCCCATACCCAGCCGCAAAAACCGTAGAAGGCAAACGAGAGTACCAGCGCCGAGAGCGGACAGGCGGCAAGCGTCGCGCCGTCAAATGCCATGTCGATCGCGGTTCCCACCGTCTACCCACTCCTCTTTTCGTTCGATTCTTTGCTCGAGCCGTCACTCGGGCCCTCGTTCAAATCGTTCGCGCCGCCTTTGCGCGGCAGACGGCCGGCAATCGTCTCGCGCAGTGCGCACCATTTATCCGCCAGGCACACAATCCATGCCTCACGACACGTCGGCGGCACCGGTACCAGCGGAAACATATGCCGTACGATAATATTCCGCTCGCGCGGCGTCAGCTCAAAATCTTCCTCCGCACGCGCCAAGGCAAAAAACGGGTGACGAAAGCCATGCAGTCGATGGCTTGGGTCGGGATCGTGCCAGTCATAGAGAAAGTAATCGTGCAGCAGGGCCCCGCGCAGCAGCGATAAGCGGTCGACGGAGATACCGACGCGGCCCAGGCGCTCGGCAAAGGACAGACTTGCCCGCGCTACCGAGGTCACATGCGTATAGACCGTCACATCGCCATGTTGGATAAACTCATGCATCAGGTCCAAGCGGCCCGCCTGGGCAAGCTGACGGGCGGCATCGTCGACCTCGCGCGCGATTTTCTCGGCACGAACGGTATCGGACATGCGGCCTCCTTCCGGCGGCGCTCGGCGGCAAGCCGCGGCCTGCGCGCAATGAATAAAATCATCATCGAATTTACCAGTATGGCATCGGACAAAACGTTTTGCCCCACCAGTTGGCGAATTACCGCGCCGCCGTCACATATCAAACGCCAAAATGTGCGAGACTGTCTTGTGCAATTGTGCCGGCCGAGGGAGTGCCGGCGCACGATTCGCATGGAGTAACCCACAACGATGCTGCTTACGCAAACGACAACGCCCGAGGACGTCAAGGCTCTCGATCGCGCCGAGCTTCCGCTGCTCTGCGGCGAGATCCGCCACGCCATCCTCGAAAGCTCCGCCGCCGTCGGCGGGCACGTTGCCCCCAACCTGGGCGTCGTTGAGCTTACGGTTGCGCTCCATCGCGTGTTTAACTCCCCCATCGACAAGATTGTCTTTGATGTTTCGCACCAGACCTACGCCCACAAGGCGCTGACTGGGCGCGCGTACACTTATATCGACCCGGCACGCTACGGCGAGGCCTCTGGTTTTGCCAATCCTGACGAGTCCGAGCACGACCTGTTCGCCATGGGCCACACCTCCACGTCGGTGAGCCTGGGCTGCGGCTTGGCGCACGCTCGTGACCTGGCGGGCGATGCGTACAACGTCATCACCATCATTGGCGACGGTTCGCTTTCGGGCGGTCTGGCGTTTGAGGGCTTTAACAATGCCGCCGAGCTCGACAGCAACCTGATCATCATCGTCAACGATAACGACCAGTCCATCGCCGAAAACCACGGTGGCCTGTATCGCAATCTGGCCGAGCTACGCGCCAGCAACGGCACCTGTGAGCGCAACGTTTTCCGCGCGATGGGGCTCGACTACTGCTATCTGGACACCGGCAACGATGTGTTGGCCCTGGTCGACACGCTGCAGGAGCTGCGCGATATCGATCATCCCATCGTGCTGCACGTCTCCACCGCAAAGGGCAAGGGCTTTGAGCCAGCCCAGAGCGACCCCGAGCGCTGGCATCATGTGGGTCCGTTTGACATGGCGACTGGGCGCAAGCTCTGCCCGGGCCATCCGAGCGAGCCTGCGCCGCGCACCTATGCCGACATTACGGGCGAGGCGCTCAGCGCCGCCATCGAGCACGATCCGCAGGTCGTGGGCATCACGGCCGCCACGCCCTACATCATGGGCTTTACACCCGAGCTTCGCGCCGCCGCCGGCAAACAGTTCGTCGATGTGGGCATTGCCGAGGAGCACGCCGTGACCTTTGCCACCGCGCTTGCGCGCTCGGGTGCCAAGCCAGTCTTTGGTGTGTACGGCACGTTTTTGCAGCGCGCCTACGACGAGCTGTGGCACGACCTGTGCCTCAACGATGTCCCCGCAACCATCCTGGTGTTTGGCGCATCGATCTTTGGCACCACATCCGAGACGCATCTTTCGTTCTTTGATATTTCTATGCTGGGCGCTCTCCCCAATATGCGTTACCTGGCGCCTTCCTGCATGGAGGAATACCTATCCATGCTGAGCTGGTCGCTCGACCACCGCGAGCATCCCGTGGCGATTCGCGTGCCGGGCATTGGCTTGGTAAGCCGCCCCGATCTTGCGCCTGCCGAGGACGCCGATTACGGCGCCGTTCGTTACAACGTGGTGTGCCAGGGTCGCGACGTGGCCGTGCTCGCGCTTGGCGATTTCTTTGAGCTGGGCGAGCGCGTGGCAAACCGTCTGACTGCCGAGTACGGCATCGAGGCCACGCTCGTCAACCCGCGCTATGCAACCGAGCTCGACCGCGAGTTCCTCGACAGCCTTGCCGCCAAGCATCGCGTTGTCGTCACCCTCGAAGACGGCATCTTGGACGGCGGCTGGGGCGAGCGCGTCGCGTGCTACTTGGCCTGCACGCCCGTGCGCACGCGCACCTTTGGCATCGCCAAGGGCTTCCCCGACCGCTACGACCCCAACGAGTTGCTCGCTCAGAACGGCATGACGGCCGAGAACATGGCCGCCGAAGCCGTTAGGCTACTTAACGAGTAAAAAACCTCCGCAAGGGAAGCACCCCTGCGGAGGTTTTTATTTTCGCGGCGCGATTATCTCAATCTGTAACATCTAGGGCCCGAATTCCCGTCTAACTGTTACAGATCTAGACAAACCATCTTTGCCCCTGACCTTTGTCTCGATCTGTAACAGAAAGGGAGCTTTTGTCCGTCTAACTGTTACAGATCGAGACATTCGAATTCCCCTGAAGAGAAAATCTCAATCTGTAACAGTTACTCGGCAAAAATGGCTGCAGATGTTACAGATTGAGACAAAGCAGCGAGACAGGCCACCACATCTGCAAGAACCACCACAAAGGTGCCTGTCCCTTTTTGGTAGGAAGAATTACCCATAAGGTAAGTATGTTTCTGAGTTATTTCGTGTTGACCCATTTGAGCGCGATAGGGTATAACTCTACTCAACCGCTAGGGATTTTATTGAGAAAGGTGTTCTACCATGAGCAAGAACCTCTCCCAGCAGGTCGTTCTCGACCGCCGCGGCTTCGTTGCCGCCACCTTCGCAACCGTCGCCGGCCTTGGTCTTGCCGGCTGCTCCGACACCAGTGCCGAGGCCGACAAGGGTTCCGCCGGTTCCTCCAAGAGCTCCGAGGATACCGAGGTTTCCGCCACGCTCGACGCCAAGGCATTCGACAAGCTCGTCAACGACGGCCCCAAGGCCGATGATGACGCCATCGCCGCCAGCACCTGGGCTACGGCCGTCAAGGCTGCCGGCGTCTTTACGATCGGTGGCGTCCAGACCTCCACGCTCTTCTCCCTCCTCAACGAGAAAGACGGTCAGACCCGCGGCTTCGACGCCGGTATCGCACAGCTCCTG
>CAJLJQ010000028.1:0-22046 GCA_905207015.1 uncultured Collinsella sp. | reverse complement strand
AGATATGGGTGCAAACGAGAAATCGTTGTTGGGGTCGTCCTTTTCCATAAACTCATCGAGGCAGAATGTCATATAGATTGGAACGTACAGGACCTTGCCCTCTTTGCTGAGGTTCTCATGGCTTAGCACAACGGCCTCGGGGATTTTGTACTCGCTCACGCTCATCAGACGGTCGAGGGCCGCATGGGCTCGAACCTTCTTGCCCGATTTGACCTCGATTGGGACAACGTGCCCGCGGGTGCCTTCGATCACAAAGTCAACTTCGCCGACCTCGCGTGTCTGGTAGTACCATGCATCAGTTCCAAGGGCGACAAGCTCCTGCGCGACCACGTTCTCATAGAGACCGCCGAGGTTGGGGGTTTTCATATCAAGGTAGACAGCGCGTGCCGTGCTGCCGGGATACCGTGATGCGAGCATGCCTGTATCAGACTCGTATAGTTTAAAGGCGGTCGCCTTCTCTGTCCTCTTAAGAGGACTCCGGGCCTCCGTCACCTGGGCGACCATCAAACCGACGCCCGCGTTCACCAGCCATAGGAAATCCTGCTCGTATTTTTGAAGGCGAGCTCCCTCACCCAGAGACGAAACAACAAAGCGATGAGACTCCGCCTCAAGCTGAACGGGAATTTGCTCGAAAATCGACCGAACGTTAAACGCTCGAGTCGATGCATATTTTGAGATATCGCTTTTGTACTGATCGACCAGCTGAGTTTGAAGCGCACGTGTGCTCACGAGCGAATAACCCGAATCGATATAGTTCTGTACGACCTCCGGCATGCCGCCGCAAACGATATAAGCTCTAAAGTTTTTGAGCATCGCCTCATGAATATAGTTTTCGACGGGACGCCTCTCGACAAGGCAGCTGCGGATGTCTGCAAGCACATTCTCGCTGATGCTGTTTGCCCAACAAAACTCTTCAAAATCCATTGGCCGCATAACAATGTGCTCGACATACCCCACCGGGAAAGAAGAGATCCCCTTAAACTCAGTCCCAAGCATAGACCCCGAGAAGACATAGCTAAAGCGCCCGTCCTCGACCAGCGCCTTCATGAGCGTGACGATCTGCGGATACTCCTGTATTTCATCGACAAAGATAAGCGTATCTCCCTCAACAAGCGGTGCATCCGCAAGAAGGGCCACGCGGTTGATAAAGTCAACGGCGTTCTTAGCGCCAATGAGCACATCTCTTGCCTCGGTATCGAGCAGCAAATTGGCCTCAAAATACGACGCGTAGTTGTCTTTACCAAACGCGCGAATCGCATAGCTCTTGCCAATTTGACGCGCACCGGTAACAAGCAATGCCTTATGAGAGTTATTTTTCCAGTTCAAAAGACTGTCAGTGACCTTACGGCGTAGCATTAAAACACCTCATTGACAAAAATTGGCAAATAGATTTGCCCTAATTATACAAAAAGTGGCAGATAGATTTGACCCAAATCATACAAAAATTGGCAAATAGCAAAGCTCACTTAGGCCTCAAAGCCAGCGAGCCAGCACGGTATTTTGCGAAAAGGCTGGCGGCGCCGTTGTTGAGGGTGGCCAGGTTGGCAGTGGCGCCGTTAGCGTTCTCGGCTGCTTGGGTGGGCAGGAGCGAAAGGGCATCAGCGGCGTTCATGCAATACCCGACGGTAAAGTTCTATACTGCAAACTCATAGTCGCTTGCCGCAAAGTGAAGCACGTTCGGCTATCCCTTTTGTTGGATGAAAAGCCCCGTGTTATTGCAGGGGTGCATACTTGTCTTGCAAGTGCATAGAATCTCGTATAGTGCGAGTAAATAGTTGCAGTGTCCGTTATGTGTTTAGCAAAGATATAGTTTGCATAATCCAGCCTAATCTCTGCTCTAATTAAATAAAGTCGCACGTAGATGACGTAAACATGTGTGAGCTGGGCTTCTTTACGCTGAGCGGGTAAAAACGACCGTTCACCGTTAAACTATTTTCAAAATGAATAAAATGAGCGATAAAGAGAATATAAACCTTAATAAACTCGCGTATTGCACGGACGCGGGTTATTAATGGGTTGTAGGCCTTTTACAGAAAGGATTCCAGCAATGTCTAAGCCTCTTGGCAAGCCCGATCGTATTGTCGTCGCCCTCGGCGGCAACGCCCTCGGCAACAACCCCGTCGAGCAGATCCAGGCCGTGAGCAACACCGCCCACGCTCTCCTTGGTCTTATCGAGCAGGGTAACGAGATCATCATCACCCACGGCAACGGCCCGCAGGTCGGCATGATCCAGAACGCCTTCGCCGCTGCCCACGACGCCATCGGCACCCCCGAGATGCCGCTGCCCGAGTGCGGCGCCATGTCCCAGGGCTACATTGGCTATCACCTGCAGCAGGGCATCGGCCGCGAGATGCACAAGCGCTATAAGCGTTGGCACGCCGCCACCGTCGTCACCCAGATCGAGTGCGACCCGGACGATCCCGCGTTCAAGAACCCGACCAAGCCGATCGGCCCCTTCTACACCGAGGAGCAGGCCAAGGAGTTCATGGCCGAGGATCCTTCCAAGGTCTTCGTCGAGGATTCCGGCCGCGGCTGGCGTCGCGTTGTCGCTTCCCCTGATCCCAAGAAGATCGTCGAGGCTGACTCCATCCTCAACCTGCTCGACAACGAGTTCATCGTCATCGCCTGCGGTGGCGGCGGCATCCCCGTCGTCCGCGACTACGAGAACAAGGGCTGCTACAAGGGCGTTCCCGCCGTCATCGACAAGGACCTGGGCGGCGAGCTGCTGGCCGAGGACTGCGACGCCGACGTTCTGTTCCTGCTGACCGCCGTTGAGCATGTCGCCATCAACTTTGGCAAGCCCAACCAGGAGGAGCTCGAGGACATCACCGCCGACGAGGCCGAGCGCCTGGCCGACGAGGGCCAGTTCGGCAAGGGTTCCATGGAGCCCAAGGTCCGCGCCGCCATCAAGTTTGCCCGCTCCCGCAAGGGCCGCACCTGCATCATCGGCGCCCTGGACAAGGCCGCCGAGACCATGGCCGGCCTCTCCGGTACCCGCATCCACGAGTAGCCTCTACTCTGTTGCCTCTCCCGTGGGCGCCAGGCAAGACGCCCACAAACTAGCCTCTCTTCATGAGCCCCGCAGTCCGCTCCGGCTGCGGGGCTTTTGCTATTCACCTAGTCATTGGGGACAAACCCGGCACTTGGGGACGGTCCTTTCCTGCCGGCAGCTTGGGACAGTCCTTAATAGCCATTGGGGACGTTCTTAAACGACTAGTCAAACAACAACGTTCACAACGACTACTCATTTAAGTCTGTCCCCAATGACTGCCCAATGGCTGGGAAGGCGCATCCCACACCGACGCATTGCCTTCGGGCCCTCTCCCCAGGCTCTCCATAGCTCAGCTGGACTCCCCGCAACCTGTTCCGAGTTGGCGGAACGAGCGCGACGTGGAGTGTCATTCTTTACCGCGTTAGACTAGACGCAGGGAAAGGAGGAGGACATGGATGCTCGCGTCAAGCAGCTTGTAAATATGATCGAGGACGCTCAGCCTGTCGCTGTCGCGGTACTTGCCAAGCGTCTCGAGGTAAGCGAGCGCGCCGTGAGAAACTATATCCATCGCGCAAACGACAACCTTGCAGGGGTTGCACGCATCGTTGGCAGCAAGGGGCAGTATCGTATCGATGTTGCACGTGCAGATGAGCTTGCTCGCTTGCTAGACGGTGCGGCTCTGGCCCATCCGGGCATTCCTGATACGCGCGACGGCCGTGTGTCCTTCCTTCTTAACGACCTCCTCATGCGGTCCCAGTGGGTGACGATTGAGGAGTATGCGGATTTACTCTACGTTTCGGCGCGAACTCTGTCCAATGACATGCGTCTGGTAGAGCAGAAACTCGCCCAATTTGACTTAACGCTCGAAAAGCGCCCACGCTACGGAATCCGCGTTGCGGGCGGGGAGTCACAACGGCGCCTGTGCCTGGCCTCGCTGGTGAGGCCCGTGTTGCCCGACACCGACGATGCAAAGCTCGCCGAGCGCCTGCGGGCCATCGCCGCATGTGTGGACGATGCCCTGACGGCCTCGCCCGTCACGGTGAGCTCGCTGGCATCCCGCAATCTCATCATGCATCTTTACATTGCTCTTTGCCGCATCGAGCAGGGCTGCTATGTCCCAGCTGCAGAATCGGACGTTCAAAAACTGGAGGGAACGCGCGAATACGCCGCGGCTTTCCAGATTGCCGCAAACATCAAGGATGCCCTGGGCGTGAGCATGCCCCGAGAAGAGGTTGCCTTTATCGCAATCCATTTGCTCGGCAGGGGCACGGGCGTGCCCGAGAAGGGCTCTGCCGTTATCTCGGACGAGATGTGGGAGATTGCTTCCGAGATGGTACGTGCGGTCAACGATGAGTTTAGGTTTGACTTTAGCGGCGATCTTGAACTTCGCATGAACCTTGCTCGGCATATCGGCCCTCTGGGCTATCGCCTTGAATATCACATGCATATGGATAACCCCATGCTGCCCGATATCAAGACGAGGTTTCCGTTGGCCTATTCGATGGCAGCTGGCACCTCGCAGGTACTCGAGCGTCATTTTGGCAGCCAGCCCTCTGATGAAGAGCTCGGCTACATCGCCATGGCATTTGCCCTGGCCCTCGAGCAGCAAGCCGACCAGCCGCGTCGCAAGCGCATCCTGATCGTGTGCGCCTCGGGAGCGGGAAGCGCCCGTATGCTCGAGCACCAGTACCGCAAGCAGTTTGGCATGTATATCGATTCGATTGAGACATGCGATGTCGCCCGCGTGGGAACGTTCGATTTTTCGCACATCGACTACGTGTTCACAACGGTGCCGCTCAACGTCAAGTTGCCCGTGCCCGTCCGCGAGGCCGATTTCTTCTTGGAGACGAGCGATGTCAACGCTATCCGCAAGGTGCTGAGCGACGACACTGCGCAATCGGACTCCGTAAGCTCTTTCTTTAGCCGTGCCCTGTTCTTCAACCGCGTTGAGGCGCCGTCGAAGCAGGCCGTTCTCCGATATCTCTCCGAGCGCGCCGTCGAGAGCGGCCGTGTCGATGCCCAGTTTGCCCAAGAGGTCGCCGAGCGCGAGAGCGCGAGTGCCACCTCGTTTGGCAATGGGGTAGCCATGCCCCATGGGATGCATCCCTTGAGCGCCGAGGCCTTTGTTACCGTGGGCCTGCTCGAACATCCCATTCTTTGGGACGAATACGGCCATGAGGTCGATATCGTCTTTATGGTGTCGTTTGCCCGGTCGGGCGGCGATGAGGCGCGGATCTTGAGCTCACTGCTCGCCGAGATCTTTATGGACCGCCAGGGGGTCGAGCGCCTACGCGAGCGCCGGTCCTGGCATGAGCTGATGGCGCTTGTGCAAGCGCATACGGCTTAAGACTTCTTTTGTCGATAACCCTGTCTGTCTACCTGCAATAAACCTCGAGGATTGCGGGCGGGAGATAGGCGTTTCGAATATTCAAGTACAAACCAAACATCACGGGAGAGGAGACCGTTATGGACGATCAGGGAACCGAGATGGTTTCGTTTCAGCTGGTCGCTGCAGCGGGAGAGGCACGCAGCCTTGCCTTCGAAGCCCTTGAAAAGGCAAAAGCGGGGGATTTTGACGCCGCCGCCAAACTCATGAAGCAGTCAAAGGATGCGGGAATCAAGGCTCACCACATCCAAACGCAGCTGCTTTCGACTGAGGCAGCGGGCGAGCATCTGTCGGTGGATGTGTTGCTGGTCCATGCTCAGGACCACCTCATGTGCTCCATGCTTGCTCAGGAGCTCGTGCAGGAGCTGATCTGCCTGTATGAGTGCACTGCAACCAAGAACGCCTAGCGGCGTGCGGTGACTATCCAACCAATCAATGCGAAGGGAATCCCTTATGAAGATCCTTCTTGTTTGCGCAGCTGGTCTGTCTACAAGCATTCTGATGAAGAAACTCGAGAAATATGCGGAGCAAAACGGCATCGAGCTCGATATCGATGCGGTGGGTATCGGCGAGTATCAGGAGACGTGCGCCAATTATGACGTGCTGCTCTTGGGGCCGCAGGTGTCCTACCAGCTCAACACCGTCAAGCAGGGGAGCGGTAAGCCGACCGCGGTCATCCCCGCACAGGACTACGGCATGGGCAACGCCGCCAACGTGCTGGCACTCGCCCAGTCGCTGTTGGGTTAGGAGGCAACCATGGAGAAGTTCATGACCCTGCTTCAGGAAAAACTGACCCCTATCGCCAATTTCTGCGGCACCGAGCGCCACTTTGCCTCCATGCAAAAGGGCTTTATGAGCGCGATCAGCTTCATCTTGGTATCTGCCGTCTTTATGATCCTCGCCAACCCGCCGGTCACGGCCGACCTGGTGGCGCAGGGCGGGTTCTGGTCCGTCTTTGGCCCTTGGCTCGATTTTGCGACGGCCAATAAGCTCACGCTGCTCATCCCCTTCAATATGACGATGGGCATACTGTCGGTGATCGTGACGTTCGCAATCGCCTATAACCTGGCGGGCACCTACAAGATGCCCAAGCTTAACGCCGGCATGACCTCGCTGGTGATGTTCCTGATCGCCGCGGCGCCGTCGTCCTACTACCAGCTTGCTGACGAGTCCGTGCTCCAGGCGGTCCCCTGCACCTATCTGGGTGCGCAGGGCCTGTTTACCGCCATCATCGTTGCCTTGGTCTCCGTCGAGGTCACGCGCTTCTGCCAGACCAAGGGCATCACCATCAAGATGCCCGATGGCGTGCCGCCGTTTTTGTCCGAAACCTTTGGCGCCATCGTACCTATGCTCGCCAACATCCTCATCTTCTTTGGCGGCAACCTGCTGATCCAGATGATCGATCCCGCGCTGTCCATCCCCTCGGTTATCGAGAAGCTGCTCGCTGCCCCGCTTTCCGTCGCAGTTGACTCTGTGCCCGGCGCACTGCTTATCTGCTTCATGACGCTGCTGTTTTGGTGCTTTGGCGTCCACGGCAACATGATCGTAATGCCCATCACCGCCCCGGTCTCGCTTGCCGCCTTTGCCGCCAACGCCTCGCTCTATGCTGCCGGGCAGCCGCTTGAGTTCCACCCGGTGCTCATGTCGTTGGCCATCAACCTCATCGGCGGCACGGGTAATACGTTCTCTTTTGTGGCGCTCTGCGCGTTTAGGGCAAAGTCGCAGCAGCTCAAGGCATTTGGCAGGGCATCGATCGTGCCGAGCTTCTTCCGTATCTCCGAGCCCGCGATCTTCGGCGCGCCCATCATCTTCAACCCGATCCTCATGATTCCGTTTGTGCTAGGCGGCATGATCTCGGCCCTGCTGTATTGGGGTGCGGTCTCACTGGGTCTTGTCTCTAACTTCTACATCTTGGTGAGCGGCACGTTCCCCATCTTCGTTCAGGGCTTTGTCCAGTGCCTCGACCCGCGCATCTGGGTGTTTACGATCGTTTTGATCGTGGTCATGGCTGTGGTCTGGTACCCGTTCTTTAAGGTGTACGATAACCAGCTCCTGGCTCAGGAGCAGGAGAACGCCGCGGCAGCTTCTGCCGAGGATGCTGAGTAGCATGAGTTACTTTGACAGAACGTCTGCCGCCGGTATGCCCGAGGGCTTTTTGTGGGGTGGTGCCCTCGCCGCCAACCAGGCCGAAGGGGGCTGGAACGAGGGCGGCCGCGGCATGTCGCACTCCGACCTGATCCCACAGGGTTCCGACCGCTGGGATGTAATGTTTGGCAGGCAAAAGCCCGTGGACGATCCGGACAGGCTGTATCCATGCCGCTGGGGCAACGACTTCTTCCATCATTGGCACGAGGATGTCGAGCTCTTTGCCGAGATGGGCTTTAAGTGCCTGCGTCTTTCAATTTGCTGGAGCCGTATTTTTCCCACAGGGATGGAGACCGAGCCCAACGGCGAGGGCTTGGAGTTTTACCGTCAGGTATTCGAGGCGCTGCGCGAGCATGGAATCGAGCCGCTTGTGACGCTGTCGCACTACGACTATCCGTTGGCTCTGGTCGAGCGCTATGGTGGCTGGCAAAGCCGAGAGATGATCGAGCGGTATGCGCACTACGTCGAGACCGTCGGACGCGCGTACCAGGGCCTCGTGCGTTATTGGCTTACGTTCAACGAGATCAACAGCGTGGCGCTGTCCTATCTCAACGCGGGTGTCACGCTCGAGGATGAGCGTGACCGTGCAGCCGTGACCGCGGCGTTCTCGCACCATATGTTTATGGCGAGCGCTCGCGCTGTCGAGATTCTGCACAAGATCGATCCCGCAAACAAGGTGGGTTGCATGGTCGCTGCCGGTGCGACCTATCCGTACCGTTGTGCGCCCGAGGACGTATGGCTTGCGTATGAGGAGGACCGCGGCCGCTACTTCTACACAGACGTGATGGCTGCGGGCGCCTATCCTGCTTGGAAGCTGCGTGCACTCGAGAAAGAGGGTGTTCACGTGCCCTTTGAGCCGGGCGATACGGAGTATCTGGCAGAGCATACGGTCGACTTCATCTCGTTCTCGTACTATTGCTCGCGCTTGGTGTGCGCCGATGATCAGGTGATCGCCGAGAAGGCGGAGGGCAACGTGTTCCCGACGTTGCGCAATCCGTACCTCAAGGATAAAGAGACTGCCTGGAAGTGGCAGATCGATGCGCTGGGTTTGCGCGTGACGCTTGCCGGCTACCACGATCGTTACCATCTTCCGCTCTTTATCGCCGAGAACGGTGTGGGCGGACTCGATGCGCTGGAAGACGGCAAAGTCCACGATGCGTATCATATTGATTACCTGCGAAGGCATATTCTTGCGCTGCGCGATGCAATTGTCGAGGACGGTGTTGACCTGATGGGATACACGCCGTGGGGCTGTATCGATTTGGTGTCGGCCTCGACGGGGCAGATGAAGAAGCGCTATGGCTTTGTTTATGTCGATGCCGATGATACGGGCAAAGGCACGTTCGATCGCTACCGAAAGGACAGCTTCTGCTGGTATCAAAAGGTCATTGCATCAAATGGCGAGGACTTGAGTTAACCCTTGCAAGCCTGCTGCCCCCGTGGCCCGTTTCGGCCGCGGGGGCTTTTGCTATTTACCTAGTCCCCGATGAGACCCTCATTCTGTGGGTAGTCATTGGGGACGTTCTTAAAAGACTAGTCATTTAAGTCTGTCCCCAATGACTGCGGAAACCCGGCACTTGGGGACGTTCCTTTTCTGCTGGCAGCTTGGAACAGTCCTTAAAGCCCGCATCAATCAACTGCGGAAAGCGCATCCCAGAATGAGCGTCCAACATGGGACATAGTTTCCCTTGAGGCCCCCAATCGGAAAATGCATCCCGGAATGTTGCCGGAAAGTGGAACGTAGTTTCCCAAACGGGCCGCTAACGGAAAGTGCATCCCGCTATTGAGCTCCAAAATGGGATGCGCTTTCCGTGTCGGCAGTTCCTGGCAGCCTGGGGCTACTCATTTAAGTCTGTCCCCAATGAGTGCAATGAGTGCCCAATGACTAGTAGTAGGCCCACATGGCTTCGACTTCGTTAAGGACCTCTACGACGCCCCAGCGGCGGGCGCTGCGGCTGGCCGAGTTGGGATCGAAGACTTCAATCTGGTCGGCGTCGTCAATACCGTAAAGCACAATGTAGTGGCCCACGTTGGTAAAGGTGCCCGGCCGAACGGCGGCGATGACGGGCGCTCCCGAACGCAGCGCCTGAGTCATCGAGTCGCGATCGTTATGAAGCTCCGTTCCGTTAAGTCCCAACTGCCACGCACCGCTCGTCATAAACGACCATTCGGTTGCACCGGTGGGGGCGTAATTGCCTGCCTCGGAAAGCGCGCACATATCGACGGGAGTCATATCGGTGCGTCCCGTCTTAAAGATATAGACCATGGTGAGGCACGTAGGCCCGCAAGCATTTTGGCGGATGGTACCGCCGGCGTAAGGCAGCTCCGACCATGCAGGGTCGATCTGATAGATATGGGGCATCGTGCCGGCTTGCCATTGCGAGCGCGGGGTCGAAAAGGCGAAAGAATAACCGGGCGCGACGGGGGCCTTGAGCAGCTTGTCCTCGGCGGTGGGCTCGAGACCGGCCGAGCCGTGGGACATACAGGAGCTCATAAGCACAAAGACCAGACAGATGAGGATAGAGCACAGTGCGAGGCAAAGCTGACGAGCCGGCAGGGCGGGGGCATTCACGAACGATGTCGAGCGGTAGGGCTTGCCGTCGCGTCCGCCTTGGGGATGCGAAAAGAAGCGGTTGATATGGATGCCGGGCTGACGTGCGCCGTTGCGGCGCAGTTGCGGAACCTCGGCTTGGCGCTGTCGAGTGCGCGCGCCCAAGCGGCTATCTTGCTGTGCGCTTGTGCCCGTGCTCGGACGGCCACTCTGCCGTGTTCCGTTTGTCTGCTGCCGAGACGAAGACCTGGGTTGCTCTTGAGGGCGTTGCGGATTGCTGCTCGTGGCACTTCTGGGCGTCGGCGTGGTGCGGCCAGCAAGGCGAACGCTTTGTCGCCGTTGATCACCGTCGTTGTATCCGTATGCCATTCGTACCGCCTTGTCTCATGTATAACCTGTCTATCCTACAAAAAAGATGTGCAACAAATGGGTCCGCGCGTCAAAAGCTCGGTAAACGGTACGAAAGGCGCAAAACACACGGCCTCAAAAACATCTCTCTATGCGTCCGATGAGCGTACGCCCGTCGGACGGGCGACAACAATGAGCGGCAAACCGTGCCGTTCGTCCCAAAAACGGCGCCGCTCGTTTTGCGGTTCTGCCTTCGGTCGAGCCGCAAGCGGCGCTGCTGTGCCAAGGCCGTATCTTAAAGCCACGAAATAAAAGCGCGCGGCAAAACAGACCGTGCAAGGGGTGACGTCAAAGAGGCGTCAATAAGGAAAGGAGGGGAACAATGGCGGACAAGAACGCAGAAGTTGCAGTCGAAGGTAACGGTGGCATGAAGAAAACGCTCTCGCTCTGGAACTTCTTCACCATCGGTTTCGGTGCCATCATCGGTACCGGTTGGGTTCTGCAGGTCGGCGACTGGATGGTCGTGGGCGGCGGTCCCGTTCCCGCTATGATCGCATTCCTCTTGGGTGCAATCTTTCTCGTGCCCGTCGGAGCTGTTTTCGGTGAGCTCACGGCTGCTATCCCCATCTCGGGCGGCATCGTCGAGTATGTCGATCGTAGCTTTGGCCGTACGATGAGCTACATCACCGGCTGGCTCCTGGCCCTGGGCAACGGCATCCTGTGCCCGTGGGAGGCCATCGCCATCTCGACCCTCGTGTCCGAGATGTTCGGCAGCCTGCCCGGCCTTGAGTGGCTGCGAGCCGTCAAGCTCTACACCATCCTGGGCGCCGACGTTTACCTGTTCCCGACGCTGATCGCGCTCGGCTTTGCAACCTACGTCATCTTCCTCAACTTCCGCGGTGCCAGCTCGGCCGCCAAGCTGCAGGCCTTCCTGACCAAGGCCCTGCTCTGCGGCATGCTGCTCGCCATGGGCGTCTCGCTGTTCACCGGCTCGCCGGACAACGCCATGCCCGTGTTCTCCCAGGTCACCGGCGCTGGTGGCGGCAAGCCCGCTACCGAGGGCACCAGCCTGTTCGCCGGCATCGTGTCGGTCCTGGTTCTGACCCCGTTCTTCTACGCCGGTTTCGACACCATTCCTCAGCAGGCTGAGGAAGCAGCCGAGGGCCTCAACTGGAACAAGTTCGGCAAGATCATCTCCCTAGCCCTGCTGGCCGCAGGCGGCTTCTACATGGTCTGCATCTACTCGTTCGGCACCATCCTCGACTGGCATGAGTTTGTTAAGAGCCCGGTTCCCGCGCTTGCCTGCCTCAAGGGCATCAACATGCTTCTGTACCTGGCCATGCTCGTCATCGCCACGCTTGGACCCATGGGCCCGATGAACTCCTTCTACGGCGCCACGAGCCGCATCATGCTCGCCATGGGCCGCAAGGGCCAGCTGCCCGAGAAGTTCGCCGAGGTCGATCCCAAGTCCGGCGCTCCCAAGCTCGCCTGCGTCGTCCTGGGCGTCATCACCGTCATCGGTCCGTTCCTGGGCAAGAACATGCTCATTCCTCTGACCAACGTGTCGGCCCTCGCCTTCATCTTCTCCTGCGGCATGGTCGCCCTCGCTTGCCTGCGCATGCGCTTCACCGAGCCCGACCTGCCTCGTCCCTACGAGGTGCCCGGCGGCAAGTTTGGCATCTGCCTCGCTGTCGCTGCCTGCGCCGTCATCATCGGGCTGCTCGTGATTCCGTTCTCTCCCGCCTCCCTCAACATGGTGGAGTGGAGCATCGTGATCGGCTGGCTGGCCATTGGCCTGGCTCTTATGGCCTTTACCAATTCCCGCAAAAAGTAGCGCCTAGCCGGGGCGGATCGGGTGCGCGGAATCCTCTCTCCCGCGCACCGAACCCGGCACCACTTGGGTAGTTTTGTGAGGCCTTAACCCAACACGGCCTCGCCCACTATATGGATCCATAAGGAGGAACCATGTCCACTAAGTATGCAATCGTTGGCGGCAAGCTCATCGACGGTACCGGTGCCGAGCCGGTCGAGAACTCCCTCGTTCTCGTCGACGACAACGGCAAGATCGAGTACGCCGGCACTATGCAGGACCTTCCCGAGGGCGTTGAGGTTATCGACGCCGCCGGCAAGACCGTCCTTCCCGGCCTGATCGACACCCACCTGCACTTCTCGGGCAACCTGACCGACGATGACACCGACTGGGTCATGCAGCCGCTCCTCGAGAAGCAGGCCGTCGCCGTCAAGCAGGCCTACGACTGCCTCACCCACGGCCTTACCACCGTCTGCGAGATCGGCCGCTTTGGTATCCAGATCCGTGACTGCATCGACAAGGGCGTCTTCAAGGGCCCGCGCGTTTTGGCAACCGGTCTGGGCTTCTGCCGCGTTGCCGGTCACGGCGACTCCCACCACTGCACCCAGGAGCTCAACAAGGAATCGCACCCCTGGGGCGATCAGGTCGACGGTCCTTGGGATCTGCGCAAGGCCGTCCGTCGTCGCCTGCGCGAGAACCCAGATGCCATCAAGATCTGGGCTACCGGTGGCGGCATCTGGCGCTGGGACTCCGGCCGCGACCAGCACTACTGCTCCGAGGAGATCCAGGCTGTGGTCGAAGAGGCCAAGATGGTCGGCATCCCCGTGTGGAGCCACTGCTACAACAACCACGCCGCTGCCTACGATTCCGTTCGCTTTGGCTGCGAGCAGCTGATTCACGGCTTCGATATCGATGAGCGAACCATGGACCTCATGGCCGAGCAGGGCACCTTCTTCACCCCGACGATCGCCTTCCTGCCCACCTGGTACGCCACCTATCCGCCCGTCTACGTCCCCGAGCTGCACGACAAGTACGAGGGCACCCTGGTCGAGAAGGAGCTGCAGCGCAACTACGACTGCCTGCGCGAGGCCAAGAAGCGCGGCGTCGTCATGACGATCGGCTCCGACTCCTTCTCCTTCGTCACCCCGTACGGCACCTGCTCCATCGAGGAGATGTACGAGTTCGTCGACAAGATCGGCTTCACCCCGGTCGAGACCATCACCTGCGCCACCCTCAACGGTGCCAAGATGTGCCACATCGAGGACGAGACCGGTTCCATCGAGGCCGGCAAGTGCGCCGACCTGCTGGTTGTCAACGGTGACGTCGCCGCCGACATCCACGTGCTCAACACCGACAACATGGACGTCATCATGAAGGATGGCTGGATCGTCGAGGCTGGCACTTTTGGTGAGGCTAACAAATACAGCGCCTAAGATACCGTTTGTCGATGGCTTGATGTAAAACACAGTTTTTGATTGCATAATGCAATGGAGGGGGTCGCTTGCGGCCCTCTTTATTGCTATGGGTGCTAAGGACAAGAGGGGATGACGGTGGATTTAAACAGGCTGATTCTGGGCAAGAGCTACAACTCTACCAAGGTCTTTCGTACGGCCCAGCATGTGGTTCAGGCCATCCTGCTCGGTATTGTCGTTCCGGCGCTTATCCTGCTGCTTATCTGGGATTTAACCGATAATCCCAATCCCGTTCCGGGCGTTGTCGTCATTGCCGGCTTGGTCATGCTGTGCTTCTTTTTCTCGTATGTCTTTGTGGTCCCCGACGACCTCACATCGAGCGCAACCGACCGTACGCTCGCCATCGCATCAAAAATATTCGCCTACACGTCGCGCGGCCTTACGCCCGAAGCGGCCCTGGGCGCCTCTAAAATTATCCTGTCCGAGACCATCGCCTCTGCCATCTGCTTTACCGATGGCAAACAGGTGTTGGCAAGCTGGGGCGAGGACTCGGCAAAGTGCCCTGCCGGCACCCCGGTTGTGCTCAAGACCACGCTCAACGTGATCGAGTCCGGCGAGCAGAGTGTATTTTCGCGCGACGCCTCCAATGAGACGGGCGGCTATTTTCCCCGCCTGCGCGCCGGCATTGTCGCGCCGCTTACCGTGCGCGGGCATTGCGTGGGTACGCTCGAGCTGTACTATCCCCGCCTGAGCAGCATCGATATGCGCCAGACGGCGTTGGCCTCGGGTTTTGCCGATCTCATCTCCACGCAGCTCGCCAGCTTTGAGCTCGAGCGCCAGGACGAGCTCACAGCCCGCGTGGAGCTGCGCGCCCTGCAGTCGCAGGTCGACCCGCATTTTCTATTCAATACCATTAGCACGATTGTGTCGCTCGTTCGAACCGAGCCCGACAAGGCACGATCGCTGCTGATCGACTTCTCCAACTACTATCGTCAGACGCTTTCTGACTCCGATACACTCACCACGCTCGAGCACGAGGTGGAACAGGGCACCCGTTATATCAATCTTATGCAGGCCCGGTATGGTGATGGCCGTCTGCGCGTTTCGGTCGACATCGACTTTGAGGTGCGCGACAGCCTGGTGCCGCCGTTTATCTTGCAGCCGCTGCTCGAAAACTGCATCAAGCATGCGCAGCGCGAGACCGAGCCGCTTTCTATTCGTGTTAGGGCTTTTGAGACCGATGACGGCTTGGAGATCATCGTCGAAGATGACGGCATCGGTATGAGCGAAGAAGTCTGCGCGCATCTGTTTGAGCAGCATCGCCGAGAGGAGCCCGAGAGCATTACCGCCGACGGATCCATCAAGCGAGGTTGCGGCCTGGCGCTCTTCAACGTGCTTCAGCGCATCCATTTCTTTTACGGAGAAGATTCCGGCATGCGCGTGAAGTCCCAGGAAGGCGTGGGAACACAGGTCATCGTTGAATTGAACGGCGAGCCGCATGAACCGGCGCCGTTGACGGTGTAGCACGCGGTTGGATTGAGAAAAAAGAGGGGAAGCACATATGTCCGAAGGCTGGAACATCTTGGTGGTTGATGACGAGCCTCCAATTAGGGCTGAGCTACGCTATCTGTTGGAAAAGGATGCACGTGTGGGACAGATTGCCGAGGCGGGCAATGTCACCGAGGCCGTGGAGTCGATTCTGTCGAACAAGCCCGACGTGCTGTTTTTGGATATCACGATGCCCGGCCGCTCGGGAATTGAGCTTGCCGAGACGCTGCAGAACCTAAAAACGCCGCCGGTCGTGGTGTTTGTGACGGCATTTGCCGAGTATGCGGCCGATGCCTATAACCTTGATGCGGTCGACTATGTCGTCAAGCCGGTCGAGGACGCACGCCTGTCAAAGGCACTCGACAAGATCGAGGCAGCCTTGGGTGCCCGTCGTGTTATCCACGCTCCGCGCCAGCCTTTGCGTCTGACGGTGGACCGCGGGGGCAAAAAGGTGTTCATTCCCGCCGCAGACGTCTGCTACTTTGAGGCGCGCGCCGATTTTTGCAACGCCATCTGCGCCGAGGGAACCTACCTGATCAATGAGTCGATCTCTTCGCTCGAGCGTCGCTTGGGCTCCGAGGGCTTTATTCGCGTTCATCGCAGCTATCTGGTCAATTTGGAAGACGTGCACAATGTTGAGATTGGCTCCACGGGGTTGATGGAGCTCAGGCTCGACCGCGTGAGCTCGACGGTGCCGGTGTCCCGTCGTCGTGCCGCCGAGGTCAAGTCGCACCTGGGGCTTGCGTAAGAGGCTTGCGTGTCGTCGTTTACCATCGCAGGTTTGGTATGGGCGCGCGGTGGGCATAATGGGTGGCATCGAATGAAATCGAAAGGATCATTATGCCCGCGCTTATCACCCATCATCTGTTTGGCGAGGAAAGCATCGACCGTCTTCCGCAGGGCGTCATCACGTCCGATGAAGAGCGCATTGCCTTTATCTTGGGCAACCAAGGCCCCGACCCGTTTTTCTTTCACATTCTGACACCGCGTGTTTCCGACTGCACGCTGCTGGCGCAGGTCATGCATCGGTCGCGCATGTCTCGCCAGTTCGCGTGCCTGCGCGATGGCGTGTCGCATCTGCTGCCGCGCGACGCCAGCTTGGGTCGTGCCTTTGCGCTGGGCCTGCTGTCTCATTACGTGCTCGACCGCAACGCTCACCCCTTTGTCTATGAGCAACAGTTTGGCATCGTGGAGTCCGATTCAGAGCTTGAGGATTCGAGCAGTCAGGTCCATGCCGTGATCGAGAGCGACCTGGATGTACTGATGCTGCAGCTTAAACGCGATGGCGCTACGGTTGACGATTACCCGCCGGCGGGCGAGATCGTCACCACCGATCGCATCAATCGCGTGGCCGGCGTGCTGATGAGCTATGTTGCCGGACGCGTGTACGGCATTGACATTCCGGCGGGGGAGTACGGTGCTGCCGTTGCCAATATGCAGCGACTTTACCGCGCGATTGAGCCGGCCGGCTCCGTAAAGACGCGCGCGATCTCGCTGGTTGAGGGCTTGGTGCACGACTACTCGCTGCTCGACGGCCTTGCCCATCGCGTGACGACGGAGCTGCCCGAGCGCACCGGTAACCTGGGCCATCTGACATGGAAGAATCCCTTTACCGACGAGGTCTCGACCGAGAACTTCCCCGAGGTCTTTGACCGCGCGCTGCTCGATTACGAGTGCACGGTTGCCCGCTTTATCGAGACCGGCGATATGGAAGCCGTGACCAACCATGTCAATTACAGCGGTCGCGTGCTCGGCGCCGACGAGGAGTTCGACCGCGAGGAGTAGGGCCCATGCGTGCCCCTTTGCCGAATCCTTACCGGCGCTTCTGGACAATTGGGGTACGATGAACTAACTGCATATCGGGCGAATACGAAGGGTCCCTGTCCATGAAATACACCAAGCTCGAGCGTAACTGGGTCATGTACGATGTGGGAAACTCGGCCCTCGTGCTGCTCAATACCTCGGTGGTGCCCATCTACTTTAACGCCATCAATACCGGTGCTTCCTCGGCAGACCTGGTGGTCGCTTGGGGCAACGCTCAGACGATTGCCTCGCTGGTCATTGCCATGCTCATGCCCATTCTGGGCGCGCTCGCCGATTACGCCGGCAACAAGATCAAGTTCTTCTTGGGCTTCTTCCTCACGGGCCTGGTTCTTTGCCTGGCGCAGGCTATCCCAATGTCCGCCATGGCATTTTTGACCGTGTACGTGCTGTGCACCATCGGCCTTAACTCTTCTATGACGTTCTACGACGCCATGCTGCCTGACATTACCACCGACGAGCGCATGGACGCCGTGTCCAGCTCGGGTTATGCCTGGGGCTACATCGGTTCCACCGTGCCGTTCATCATCTGCTTGGCGCTTATCATGGGTGGCCCCGCTCTTGGCGTCCCCACCATGCTGGCAACGCGTCTGTCGTTTATCATCACTGGTGCCTGGTGGCTCATCTTTACCCTGCCGCTCATTCGCACCTATAAGCAAAAGTACGGTCGCGAGCGCGGTCCCGAGGACACCATCGGCCACATCGTGGGCGGTGTGTTCTCCGAGGTCGGACACACCATGCGCGAGATCGCCCACAACAAGACCGTGCTGGTCTACATGATCGCGTTCTTCTTCTATATCGACGGTGTGCACACAGTCATTTCCATGGCCACCAGTTACGGATCGGCCTTGGGCATCGATTCGACGCAGCTGGTCCTGGCGCTGCTCGTCACGCAGTTTGTTGCTTTTCCGTCCGCCATCATCTATGGCAAGCTCGCCGGACGCGTGGGCACGCTCAACATGATCCTGGTGGCGGTCGCCGCCTACATGGGCATTGTGCTGTTCGCCGCGTTCTTCCTAAAGACCGCCTTTGAGTTTTGGGTGCTTGCCATTTTGGTCGGCCTGTTCCAGGGCGGCGTGCAGGCGCTCAGCCGTAGCTACTTTGGCCGCATTATCCCCAAGGAAAAGTCCAACGAGTACTACGGCTTCTTTGACATCTTTGGTCGTTATGCAAGCGTTATGGGCACCTTCCTGGTGTCGGTCGTCACCTCGCTGACCGGCAACCCGTCGCTGGGCGTCCTTTCCATTGGTGTGCTGCTGGTCGTTGGCTTTATGCTGCTGGTCCGCTTGTCCCGCATGACTCGGGCGGCAGGGCATGCCGCATAGGAGCGAGCGGCTATTGTGCCTGTCCACGGTACTCTTTTGGGGTTATCCGCAATAAACATTGCGACTTGCGAGCAATGATTTGTCCAAGTGGGTATGATGGAATCAGCTAGGTCGCGGGGCGTCGCCTGTGTTTGGCGGCGTCCCGTTTTTGTGTTGCAGGGAGGGTAAGGCATGAACGCCACGGTCGTGATTCCAACGTATTGGGCGGGCGATGACGCTTGCGCAAACGCCCCTGGCACCTATGACCATTCGACGCGACTCAACGCCGACAATCCCGAACTCGACCGCTGCCTGGCCTCGCTTGAGCAGGTGTGCGACATCCCGCGCATCATCCTTTTGGTGGTCTGTCCCGTTTCTGCCACAGCCGATGTGTCGCTGCGCGTGCACGAGATTGTCGACGCGCATCCCACGCTCAAGGTCACCGTTGTCACCAACACCCAGGCCTCGCGCATCGCAGATCGGGTTGCTCAGATCGCGCCCAAGGGTTCGGGCGAGTGCGTGAGCCTGCGAGGCTACGGTGCCATCCGCAACATGGGGCTGGCCTGTGCCGCTGTGCTGGGGCATGACGCGGTTATCTTTTTGGATGACGATGAGACTGTCATCGACGCCGACTTTATGAAGCGCGCGACCTATGCGTTGGGGCAGCAGACGCGTCAGGGCTTGCCTATCTTGGTCAAGAGCGGCTATTTCTACGATCGCGACGGCTCGCCGCTGGCTCCCACGGACAAGGCGGGCATCTGCCATCGTTGGTGGACCAAGCGCATCGAGTTCAACCGTTGGATGAAAAAGGCGCTCTCGGGCACCCGCATCTCGCGCTCCAACTACGTGTGCGGCGGCCTGATGGCCCTGCACGCCCGCGCCTTTACGCGTGTGGCCTTTGACCCGTTTATCACCCGCGGCGAGGACTTGGATTACCTCTTTAACATGCGCATGTTTGGCTACGACGTGTGGTTCGATAACGAGTGGACCGTGCGCCATCTGCCTCCGGAGTCCGAAAAGCGCTCACCGCGCTTTATGCAGGATGTATACCGTTGGTACTACGAACGGGCCAAGTTGACATTCGCCGCGCATCAAAAGGAGCTCATTCCCGTTACGGCGGCATCGCTCATGCCCTACCCGGGCCCGTGGATTTCGCGCGAGCTCGACGACCGCGTGCGCAAGACCGCTATGGTCCGCAGCGTGTTTACCCGCGAGCATGAGGGCTACCTGCGCATCTGGCGCCATGGTATCGACGAGGCAAAGGCCTATGCACGCCAAAACGCTGCAAGCTACCTGCGTTTCCAGAGCTTTTGGCCCAAGATCATGGACGGGCTTTGGCGTGACGCACAACTGATCAGTATCCTGGAGGGGACCGAATGATCGACCGCCGCGCCCAGCGCGATAGTTCATTATCAATCTTTCGCATCATTGCCGTTGCCTGCGCCATTTGCGTGCTGGTGTACTTTATTTTTGCCCTGGTGACCGGTATCGAGCCGATCGCCACGGTGATTGCCTGCGCGCTGCTGTGCATCTTTCTGTGCATCTTTATCTTTTTGACGCTCAATCCCGATTCGGTGCGCTCCCAGTACACCGAGGAGACGCTCTCGGTGGCCTCGGCCATGCTCGAGGACATTAAGGGCGGTCTGACGCAGGAGTCGGCGCGTTTGGTGTGCCAGCGCATTTTGCCCGAGACGCGCGCCATGACGGTGGCCATCACCGACGAGGACAACGTGCTTGCCTGCGCGGGCGAGTTTGAGGAAAAGCTACTGCCAGATTCTCCCATCCACACGCTTGCCACACGCTACGTTATCGAACATGGCATCGTGCAATCGTTCAACCGTATGGTGGATGTCGTGGGCTCGGACGGCTCGCACAACCAAGTCCCCGCCGGCATTATCGCCCCCATCAAGGTGGGCGATCGTACCGTCGGCACGCTCAAGTTCTACTACAAGACCCCGCGCGCCGTCGACCGTACCCAGTACGCGCTTGCCTCGGGCTTTGCCGAGATCTTGTCCACGCAGCTCGCCATCCACGAGCTCGAGGTGCAAAAGGAACTCACAGCGCGCGCCGAGGTGCGTGCGCTGCAGGCGCAGATTAACCCGCACTTCCTGTTCAACACGCTGAACACCATTGCATCGTTTACGCGCACCGACCCGCTGCGGGCCCGCGAACTGCTTCGTGAGTTCTCATCGTTCTATCGTGCTACGCTCGACAACTCGGGATCGCTTATTCCGGTCTCGCGCGAGGTCGCACAGACCAAGCGCTACCTTACCTTTGAGAAGGCCCGCTTTGGCGAGGACCGCGTGCTTGCGACGTTCGATGTGTCCGAGGACGTGGAAGATACGCTGGTGCCGGCGTTCGTGATCCAGCCGATTGTCGAGAACGCCGTGCGTCATGGTATGGGCGATGACGACGCCCTGAGGATCGACGTGACCGTTCACCAAGACGGCGAGGATGCAATCTTGATTGCCGTGGCCGATAATGGCGTGGGCATGGATGAGGGTACCGCCGCCAGACTGTTTGACGAGCGCTCTGCCCGTCCCGACGCCAGCTCTCCCCAGGGTGGCGGCGCCGGTGTGGCCATGCACAATATTTCGGAGCGCATCCATCGCTTTTTTGGGCCGCACTCCTATACGCGTGTCGAATCGGCGCCGGGCAAGGGCACCAAAGTGCTTCTTCATCTTGATTTGTCAGAGAGCATCTTTGACATTCAAGAGTAAAATAAAAGGCTACGGGCCCAACGTCATGCGACGGATGCCCGGCGTAGTTAGTTGACGAAAGGTTTTATCCCTATGCTGCGTGCGATGATTGTGGATGATGAGGCGCCGGCTCGCTCGGAGCTTCGCTTCTTGCTCGAGCAAACGGGCAAGATCGGCACGATCACGGAGGCGTCGAGCGTCCGCTCCGCCATCGAGATGCTTATGGAAAGTCGCGTGGATGTCGTGTTTCTCGATATCTCGATGCCCGGTGCCTCGGGCCTGCAACTTGCCGAGGCGCTGCATAAGCTCAAAAATCCGCCGGCGATCGTATTTGTGACTGCGTATAGCGACCATGCGGTCGAGGCATTCGACGTGGATGCCGTCGATTATCTGATGAAGCCGGTCGAGGAAGCTCGCTTGGATCGCGCGATCGAGAAAGTCATGCAACGCGCCAAGCCGGTTACGGACAGCAAGGTGACCATCGAGCGTATCCCGGTGGAAAAGGGCGGCAAGAAGATTCTCATCGCCATCGATAGCATTCGCTACGTTATGGCGCGCGATGATTATGCGTACCTGCAAACCGATTCCGATCGTTATTTCTCCACGGTCTCGTTGGCTCAGCTCGAAAAGCGCCTCGACGGCCATGGATTCTTCCGCGTTCATCGCGGCTACCTGGTCAATTTGGCCATGGTCGAGGAGGTCGAACCCGTCACGGGCGGAACGCTCCTTCTTACCCTGAATGGCGTGGAGGAGAAGATTCCCGTTTCTCGCCGCCGTGTGTCTTCCTTGAAGAAGGCTTTGGGTCTTTAAGACTGCCTTCTCTTGAGGTGAATAGCAGCGCCGCATCCTTGCAGGGTGCGGCGTTTTTTTGTGCGCGGAAAGCCTGATGGAAAACTACAGGTCACGAGTTGTCTGGTTTCCCTGTTTTGTCGGCCCATTCCGCGAGCCTTTTTTCTCTTGGATTTTTCCTAATATGGGCGCGTGCCTGCGCTATGCCTTTGCGGATATCTTGCCGCGTGCGCAACCGCTG